>DEWI01000025.1:20612-20804 GCA_002363575.1 Verrucomicrobia bacterium UBA3214 | reverse complement strand
AGACCTTGAAATCGCGCGCGGTGTGTATGCGCCCGTCTCCGGGATCGAGGCGAAGCATTATTTCGCCGAGCGACGCGGCGTCCCACATGCATGATCCCGCCGGCTTGACATTCAGTCTTTCCATTTCAACCTCACGATGTTCGTTTGCTCCGCGACCCCGTTTCTCCGGCCCTGTGGAGCGGTAGATCGACA
>DEWI01000025.1:20424-20555 GCA_002363575.1 Verrucomicrobia bacterium UBA3214 | reverse complement strand
GAATTATACCATATTTTCGCTTGCCGTGACTCCTCCCCCATGCACTCTCGATAAGCTTTTTCCGCCCCCTCCCCTCCCCATTGCATTCCCAAGTTTCCTGTGGTGAAACGCAAAGCCCCGAATGGGGCGAC
>DEWI01000025.1:0-20348 GCA_002363575.1 Verrucomicrobia bacterium UBA3214 | reverse complement strand
GCATGCGAAGCATGCGGAACCCCCGGTGCGGAACCCCCGGTGCGGAACCCCCGGAAATCGTTTGAAGAACGATCAAACCCCGAAGGGATGACACAACGGGTCACAACGAGCGTTTCAATATCGCCAGGGCAATTGTGCCACCCCTTCGGGGTTCGATCCTCTTTTGTGCCGATACCGGGGGTTGCGCGCGCGTTGCGCGCTTCACCCCCGGCTATAAATGTGCCGCCCCGTCGGGGCTTTGCGCTGCATCCCATCCGGCGTTGTGCCACCCCTTCGGGGTTCGATCCTCTTTTGTGCCGATACCGGGGGTTGCGCGCGCTTTGCGCGCTTCACCCCCCCGGCTATATATGTGCCACCCCGTCGGGGCTTTTTCGGTCGCGCGGTGGTGTAGCGTAAAGCCCCGAATGGGGCGACACATGAATAGCCGGGGGTAGAGCATGCGAAGCATGCGGAACCCACGGTGTTGGCGCAATATTTATTCGAACCCCGAAGGGGTGGCACAATAGGTGTTCCAATATCGTCGGAGTAATTGTGCCACCCCTTCGGGGTTCGGTCGTTCTTCGAACGAAATCCGGGGGTTGCGCGCGCTTTGCGCGCTCACCCCCGGCTATTTATGTGCCGCCCCTTCGGGGCTTTGCGCTGCACCCCATCCGGCGTTGTGCCGCCCCTTCGGGGCTTTCACAGTGCGCGCCTTATTTCGCGCCGATCGTCACATCCGCCTTGTAGTAGAGGACGTTGTTGTTCTCGCCAAACGGCAACGCATTCGGCGCAACCGACGTCCCTTCTGCCGATTCCCACGACTGCGTATTCGCATCCGTGCCGTACTTCAGCGTAACCGTCGTCGTGACGTTGTCCGCCGCATTGATTTCCTCATAACCGGCGATCTCGCCCTGCGCATTGTAAACCGGATGCTTTACCGTGAAGACATAGTTGCCGTTCGCGTCGGTCGTCACATCGACAATCGGCTTGTCATCCGCCTTCGTCGGGTCAAGGCCCAGCGCATAGTTGGCGAAGTAATTGAGGCCGTTGCCGCACGTGGCGGCCGCATCCGGCGCAAGTGCCGCCGTCGCCTCCTCAATCGTCATCGCGCGCAGCGCCGCGTTGCCGCTGATGAAGGAGTTCGCGACGACGACGCCCTTGCCATCGACCGTTTGCGCGATGTCGGTCGTCGTGTATTCGCCTGTCAGCGAAGTAAACGAGCCCGTACCCTTGTACTGAACGGAGCCGATGGCAATACCGTCGCTCGCGAATGCGAACGAGGTATTCGCATTGCTCTCGCCATAGTAAAGCGTAGCTCCATCCACCGAGACGGTGAACGTCTTCGCATCGGTATCGAACGTGACGACAACCCTCGAATCAGCCGACAGATCCGGCGTTGCGCCGCTGACGGTCAGCCAATCGGCAGTTGCCCCCGTTCCGCCCTCAGACGTCGTCTTTGTCCAGATCTTGAACGAATTATTCTCGACCTTGATCGCGGCCTTTGCGTCGGCATCGATTTCAATCGTGGGATCCGCATCGTTGCCGAAGTTCACAACCGTCGTCAGCGTCACCTTTCCGGACGCCTGAGCGCGCGCGGTGAATGTCGTCTCGCCGGAAAGCGCCGCACGATCGTCCTCGCCGAACACCGGCGCATTCGGCGACCACGTTCCCGTGCCGCTGTGCGCCGCGTCTTCCGCGATCCACCCACCGACCACGTTGCCTACCGTCGTCTGCTGATCCGCCAGCGTTCCCGTGCTGCCGCCGGTTGCCGCGATCGAGTAGCTCAGCGCCTGGCCGGCCGCGAGATTCGCTATGCCGCCCTCGGGCGTCCACGTCACCTTGCCGGTCGCGCTGTCGTAAACGCCGCCGGCATACGCCGTCCCGCCAACGGTCAGCGTCCACGCCGTGCCTTCCTCGACTTGGCCGGTCACCTTTGCCGTCACGGACTTCGCCGAACCATAACCGACGTAGTAGTCGAACTCGACTTCGCTGAACGTCACGGCCGTAGATACCGTCGTCACCGTGATTGTCGCGTCCTGCGTCACCGTGTAGGAATACACGCCGTCCGATTCCGTCACTTCGCCGCTCGTCGCCGTCACACCGGTGACGGCATAGCCGCTTTCGGGAGCGACGGTGAAGGTAATCGTGTCGCCATCCTTGATCGCGTCGCCGCGACCGTCCGTTCTCGTGGCGGTCATGTTCGCCCCCGCGAACGTCACCGTGTTGTACGCATCGACCGCGTACGTCTTCGTCGTATCGCCGGTCTCCTTCACGTACGAGTTGGCGACAGATGTCGTCGGCACGGGACTCAGCGTCACATCCGTCACGGAAATCGAAGCTGTAGCGCCCGACAGCGTAATAGCGGAAGCTGTCAATGTTGTCGCCTCTCCTTGGCTCGGAATCGCGAGTGCCAGCGAACCGCCCGTCACCTGCAACGAAGCGAGCGTCACGGCCGGAACCAGCTGAATGGACGTATCGTCCGCCACGACGACGGAGTCGCCCGTCGTGCCGTCGCCCGGATAGCGCTGTGCGCTCGTCCACGTTTCATTGTCTTGGAATTCCCAATTCGAAGCGGTCGTCCAAAGCGAGCTAGTCGCAGCACTCTTCCACCGATAGGTCTTGGGATTCACGGCAACCGAATAAATCGTACAAGTATCGCCTGAAGCAGACGAAACGGCGTATTCGGTAGTAGTAAATACAGCCGGCAGAGAAACCTTCACACCCTCCACGCCGGGCGCGGTGGCAATCTTGAGCGTGTAATCCATCATCGACACCGCCGCGTTGCTTTCGTAGATGGTGAGATAGTCGTAGTCGGAGTGGGTTCCAAGCGGCGCAGGAAGGGTATCTTGCACCGCCGCCGATATGGTGGTGTAATAATAGACATTTTCGCCGACAGTTATGGAAGCGGGCTTCTTCTTCAGCGTGCCGTTGTCGATGTAGTATTCATTCGGGCATTCGGCCGTCGCGTCGAGAATGGTGACGGCGGCGTAAGTCTGGCTCGCCTGTTCCGCCGCGGCGATGGCCGCCTGCACGGTCGCATACTTGGTTGAGGAATAGCTGGCAGCTGCGATGCAAACGCCAAATACACCATTCACGGTATCAACGCAAAGATCCTTTGTCGTTCCATTCACCTTCCCGTCATCGAAGTTGTAGGCAATCGTCCCAGTCGTATTTGCCACAGCCGTTGTAGTTATCGGAAGGATGACGCTTCCCACGGCGGCATTGGATTTGATGAGGTTGCCGATGCCGATTGTCATCGTCCCGCCTGCTGCACGCAAATTATTGTTGGCGAGTGTCAATGTGCCGGAGTAATTATCAATATCTACGGCATTGAGATTGTACCTAATCGACGAGCATCCATTCCACTCGGCGATTGTCAGATTGCCCGTACCGAAAATCTTGCCGAGATTGATTGTCGAGCCGCTTGACCCGTTGTCGATCACCACCGCTCCGTCAAGGCGAATGGGGCAGGCGATTGTGTACGTAGTGTTCCCCGATGCCGCAATGTAGGCGGACGATGAAACGCCGTTCAAGACAAGCGTAGAATTTGCACTTCCCAACTTCGTGAGCACAGAAACATTTGCGGGATTAGAAAGCGCGGCGAGAGAGACCGTTCCTGCCCAAGACGCGGCGGTGAGATCGGTTGTCGTGCCGGGAAGCGCATTCATCGCAACCGTGCCGTTGACCGTTCCTGCTCCCGAAACCGTAATGCTCGAGCCGCCTGCCATCGTCACGTTAAGCGGCACCGTAACACCTGACGAAGCGGAGACCGCCACGCTCTTGTTCGCATTGACCGTAAGCGGCAATGCCGTCCCCGTCGCATCGACAAGAGCGAACGTGCCGTCTGTGACGGAAGAATTTGCCACCGTGCTGGCAATAGCGCCCGAAAGCGCAAGCGTGCCGGCTCCGGATTTGGCGACTCCGCCACCGGTCAGACCGCCCTGAAGATGAAGCGTCGTGTTTGCGGCAACCCAAATCGGTGTATTGGCGTTGCGCGTCTTTAACCGTCCCTCGACATAGATATCGCCGCCGGCGCTACCGGCATAGCAATTCAACTTGCTCGTTGTAGCGAAAAGATCGAGAAGGCCGTTTGCATCACCCGTACCGGTGATGCGGGCACCCGGATAGAGATTAAAGACACAGTTGGCGACACCCATGATCGACCAGCGATGCTCTCCGAGCGCGAGCGTACCGTAAATGTTGATTGTCTGGACGCCGCTGTTAGCCCAGTTGATCGTATCCGTCTGCGTAACCGCATATGTCGCACCCGCATCAATTGTTATATTGCCGCTCACATAGCCATAATTTTGTGAGCTATTCCATGCCGCCGTCACGGTAGTCGTCTCGGAAACGACCTCGTGCGTTCCTCCGACATTAAGCGTGAAGTCGGTCAGGTTGACATAGCCGCGCGTCTTGAGCGTACCGTTCACGGTCACGCCTGTGAACGTTGTGGCCGCTTCGGACGTCTCTCCGCCTTCGAAAATGTAGATGCATCCATTGGCAGGTATGGTCGTGGGATAAGTATCGGTGCTGTGGTACACAAATTCAACGTTGGTATTAAGGAAGGTAATTGCGCCATTTTCAAAGGTCGGCATAACAAGAACAGGATCGTTGCTGCCGATTTTCACCGAAATAAGTCCGCCTGCCGTCACAGATGTGGCAAGCGGGATCGAAATCGTTTCATTAAGCGCCGTGCCGGACGGGAGAACGAGCGTACTTCCAGAGGAAAGCGTCACGTCGCCGTTGATGGTCGGCACAGTTGCGGCAGAAATATCAAGCGTGCCACCAACGGTCAAGCCACTGCCAACGGCCAATGTTCCCGAGCCGGTAAGAACAAGCGTATTGCCGCTTTCGACAACGGCACCCTTGTTGGCTCGAGCATTGATTGTGAATGTTGCTCCACTAGCGATATCGACTGTCGCGGTGCCTTTGACCGTCGTTGGCGAGTTACGATCGAATGTGAACGACTTTTCAAACTTGAAGTACGTTGATGCGCCTGTAGCACCAAGTTCGACTGTGCGAGTGGTACCATCGGTCTTATTATCAGTGATGCAATAGGGCGTATCTGTGGCCTGTAGCACCTTGACCCAGAGGCCGCCAAACGACAGCGGAGCAAACTGGGCATCGGATGAGCCATTGTACCCTGCTTTATCAAATACAAGCGTCAGACCCGGAGCGGTGTAGTTGCTTCCGCCATTACTTGCAAACGCCTGCCATGGATGACCTGTTGTGTCCAAATCGTAAGAGCTTCCGATTGTGCCATCGGCAGCAACATCAGCAATCGTACTTTTATGGAATAGCTGGCCGGAAGTAGCGCGCCAGACGACGCAACGCGCCGAATAGGACCATGGCGCGTAGTCGGTGCCTGTATAATCGGCTGCGGATACCCCTAGGCCTAACACCGTTGTGCAGGCGGCGAGGAGTAGTGCGAGGGTGCGCGATGGGCGCGCAACTAATCGAAACAGAGTTTCTATCGCTCTTTTCATGGTGTGTATCCTTTTTGTTGGTGTTATCGATCTTCGAAAAGGGTGAGGCTGGAGAAGAGCCGCGGGAGGCGGAAGGCAAGCGCGCGCGTCCGGGAGGGCGCGCGTGATGCGCGCCCTCCTGGCGTGCCGGCTTGCGAGGATCAAAGTGCGGCGCGGCGTGGCGTCGCAAGCGGAGCGGCGAAGCGCTCCCGTGTCTCTCTCGTTTTCATGGTTTGTTTCTCTCGTATGGTCGGTTGGCGGCAAGCGCCTCAGGCCTGGTCGGGGCCTGTCGCGAGGCGGATGCGTCCATGCGTCACGGCGGCGACGCGCAAGCGCCGGTTGGTGCGCTTGCTGCGACTGCGAAGTCGCGTGCGCCGGGGTCGTTTTCAGCCGCTGGCATGGCTTCGTGGTTCTCTCTCGTTCAAACTGGTCGCCGATATTTTAGCATAAAATACGGATTTCGTGCAACGGGGGCGAAAAAAAATTTTTTCGCGCGTCATTGCGCGCCCGCGCGATGTCTCCGGCCGTTTGGAGCCGTGGCGTCGCGCTGGGCAATGCTTTCCGGGGCTGCAAACAAAGCGCCCGGAAAGCGCCCTGCCTGCCTGGCCGGCGCCCTCCGGGCGGTGCGCGGCGCAGCCGCGCACGGCATCAGAGCGTGCGGTAGCGGTCCTGGCGGATCGGGTAGGCGGGCGGCAGCGGGCCGTCGCAATAGCCCAGCGCGAGATGGCCGACGCCGATCCATTCGCCTTCGAGGCCGAGGCGCGAAACAATCTTCGCGCCGAGCGGCCCTTCCATTTCCTCCCTGGCGCGGTGGATCCAGCAGCTGGCGAGGCCGAGTTCGTGCGCCTTGAGCATCATGTTGCCGAGCGCGAGGGAGCCGTCGTAAACGGCGGTGGATTTCGATTTGTCTGCGATGACGAGCAGCATGACCGGCGCGCCGTAGAAAGGATCCGGACCGCGGTCCGGGGAAGGCGGCGCGCCCATGATGCGCGCATTCTCGGCGACGATCTCCGCGCGCAGCGCGGGATCTTCGATGCGCACGATCACGCTGGACTGCTGCTTGCGGCCCGTCGGGGCGGCGAGACCGGCGGCGACGACCTGATCGACGAGCGCGTCGGCGGGCACATCCTTCTTGTAGCGCCGCACGCTGCGGCGCGTCTTCACGATTTCATCGAATGTCATGGCACGGGCGTATTGTGTTTTCCTTGAACGGGGAAGCGCGGGGCTTCAATATACGAATAGCATCTGGCGGTACTTCGGGAGCGGCCATTTGCCGTCATCGACGAGCAGTTCGAGGCGATCGACGGTGTTGCGCAGGGCGTCCATCGTCTTGCGGATGGCGGCAGGCTCCCCTTTGGCGATCGCCTTGTCGAGGCGCTCGCATTTGACGTGGAGATCGTCGAGGCCGGCGCCGAGCTTCTGCGAAAGCGCGCCGAGGCCGCGCAGCCCGACCTTCAGGCCGTCGCGCTTGGCCTGCCCTATCGCGGTGGCGAGGCGGCTGAATTCGTCGGCCACGACGGGGCGGATCATGGAGCGCGCGATTTCGAGCGCGACCTTGCCTTCGATCAATATGCGGCTGGCGTAGTCGGCGGAGGCGATTTCGCGGCGGCTGGACATTTCGCTGGCGCTCAGCACGCCGTAGCGCGAGAAGAGCTCGCGGTTCGCGGGATCGTCGAGAGGCGCGATGGCCGCCGGCGTGTCGCGGAGATTGGGGAGGCCGCGGCGCGCCGCCTCCCTGGGCCATTCATCGCCGTAGCCGTCGCCGGAGAAGAGCACGCGCTTGTGCTTCTTGATGAGGCGCTGGAGGAGAAGCTGGAGCTCGGAATTGAAATCTCCGCCGCGCTTTTCCAGCTTGTCGCATATCGCGTCGAGCGATTCGGCCACGATGGTGTTGAGGACGGTCTGGCTGGCGGCGCAGTTCTGCGAAGAGCCGGGGGCGCGGAATTCGAATTTGTTTCCCGTGAAGGCGAACGGGCTCGTCCTGTTGCGGTCGGTCGTATCGCGCGGCAGCGGAGGCAGCGTATCGACGCCGACTTTCATTGCGGAAGCGCGGTCTCTGTGGGCGCCTTCCTGCTTTTCGCCCGTCTCGATCTCGCGCATCACCGAGGAAAGCTCGTCGCCAAGGAAAATCGAGATTATGGCCGGCGGCGCTTCGTTCGCGCCCAGGCGGTGGTCGTTGCCGGCGCCCGCGGTGGAGAAGCGCAGCATGTCCGCATGGAGATCGATGGCGCGGATCACGGCGGAGAGGAAAGTCAGGAAGATGGCGTTGTCGCGCGGATTGTCGCCCGGCGAAAGCAGATTCTTGTCTCCGTAGGCGATCGACCAGTTGCAATGCTTGCCGCTGCCGTTCACGCCCTCGAAAGGCTTTTCATGCAGGAGGCAGACGAGGCCGTGGGCTTCCGCGGTCTGGCGCAGCGTCTCCATCACGAGCATGTTGTGATCGACGGCGAGATTCTGGTCTTCGAACATCGGGGCCAGCTCGAACTGCGCGGGCGCGACTTCGTTGTGGCGGGTCTTGGCGGGGATGCCGAGCGCCCACAGGCGCTCTTCCACTTCCGTCATGAACTTCAGCACGCGCGGGCGTATCGCGCCGAAGTAGTGGTCGTCGAGCTGCTGGTGCTTTGCGGGCGCCGCGCCGAACACCGTCCTGCCCGTCTGCAGGAGATCGGGGCGCTTCAAGTAGAACGAGCGGTCGATGAGGAAATATTCCTGCTCCGCGCCGAGCGTTATCGTCACGTGCGAAGGCTCGCGGCCGAACTTCTCCATCAAGCGCGACGTTGCGCGCGCCACGGCCTGCATGCTGCGCAGGAGCGGCGTCTTCATGTCGAGCGCTTCGCCGGTGTAGGAGCAGAAGGCCGTCGGGATGCAGAGCGTGGCGCCGTTGGAGTGGCGCTTGATGAACGCCGGGCTTGTCGGATCCCACGCGGTGTAGCCGCGCGCCTCGAAAGTGGAGCGCAGGCCTCCGGACGGGAAGCTGGAGGCGTCCGTCTCGCCGCCGATCAGATTGCGGCCGCTGAATTTCTGGACGGCCTGCGCAATGCCGGCCGGCTCGAGGAAGGCGTCGTGCTTTTCCGCGGTCCCGCCCGTCATGGGCTGGAACCAGTGGGTGAAGTGGGTGGCGCCGCGCGAAAGCGCCCACTCCTTCATGCCGTGCGCGACGGCATCGGCGATGGACGGATCTAGCGAGCGGGATTCTCGCATCGTCGCGATCAACTTCGCCGCGACGTCTTTGGGGAGATGCGCGCGCATCTCGCGCTCGGAGAATACATCCTCTCCGTATGTCTTCAAGCTGGTATCGAACATATGGGCCTCGAGGGGAATTTGGACAGGTGCCGGGAAATCCGTTTCTCTTTCTCGCCTTCGGCGTTTCGCTTTCTCCGGATGCGGGGTTCAGCAGCGTTCGATCGCCGCGCCGAGCGCGGAAAGCTCGCGCTCCACCGCCACGTATCCGCGGTCGATGATTTCGGCGTCGAGAATCCGCGAAGTGCCGCGCGCCGCAAGCGCGGCGATCACGAGCGCGATCCCCGCGCGGATGTCGGGAGACGCGAAATCGCCGCCGTACAGCTGGCTCGGCCCGGTGACGACGACGCGGTGCGGATCGCACTGCACGATCTTCGCACCCATCTGCCGCAGGCTGTCGACGAAATACAGGCGCGACTCGAACATCTTCTCGAAGAAGAGGCACGTGCCGCGCGTCTGCGTCGCCAGCACGATCAATATGCTCATCAGGTCGGACGGGAAGGCGGGCCACGGGCCGTCGGCGAGGCTGGGGATCGCGTCGCCGAGATCGTAGTGCATCTTGAGGCGCTTCTTCCTGGGAACGTAGTAGAGCTTGCGCTCCTTCGCGTCGATCGTCCACGTGACGCCGAAGCGCTTGAACGCCCCTTCGAGGACGGCGAAAGGCTCCGGATCGATATTCTCCAGCGTCAATTCGCCGTGCGTCACGGCGGCGGCGGCGATATACGAGCCGGCCTCGATATAGTCGCAGCCGACGCGCACGGACGTCCCGGAGAGCTTTTCAACCCCTTCCACCCGGATGAGATTCGTGCCGGCGCCGGAAACCTTCGCGCCCATCGAATTCAGCATCGCGGCGAGATCGGCGATATGCGGCTCGGATGCGGCGTTGTAGATCGTGGTCTCGCCCTTGGCCATCACGCTGGCCATGAGGATGTTCTCCGTGGCAGTGACGCTCGCTTCGTCGAGCAGGATCTTCGCGCCCTTCAGCTCGCCGCGCAAATGCAGCGTCTTGCGTCCTGCCGTCGCTCTTGCGCCGAGCGCGCGGAAGCCCGCGAAGTGCGTGTCGAGGCGGCGGTGCCCGATGGCGTCGCCGCCGGGCGGCGGCAGCGAGACGCGGCCGGCGCGCGCGAGCAGCGGGCCGGCGAAGAGGAAGCTCGTGCGGAGCTTCGCCGCCGTCGCCGCGCCAAGGCGCGCCGACTTGATATGGCTCGTATGCAGCGTCACGACGCCTGCGCGCCTGTCGCGGCTCACGGAAGCCCCGAACGTCCGCGCGATCGCCCCGAGCATGACATCGACGTCGGCGATGTCCGGGACGTTGGAAAGCGTCACGGGCTCGTCGGTCAAAAGCGACGCGGCGATCATCGGCAAGACCGCGTTCTTGTTGCCGGAGATCGCGTGCACGCCATGCACGGTGCGCATCCCGTCTATCTTCAAATAACTCATCTGGCAGCCGTACCCCCTGCGGATTCGCCGCGCGCGGCGCTAATCGACCGTATCCAGCTTCTTCGTTTCGCCAAAGACGATGAGCTTGTCGTCGCCCAGCAGCACGTCGTCGGCATGCGGCAGCACCACGTTGCGCGGCTTCAGCGGGTCGGCGGGATCCGCGCGGCGTATGCAAAGCACCGTAAGGCCGGTGGCGTTGCGGAAATCGGCGCCTGCGAGCGTCTTGCCGCGCATGCCGTCGGGGACGTCGATTTCCGCGATGGAAAAGCCTTCGGAGACTTCGAGGATATCGAGTATGTCGCCCTTGGCGATCGTGCGCGCGAGGCGGTGCGCCGAATCGCGGTCTGGATACACGACGGTGTCCGCGCCGATTTTCCGCAGTATCTTGCCGTGGAGTTCGCTGGCGGCTTTCGCCACTACGTTGGGGACGCCAAGCTCTTTGCAGTTGGCCGTCGCCATCGTCGAAGCTTCGATGTTCGAGCCTATCGCCACGACCACGAGATCGCACTCGCCGAAGCCGGCTTCCTCGAGAACGTGCGGCTGCGTCGCGTCGCCCTGCATGGCGTTGACGAATTCGCTCGCATTCTGCATCGCCGGGCGGTTGCGGTCTATGAGGACGACTTCGAGGCCGGCGTTGGCGAGCGACTCCGCGAGCGCCAGCCCGAACCTCCCCGCGCCGATTATTCCGATCCGTTTCATGTCCGCTCTCCTGGTGCGAGGCCGCTCACTTCAGCTCCATCTTGCGCGCTTCGCGCACGAGCGCCTGCGAATACGGATGCGACGGCGCGGCGAAAAACGCCGCCGGGTCGTCGGAGCGCTCGATCACGCGGCCGTCTTTCATCACGGCGAGGCGCGTGGCCATCTGCGAAACGACGCCGAGATCGTGGGTAATCAAAAGCACCCCGGAATTCGCCTGGTGCAAATCCTTCATGAGCCGCAGCACCTGCGCCTGCACGGTGACGTCGAGAGCCGTGGTAGGCTCGTCGGCGATCACGAGATCCGGCCCCAGCATCAGGCCCATCGCAATCATCACGCGCTGCTGCATGCCGCCGGAAAGCTCGTGCGGGTACGCCTTGGCCGTGACGGCGACATCGCGTATGCCCACCTTGCCCAGCCACTCCAGCGCCATCGCGTCCGCCGCCGCCTTCGAAACATCCTCGTGCAGACGAATGGTTTCGACGAGCTGCTCGCCTATCCTGTGCAGCGGCGAAAGCGAACCCATCGGATCCTGGAAAATGACGCCGATGCGCTTGCCGCGCAGCTGCCGCAGGCGCTCGAGCGGCATCCCGAGAATGTCTTCGCCGTCGAAAATTATCCTGCCCTTCGGGTAGAAGGCGGGCGGCGACGGCAAAAGCCTCGCCACGCTCATCGATACGGTGCTCTTGCCGCTTCCGGATTCCCCGACGATCCCGAGCACCTGGCCGCGCTCCAGCTCGAGATCGACGTCGATCGCCGCGGCATTCACTTCGCCATCGTCGTTCCTGAACGACACGGAAAGGTCTTCTATCTTCAAAAGCATGCCGGATATTATACCATATTCCCTTCGCCTGCGGGGCGGCCGCCCGATTCGAGAGGGTCGCGCGGGAGCGCGTCCCTCCCCGGGAATACGGGTGAAGATTGGACAAGCCCGGAAAAAGGGAAGCCCACGGAGCCGGCGGAATGCCGCGGCTTCGTGGACTTTGCGAGAGGCAGAAGCCGCCTCGCCAATGCGCCTTACTCGGCCAGCAGCGCCGGGGTGAGAAGGACGGGCTTTGCACCGTCGCCCTTCGTCATGCCGTAGCCGACGCCATCGACGAACACGCCGGTGAACTTGACGGTCGTCTTCTTCGTCTTGCCGTTCGCATTTGCCGTCACGATCTTGTAGGAGCCGGTGAAGGCGCCTGTCGATTTGACGTATTTGACGTTGGCGGCGACGGACTTGTCTGCGGCGAAACGCGCGCCGTCCCATTCGATGGAAGCGACCGTCTCGCCGCCGACGGCGAGATTCCGCGTCGCGGCATCGCCGACAGCGGCCTTGCCGACCGCGACGGTTTCGCCGGCGACGGCGTCGCCGGACACGGATTCCACGTCCTCGGCATAGACCTCGTCATTCTCATCCAGACCAAGCCAGAACACGAGGCCGACGGTGGCTTTCTTCGTGCCCTTGACGGCGACGCAAGCTTCGGAGCCGTCATCCGCAATCATCAGACGGGTGGAGACGGAGAACTTCGCGCCGTCGGCCAATACGCCGGTGACTCTGACGGCGCCGGACTTCTTCACGTTGAGCGTGAACGTGGAGAGCGCGCCGGAGGCGTCAGCTATCGCTGCCGTCCATACGCCAGTCCACGACGCATATGCGGTCTTGTCGGTCTTGTAGGTGTTGCGCGAGCCGTTGATCTCGTACTCGCCCCACTTGCCGGTCACGCCTTCCGCGCCGATATCGAGCGTCATCGTGCCAAGGAGCTTGTTGGAAAGTTCGACGCCTTCCGTGGCCTTGTCGGTGGAGAGCTTGGCCTTGCCGCCCTTCGCCTCCGTGGCCTTGAACACGTAGGACTTCGAATCGCCGACCAGCTTGACCTGCGCCTTGACGGACGAAAGGCCGGTGCGCGCGTTGCTCTTGCCGACCGTCACGACGGCCGTGCCGCGCGTCGCGCCTTCGGCATCGAGGATGTAGGCCTCGAACTTCTGCGCCTTGGAGGTATCGACCGCGCCCTCACCCAGCGTCTCGGGAACGAGAGGATTGACCTCTTCCCAAACCGCCGTGAGAACGTCGTTCGTCGAAACGACCGTCGCGCCGGTGACTTCGCTGCCGTCGTAATTGGTCCAGCCGGCCACGACCTGGCCATGGCGCTCAGCCGTAGCCTGGGCCTGCTTGGTGATCTGCGCAATCACTGCGTCGGTGTACTTCTCGCCGACCGTGACATTGACGGTCGTGTTCGTGTCGCCGCCGACGATCGACGGAACGTCGATCTGCATCAGCTTCCAGAGCGCCGTGAGCGTAACGTCCTCCGCCGGTACGGTCGCCGGCACTTCGGCGTCCCAGCCGAGGAACTGGTACATGCTGCCGCGATCGGGATCCGCCGGCGCCGCAACTTCTGCGCCGTAGTCGTTCGTGATCGCCGCATACGTCTCGCCTCCCACGACGAACGTTATCGTGTAGCGGTTGATTCCCCACCGGGCAGCGAGCGCGACGTCGGCATCGCCGAGGACGGTTTCCGCCGTCGCCTCGTTGCCGTTCCCGTCGAACCAGCCGAGGAACGTGTAGCCTGTGCGGACGGGCACGGGCAGTTCGCCGTACTCCGCGCCGTAGTCGAGCGTCGCCGGGTCGAGCTCCCCTTCACCGCCGTTGGCGTCGAACGCGATCTTATACTGGTTGACGGTCCATCCGGCGGTGCAAACCAAGTTGGACGCGGGAACCGTCTCCGGCACCGCAGGCGTCCAGCCCGCGAACGTGTAGCCGGTCTTCGCCGGATCCGCCGGTGCCGTCACCGCGGTGCCGTAGTCGTTCGTTATCGCGGCGACGTCGCTGCCGCCGTTGGAGTCGAATGTGATGGTGTACTGGTTGATGGTCCACTGCGCGTAAACGGTGGCGTCCGCATCGCCCATCTTGTTTGTCGCCGCGACTTCATAACCGTTCGTCGCCGCCGTGAACCAGCCCGCGAGCGTGTAGCCTGTGCGGGTCGCTTCGAGCAGTTCGCCGAATTCTTCGCCCGCATACAGGAAGCGGTTCGTCTCGACGCCCTCGGCAAACTCGCCGCCGGCCGGATCGAACGTCAGCTTGTACGGCTCGACGAACGTCAGCTTGGAGACGTCAAAGCCCGAGGCGGCGAGCATTTCCTTCACGCGCTCGCCGTCGCCGTATGACACTTTGACCGTGGCCAGCGCCGTGTAGGCAAACGCGTCCTGCCCGATTTCCATAACGGACGACGGGATCGTCACGCTCGCAAAGTTCATGCTCATAAAGAACGCCTGGGATCCGATTGCCGTCACGGTGTCGGGGATTTCCACGCTCTCAAGCGCGGAGCACATGGCGAACGCCATCATGCCGATATTCGTTACGCCAGCTTCGAGAGTGACGTTCGTCAGGCTGTTGCACATGCCAAACGCCGCCGGTCCGATTTCCGCCACGCTGCCGGGAACCGTTACGCTCGCAAGTTTCGCGCACGACACAAACGCCTGAGGCCCGATCGCCGTCACCGTGTCGGGGATTTCCACGCTCTCGAGCGCAGAGCACTCGATGAACGCGGAGTCGTCGATCGCAGTCACGCCTTCCTCGAGCGTCACGCTCGCTAGGCTGGAGCAGGACATAAACGCGCCGGCGGGAACCCTCGCCACGGTGCCGGGGATGGTCACGCTTTCGAGCGCACTATCCCGGAACGCCATGCTCGCTATGCCGCGCGCACCGGTCAGATCGAGGTTTTCAGGAAGCGCGTCGGTATAGCCAACAGCCCAGCCGTCAACCAGCGCCACGCCGGGGATCGTCGTGGTGTCGTAGAGGTCTTCGCTGCAACCCTCGAATGCATCTTTGCCGATTGACGTGACGCTGTCCGGGATGGTCACGCTTGCAAGATTGTCGCAACCGGCGAACGCACCTTCCCCTATCGACGTGACGCTATCCGGGATGGTCACGCTCGTCAAATTGTCGCAACCGTTGAATACGTATTCGGGGATTGTCGCCACCCCGTCCGGGATGATTACGCTCGTAATGACGTCGCATCCGGCGAATGCGCCGCCGGCGATGCCGCGAACGCCGGTCAAGTCGAGGTTTTCGGAGATGGAGCCGGCATCATAGCCGACGGCCCAGCCATCCACCAGCTTCACGCCGGCGAGATTCCCCGACCCTTCTTCGTAGAGGGCGTCGCTGCAACCCGCGAACGCATCATCTCCGATTTCCTTGACGGAGTCCGGGATGGTTACGCTTGAGAGATTTTCGCAGCCGTCGAACGCGACTCTTCCGATTGTCTCCACTCCCTCTTCGAGCGTCACGCTCTCGAGTCCGGTGCAGTTCTGGAACGCCTGGGGTCCGATCGTCTTGACGCTGCCGGGAATCGTCAAACTCGTAAGGCTCTTGCAATCGCTGAATGCGGCTTCACTGATCTCCGTGACGGTGCCAGGAATGGTTATGCTTGCCAGATTGACGCAGCGGGCGAACGCACGTTCGCCGATTGTCGTCACGCCTTCCTCGATCGTCACGCTCGTTAGATTGGAGCAATCGCGGAACGCGGCATGCGAGATCGTCTTGACGCTTCCGGGAATCGTCACGCTTGCAAGACCCGTGCATTGATAGAACGCACTATCGCCGATTGCCGTGACGTTGGTCGGTATCACCAGATCAATGTCAGTGCAGTCGTTGAAATCGACGGCTGTGAGAACGCCGTTTTCAATCGTCAGGATAGGCGCGCGGAACTGCGCGTAGAACGTCGTGTCGGCGATGCCCATCAATGTTTCGTCCGTTACCTGCGTGCCGCCCGTCGCCGCCGTGAACCAGCCGGCGAACGTGTGACCGGTCTTCACCGGGTCTTCTTCCGGCGTCTCGACCGCCTTGCCGACGACATTCGTAATCACCGCGTAGGTCTCGCCTTCGACTTCGAACGTGGCGACCGCGAGGTAGGCGACTTCCACCTCCACGTCCCCGTCGGGCATCTGGAACGTCCATTCGTTCGGCTTGCCCTCGACGGGCGTGACGGTGATTTCTTCCGTCGCCTCGCCTCCGAAGCCGAGCACTGGCCGGACACTATAGGTATACAACTTAACGTAGCTGTGCCAATAATCACTGGAGAAGCCCCGTGCGTAGTTGCCATAGATATCCGTAGCAGACCAATTGTCGCCAGATATTGCCGTACCGCCGACACCTGTAGTGATATAGACATTCACATTGCCGTCGTATATAGTGCCTTCACTATCACCAGTCGTCGAGCCGAGATTGATGAATATCGCTTCGTAGTCGCTCTTCTGCCCCACGGCCCAGTCCGACACGGGGGTATCGCCCAGCGTGGTGTAGCTCGTCAGGTTGGCGCCGCGTGCGGCATCGTCGGGCAGAACTTTCAGCGTGGTGCCGGCGTAACCGGTCGTGGACGTCCAGCCGTTGATGGTGTTCCATGTCTGCGACGAAGCGTTCTGCAAAGCGAGAATCAGGCCGTGGCCCTTCTCCGTCACCTTGCCGAGAATGCCGACTGCGGTGCAGCCGTCGGGCACGGCGGTCTTCGCGTCGTGCAGATGGCCGTCGGCGCACACCACCTTGCCGACATCGGCCGCCGTGGCGGCGGAGAGCGTCAACGGTATCGCAACGGCCTTGACGCTCTTCACCTTGTTCTCTCCGGCGTAGGCGATGGTAACCGTGCCTTTCTCCGCCAGTCCCTCGTTGGGGGTGATGGTCCAGTTGGCGGCATCCTCCGTGCCGTCCTTCAAGGTCGCGGTGTAGGTAGGATAGATGTAGGGGCTTTCTTCAATGCCGTTGGCATACACCGTGCCGCCGATCGTCACCGTGCCGCAAGTGCCGCCAGCGCCACTGCCGATGCTGCGAGGCGTATTCTGCTCGTACTTTGTGGCGACGACCTTCGTCACGGTATCTGCTATCGTGATGGCGCCGCACGAAACATTGCCGCCGCCGCCGATGCCGGTCGCAAGGTAGCCGCCCGTCGCGACGATGGTGCCGCCCTCGATGACGATGTTGCCGCACGAAATATCGTACCCGCCGCCGATGCCCGCGCCGTAGCCGTTGCTCGACGCATCGAGCGAGCCGTCACCCTTGATGGTCAGCGTCTTGCCCTCCGGCACGTAGATGCCGGGATAATTCTCGTAGAAGCCCTTGACGGTGTTCGTGCCTTCGAGAACGATGGTCGCGCCGCCCTCGCAGGTGATGCCCGCCCACCCGCAGTCTTCGTCATTATCGCCGTTGATGGTGACGCCGTCGAGCGTCACCGTCGCGCCGTCGGCGATGGAAACCTTGACGTTCGCGCCGAGCGTGCCCGTCAGCGTCGTGCCGTCGGCGACGGTCGTATTCGCCGTCATCTCCGATAGGTTTATGCTGTCGGCCAATGCCGTCGCCGTGCCGAAGCACAGCAGCGCGGCAATCGCGGCAATCGCTTTCCCTTTCAGTTCAGTTTGCAATACCGCCCGTACAGGCCGGCAGCATGTTTGATTGGAGGGGAGGTGAGTGTGCGAGAGGGAACGCATTTTCATTTTCGCCTCACGATCTTTTATTGTGGTGTGCGTCGATGATCTTCGCGCCGCCCGCCAGCAAAATCACCTAGATCTTAAACAACTGAAAGAACACATTTCGCAAAGACACCTTCCGCACGCACGGCGAGTATCTTAGCAAAAATGCGCCGGCGCGCACAAGTGGGAGAAATGCGCTTTTTCTGCGCAAAAAACCGAAAGCTGCTCCGGGCGCGCGGTTCCGGGAGGATCGCGCCGGGATTCTAGGTTCCTGGGATTCTAGGCTTTGCGCAACGGTAGAAACGGAAACGGGATGGCAGCGTCACCGGCGCACTTGCGCGGCGGCGCACGCCGGCGGGCGCAGCATCAATTCATCGATGATGCGGGCGACTTCGGCTTTCGCAAGTTTCTCCGTCACGCGCAGATGCCGGCCACCCACGGCGTCTGGCGCCCATTCGTCCGAGCCGTCGTCGCCGACCATGCGGTACGTGCCGCGTTCGACGTTGAAATACCCGTCCGTGCCGCGCACGGCGATCAGCACCGCCGTCTCGTCCCAAGCGGCGCGGCCGCCCATGCCGAAAGCCTTGCGCAACCAATGCGCCGGATCCTTCCCTATATCCTCGCGGGACGGAATGTTGCCGGCGAACACGTCCGCGACAGGGTTGCCCTTCGCGCCGGATTCGGCCGTTGCACGCCCTGCGAAGCAGTCCCTGCCGTACTCGAAATCGGTGAAGACGACAGGCGAAGGCCAATTCTCGAGCACGATGCGCGACGACTCGGGGTCCCACTTCGCATTGTACTCCTTGCCCGCCGGATACTTGCAGGCCATTGCGACCCAGCGCTTGACCTTCTTCGCGACAAGCGCCTTGCCGTCCAGCGGCGAAATCTCGTCCGGCGGCGTCTCGAGAAGCCGCCTCAGATTTGTCAGGAAGCCGACGGAGCAGACGACGACGCTGCCGTCCGGCTGCGCGGCGAGGACGCGGCGATAGACTTCGTTCGCGTCCGGGGCATCGTCGGAATCGGCGTATCTGAACCATCCGGGATAGTCGAGAAGCAGCTTGCGGTATTTGTAGTGTCCGCCGTCGTTGCCGCGCTTTTCGCCGAGCGGCAAAGCGGGATCGACCTTCTCCTTTGCGCCGGCGTACGCGCCGACGACGCCGATTTCCTTTGCGCAACCGACCGGGATGCCCGGCCGCCCGTAGTAGCGGTTGATTATTTCGATCGCGCCGACGGAAGCGTTGCCGCGCGTGCAGCTGACGGTCGCGAGGATCTCGCATTCGCCTGCGTCCGCGAGCGCGTGGAGGCAGGCGAGCGCGCCCACGTCGTCGAAATCCGTGATCATGTCCGTATCGAAAACCACCTTGACCGGCGCCTTCGCGGACGCCTTCGATTCGCCGGCGGCGATAATCGCGCCGAGGCCTGCGAGGAAGAGAACGAACATCGCAAGATTGAGCATTCCCGCCTTGCGCGGCGCGCCTTTGAATTCCTTCCAGACGAGTATGCCCCAGAGCGCGGATACGAGCGTCGCGCCCTGACCCAGCCCGTAGGAAATCGCCGCGCCGGCCTTGCCGGCCGCGACGAGATTGATGCCGTTGCCCAGTCCCCAGACGAGACCGCCCAGCACGCCGACGAGATGGATGGCGAAGCCGCCTTTGAAATATTCGCGCTCCGTGATCGGCTCGCCGCTCGCGGGATGGCGCATGGCGACGGCATTGAAAACGAAGTTGGAGGCGAAGATGCCCAGCGCGAATACGAAGAACGCCGAATACGGCGTCATCATGCCGGCCTGCGGAGCGGCCGCAGCGAAATCCATGTCCATCGTCCGCGCCACGAAGCGGTAGAAGAACGCCATCAATACGCCGCAGACCACGCTTAGCGCAATCCCCTTGCCGACGGTCCTCGCCCCATCCGCGCCTTTGGCGCCGCCGGCGGCTTTCGCCTTCAGGCGGTACGCGAACGCATTGCAGAGTATGGCGAGCGCGATAAGCGCCACGCCGCCGAAGAGCAGCGCCGGCTCGCCCTTCGGCGCGCCGAACCAGTTCACCACCACGCCAAGGACGAGCGCGAGGCCTATGCCCACAGGGAATGCGACGCTCATGCCGGCTATGGAAATCGCCGCCGCCAGGAGGATGTTCGCGGCGTTGAACACGATCCCGCCCAGGAAGGCAGAGCCGAGATTCGCGGCGGACGCCTGCTTCAGATTCGCGAGAAAGCTCCACGCGCCGCCGCCGCACGAACCGGCCGTCAGGCCGCTCGCGAGCGCGAAGAGGACGACGCCGATTACGTAATCCCAGTAGAAAAGCTCGTAGCGCCACGTCTTGCCGGCGAGCTTCTGGGTGTTGCCCCAGCTGCCCCAGCAGAACATCGTGACGACGCAAAAGACGACGGCGAGAAGATAGTTGTCGCAGAAATACATTATTTCACCTCCTTGCGCCATGGGACGGACGATTGCGCGCCTGGCCGCGTGACGGCGATGGCGGCGGCCTTCTGCGCGAAGTCTATCGCCTCCGCGCACGCCCTGCCCTCGACGAGCGCGACGGCGAACGCGCCGTTGAACGTATCGCCTGCGGCGACGCAATCCACCGCCTTCACCTTTCTGGCCGGGAAGAGTTTTCCGCAGTCCCCGCACCAGCAGCCTTTCGTTCCCATCGTGATGATTACATGCTTCACGCCGCGCTTCATCAGGATTTCCGTCGCCTTGGCGGCGCCGTCGGCGTCGGCGACTTTCACGCCGGTGAGGATTTCAGCCTCCGTTTCGTTTGGCGTGATCCAATCGACGAGCGGGTAGAGCGTCTTCGGGAGCTTTGCCGCGGGTGCGGGATTGAGAATCACGCGAACGCCTGCGCCATGCGCTACCTTCGCCGCCCACGCCACCGTTTCCACCGGCGTCTCCAGCTGCATCAGCAGCGCGGCCGCGCCCTCGATCTCGCCCTTGAAAGGCGCGACGTCCTCCGGGGAAAGCGTGCCGTTCGCGCCAAGCGCAACGGAAATCACGTTCTGCCCTTTCGCATCGACGAGTATGAGCGCCGTGCCGGACGGCTCCTTGCGGTCGATCACGAGATGCGCCGCGATACGCTCCTTCTTCAT
>DEWI01000024.1 GCA_002363575.1 Verrucomicrobia bacterium UBA3214 | reverse complement strand
AGGGCGTGCGGTGGTTCCACACGGGAGGAATATTCGCGGCGCTCGGGGAATCCACCGCGGAAGTGGCGATAGAGGCGCTGAAGGCGGCGAAGCGCCATGGCACGGTCACGTCCTACGATCTCAACTACCGCGCCAGCCTGTGGAAGGCGATCGGCGGGAAGGCCAAGGCGCAGGAGGTGAACAGGGAAATCGCCAGATATGTCGATGTGATGATCGGCAACGAGGAGGATTTCACGGCGGCTCTCGGCATTGAAGTCGAGGGGGTGGACGGCAATCTCACGACGCTTCCCGTCGAAGGCTTCGCGAAGATGATCGGGAAGGCGACGGCGGCCTACCCGAATTTCAAGGTCGTGGCGACAACGCTGCGCGCCGTCAAATCTGCCACGGTGAACGACTGGTCGGCGCTTTGCTGGTACATGGGCGAGCTGAAGCAGTCCGTGCAGCGTCCGGGACTGGAAATCTACGATCGCGTCGGCGGCGGGGATTCCTTCGCGTCCGGGCTGATCTACGGGCTTATGGCTTTCGACGACGCCGGCAAGGCGGTGGATTTCGGCGCGGCGCACGGCGCGCTCGCGATGACTACGCCCGGCGATACTTCGATGGCGACGCTCGCGGATGTCGAGAAGCTCGCC
Source organism: Verrucomicrobia bacterium UBA3214 (assembly GCA_002363575.1). Lineage (GTDB taxonomy): Bacteria > Verrucomicrobiota > Kiritimatiellia > RFP12 > UBA1067 > UBA1067. Next base: position 2,869 of record DEWI01000024.1, on the reverse strand, counting down.
GCCGGCGGCTCGGCGCGCGTGGATCGATGAGGGCGCGCCGCGGAGGAGACAAGGAAGCGCCGAAAGCGCGGAGGACGCAATGAAGACATTGTCGCTGGTATCGCTCGGATGCGCGAAGAACGCCGTGGATCTCCAGATTCTCGCAGGCAAGATGCTGAAAGCCGGGTACGTGCTTTCGCGGGATCCCGACCGTGCCGACACGGTGATCGTGAACACTTGCTCGTTCATCGCCGCGGCGCGCGAGGAAGCGGAGGCGGAGATCGCGCGCGCGCTTCTTCTGAAGAGCCGCGGCGCGTACGGCGAGGTCGTCGTCGCCGGGTGCTACCCGCAGCGCTACCCCGAGGCGAAGGCGAAATTCCCCGGCGTCGATCGCTGGCAGGGCGTGCCCGGCGGGTGGGAAGCGCAGGCCGTGCCCGGCCTTCGGCTCACCGGCAAGGCGTTCGCGTATCTGAAGATCGCCGAAGGCTGCTCGCACAAATGCGCCTACTGCGCGATACCGGCGATACGCGGGCCTTTCAGGGCGCGGCCGATGGATGCGATTCTCGACGAGACGAAGGCGCTCTTGGCGACAGGCTGCCGCGAATTCAACATCGTGGCGCAGGATCCGATGATCTGGCGCGACGGCGCGCGGCGCCTCGAAGACCTCCTGCGCGCGCTGGACGCGCTGGGCGGCGATTTCTGGATTCGCGTGCTGTATTCCTATCCGCACGAGATTTCGGAGGGTTTCATCGAGTGGATGAACACATCGCCGCACGCCGTGAAATATATCGACGTTCCGCTCCAGCATACCGTTCCCGAAGTCCTCGCGAAGATGAACCGCGCCGCCGCAATCGCGGCGACGCGCGGCGCGGCGGAGCGCCTGCGCGCCGCCGTCCCTGGCGTCACGCTGCGCACGACGATAATGACCGGGTTTCCCGGCGAGACGGCCAGGCGTTTCGAGGCGCTTCTCGCCGATCTCGCGAGGATGCGCTTCGACAGGCTGGGGGCGTTCGCGTTTTCTCCCGAGAAGGGCACGGCGGCCGCCGGGATGCCGGGCCGCCCGTCGCGGAAAACCGCCGTGGAGCGCGAGCGCGCGGTGATGAAACTCGCCAAGGAAATATGGCGCGAGAAAGCAAAAGCGGCGCTCGGCTCCGTGCAGCGCGCGCTCGTCGTCGCGCCCGGCGTGGCGCGGCTCGCTTCGCAGGCGCCGGACGTCGATGGCGTCACGTATTTCGAGGGCGCTGCGGAGCCTGGGGAGTTCGTGAAGCTGCGCCTTTGCGCCGCCAAGGGATTCGATTTCACAGCTTCGCTTTGCAGATGACGCGCCAGAACGACAATCCAGCCGGCGCCCCGCCGGAATTGCGCGTGAACGACGCCGTGCGCACGCGCGACTTCAAATACTATATATTCGATTGGGACGACAACATCCTGCACATGCCCACGCGCATCCGCATGGAGCGTCGCGGCGAGGATGGCGTATGGCGCGAAGTCCTGCTCTCGACTTCGACATTCGCGCTGGTGCGCGCGGATTCGGAAAACTACCGCCCGCCGCGCATAGGCGGCTGGGATGCCGCATTCCACGATTTCCAGGACGTCCCGGAGCGCGACACCTTCCTGGAAGATACGATTGCGGCGCTCGAACGCATCGCGCACGGCGAAGTCCCCGGGCCCAGCTATGCGGCGATGAAGCGCACGCTTCGCGAAGGCCGCCTCTTCGCGATCGTGACGGCGCGCGGGCACGCTCCGGAGACGATCGAGCGCGCCGTGCGCGTGTTCATCCGCTATGCGCTCACCGAGGCGGAGCGCGAGGAAATGATGGCGAATCTCCGGGGCTACCGCCGCTGGCTGGACAAGGCGGAGACTTTCGGGACGGATGCGCAGGAACTCGACTACTATCTTTCGATGTGCCGCTACAGCGCCGTCACCAACCCGTCTTTCAAGGCGCGGATGGCCGCCGACCCTGTTTACAAGGAAAAACTCGCCGGCGCGCCGTCGTCCGTGCGCCCCGAGCTTGCGAAGGAGTTCGCGATCAGGGATTTCGTGGAGCACGTCTTCCATCTCGTGCAGCGCACGCACGGTTTCGACCGCTCGGTTTCGATAGGGTTTTCCGATGACGACGCCGGCAATGTCAAGACCGTCTCCTCGTATATCAGGAGGGAGCTTGCCAGACGTTTCGAGGGCATTCGGTTTGTCGTTTACGATACTTCCGATCCGACGCTTTCCAAGGGCCGCAAGGTTTGCGTCGCCGGCCAGCTGAACCTCCCGGGCTTCTGACGCGCCACCCCGTCGGGGCGGCGCGAAGACGCGAAAGACTCCAATCCCTTCGCAAAATCGCGCCAAAAGCGCGATTTCCACCCTCTTTGGCGCTTGTTCCGGCGACTCCAGTCGCGCGCCAATGCGACTCCAGTCGCGCGCCAAGGCGACTCCAGTCGTGAGTCAAGGCGACTCCAGTCGCGCGCCAAGGCGACTCCAGTCGCGAAGCAAGGCGACCCTAGTCGCGAGCCAAGGCGACTCCAGTCGCAAAAGCGGACGACTCCAGTCGTCAAACATCGTGAACATGGCCACACCAAATGGCGGTCAGGCGAAGCGGCCAAATCGAATATTCGGAGCTTTGCGCTACACCCCCTTGCGACNNAGCATGCGGAACCCCCGGAACAAGCGCGAAAGTAAATCGAACCCCGAAGGGGTGGCACAATTACTTCGGCGATATTGAAGCACCCGTTGTGTCACCCCTTCGGGGTTTGTGCGTTCTTCGAACGAAATCCGGGGGTTGCGCGCGCTTTGCGCGCCCCACCCCCGGCTATATATGTGTCGCCCCTTCAGGGCTTTTTCGGTCGCGCGGTGGTGTAGCGCAAAGCCCCGTCAGGGCTTTTTCGGTCGCGCGGTGGTG
>DEWI01000037.1:9775-11514 GCA_002363575.1 Verrucomicrobia bacterium UBA3214 | reverse complement strand
TTGGCGCTCGCCGGGGAAAACGCCGCGCTCAATGCCGGGCTTCGCCGCGATGCGATCGTCTGCGAGGAGGCGGATGTCTTCAAGTATCTGCGGCAATGCCGCGATGCCGCGCGCACTTTCGACATGATCGTGCTCGATCCTCCGAAATTCGCCGAGACGCGCTCGCAGGCGGAGCGCGCCGCCCGCGGCTATAAAGACATAAACCTTCTTGCGATGAAGTTGCTGCAGCCGGGCGGAATCCTCGCCACGTTCTCATGCTCCGGCGCGATCTCCAGCGGCTTCTTCGACCAGATTCTCGCCGGCGCTGCGGAAGACGCCAGGCGCGATTTCCAGATAATCGCGCGCACCGGCCACGATTTCGACCATCCCGTGGCGCTCTCTTTCCCGGAAGGAGCGTATCTGAAGGGAGTTTTCCTTCGCGCGAGCGACGAGGCCGCGAAAGCATAGCCCGGTCCGCTCCGCCGCATGCCCGATTTCGATATAGAGCAAACAAGACAAAACGAAAACCCAAACCGCGAACTGCCATGAAAAACCTTACGGCGGACCAGCTCCGCGAAATGTATTTGAAGTTTTTCGAATCGAAGGGGCATGTAATCATCCCCGGCGCTTCCGTCATCCCGGAAAACGACCCTACCGTGCTTTTCACGACGGCCGGCATGCACCCGCTCGTGCCGTATCTCATGGGCCAGATGCCCCATCCGGCGGGCACGCGCCTTACCGATGTGCAGAAATGCGTGCGCACCGGCGATATTGACGAGGTCGGCGATGCCGCCCATCTCACCTTCTTCGAAATGCTCGGCAACTGGTCATTGAACGATTATTTCAAGAAGGAGGCGATTTCCTGGTCGTTCGAGTTTCTCACGCAGCATCTGGGCTTTTCCCCGGATCAGCTCAGCGTCACAGTGTTCGCAGGCGAAGATGGCATTCCAGCCGATGAAGAGGCGGCGGCGATCTGGCGCAGCCTCGGCATACCCGACGAGCGCATCTACCGCCTGCCGCGCGAAGACAACTGGTGGGGACCGGCCGGCGCGACCGGCCCTTGCGGACCGGATACGGAGATGTTCATCGATACCGGCAAGCCGAAATGCTCTCCGCAGTGCCGTCCGGGATGCCATTGCGGGAAGTTCGTCGAAATATGGAACGACGTCTTCATGCAGTACAACAAAAACGCCGACGGAGCTTACGAGCCGCTCGGACGCCACAATGTCGATACCGGCATGGGCGTGGAGAGGACGATCTGCATGATGTCCGGCGCGCCGACCGTTTACGATACGGAAATCTTCGCGCCGATCATGAAAGCGATCGACGAGCTTGCCGATCCCGCCGCCGCGGCGGCGCTCGACGATGAAACGAAGCTGCGCGCCCGCCGCATCGTGGCCGACCACATGCGCACGGCCACGTTCATACTCTGCGATCCGAAGGGCGGCGTCAAGCCGGGCAATATAGGCGCGAACTACGTGCTGCGCCGTCTGATCCGCCGCGCCGTCCGCTACGCCCGCCAGCTCGGCATCGCGCCCGGCTTCACGCCAAAGCTCGCCGAGACGATCAGCGCGAAATACTCAGGCGTCTATCCGGAGCTGGCGACGAATCTCGCGCAGTGCAAGGCGGATCTCGAAGCGGAGGAAAACCGTTTCACGCAGACTCTCGACAAGGGCGAGGCGATGTTCAACAAAGTCGCTTCCCAGCTCCTCGAACACGGACAGAGCCAGATTTCCGGCAAGACGGCGTTCAAGCTCTAC
>DEWI01000037.1:240-9727 GCA_002363575.1 Verrucomicrobia bacterium UBA3214 | reverse complement strand
ACGACACCTTCGGCTTCCCGCTCGAAATGACGATAGAGATGGCCGGCAAGGCTGGCTTGACCGTCGATCGCGAAGGCTTCGAAGAGGCGAACCGCAAGCACCAGGAACTTTCGCGCACGACTTCCGCGGGCGCCTTCAAGGCCGGCCTGCAGGACAACAGCGAGATCGTCACGAAGATGCACACGGCGACGCACCTCCTTCATGCCGCGCTGCATAAAGTCCTCGGGCCTTCCGCCAACCAGAAGGGCTCTAATATCACGCCGGAGCGCCTGCGCTTCGATTTCACGTGGCCGGAGAAGATGACCGACGGGCAGCTCGCGCAGGTCGAAGCGCTCGTGAATGGCTGGATCAAGGACGCCATCCCCGTCGAGAAGAAGATGACCACCGTGGAAGCCGCGAAGGCCGAAGGCGCCATGGCGCTTTTCGGCTCGAAGTACGGCGACCAGGTTTCGCTTTACACGATAGGCGACGTCTCCAAGGAAATCTGCTCCGGGCCGCACGTCGCCAACACCAGCGAACTCGGCTCGTTCAAGATTCTCAAGGAGCAATCGTCTTCCGCGGGCGTGCGCCGCATAAAGGCTGTCGTGGAGCAGCCCGGCGCTTGAGGCGCCTGCGCAGCGCCGTACCGCGCGGGAATATGGTATAATACTCTGGCCGGCCGGCCACGGGCGGCCGGCGGCGGAAAACAAACTAGAAACGGCATACTTTTTATGACACTGGCAGAACTCGAAAGCGCCAAGGAGCGGAGCCTCGCGGAAATCGCCGCGGCCGACGCCGCTGCAGTGCAGACGCTGCGCGTGAAATATGTGGGGCGCAACGGCTCGATCCCCGCGCTCATCAAGGCGATGAAGGATGTTCCCAAGGAGGAGCGTCCGGCGTTTGGAAAGGCCGTGCAAGCGTGGAAGGCGGCGGTGGAAGACGCGCTCGCGGCAAAAGGCGCCGGCCAGGACGGCGCGCAGGCGAAGATCGACGCCGACCTGACGATGCCCGGCCGCTGGCATTCGCTCGGCGTCAAGCATCCCCTGACAAAGGTGATAGAGGAGAGCGCCGCTATATTCGCGCGCCTCGGGTTCACCGTCGCCGACGGCCCGGAGCTGGAGAACAAGTTCAACAACTTCACGGCGCTGAACACGCCTGTCCACCATCCGTCGATGGATCGCAGCGACACGTTCTGGTTTGGCGACGATTGTCTTCTGCGCACCCAGACTTCGCCCGTGCAGATTCGCACGATGATCGCGAATAAGCCGCCGATCCGCGTAATCTGCCCCGGCCGCACATACCGCCGCGACACGACCGATGCGACGCATTCGGCGAACTTCCACCAGATCGAAGGGCTGTATGTGGATACGAAGGACAAGCCGGTTTCGCTGGCGGACTTGAAAAGCGTCCTTGCGTACTTCGCGCGAGAGATGATGGGCGAAGGCGTCACGGTGCGCTTCCGTCCCCACTTCTTCCCGTTCACTGAGCCGAGCGTTGAGGTGGATTTCTCCTGCCATGTCTGCAAAGGCAAGGGCTGCGGGGTCTGCAAGCAGTCTGGATGGATCGAAGTGGCCGGCGCTGGCATGGTCGATCCGCGCGTCTTTGAATTCGTCGGCTACGATCCTTCGGAAGTCTCCGGATATGCGTTCGGCTTCGGAGTCGAGCGCATCGCCATGATCAAGTACGGAATACCGGATATCCGCTGGCTTTACGAAAACGATTTGCGTTTCCTTTCGCAACTGGGCTGACCGCGCCAAGGCGCCGGCCCGCCAAAGCCTGGATCGTCGCGCGACTGCGCAGGACGCTATTTTTGCCATCGATTCTCCAAACACAACCGGGAAAGCGCGATGCTGACAATCTACAAGTGGGAAAACGGCGGCCTGAAGGAGACGGCCGACTTCGCGCCGAGCTGCTGGATCAACCTCGTCGAGCCTACGACGACGGAGCTGGAGCGCGTCATGCAGCATTCGCAGGTCTCGCGCGACTTCCTCACCGACCCGCTCGACGCCGACGAACGCCCGCGCTTCGATTACGACGACGACTCCACCATGCTGATCGTCCACGTGCCTTGTCCCGTGGAAGATCCCGACAGCCCCTATCCGTACAGGACCGTCCCTCTCGGCATCGTGCTCTTCGCGCAGAGCGTGATAACGGTCTGCTCCGCGAAGACGCCCGTGACGACGGCTTTCCTCGACCAGATACGCCGCGTCTGCCCGCCGAGCGACCGCTACCGTTTCGCCTTCCGCCTTTTGTGGCATGGCGGGGTGCTTTTCCTGCGCTATCTTAACGACATCCACATGCGCACGAACGCATTGGAAGAAGAACTTCACGAGACGATTTCCAACGAAGCGCTCTTGAAGCTTCTGACGATCGAAAAGACTTTCGTGTATTTCACGACGTCGCTGAAGGCGGATACGATCGCGCTGGCGCGCGCGAACACGGCGCGCCAGCTCGTTCTTTCGGAAGACGACCGCGACCAGCTAGAAGACGCGATGGTGGAATATCAGCAGGCGCTGGAGACCGCCACCATCCATGCGAACATCCTGAACGGCACGCTGGATACTTTCGCTTCGCTGATCAACAACAACTTGAACAATGTCATGAAGTATCTGACGGCAGCGACGATTCTCCTCGCCGCGCCTACGCTCATCGCGTCGATATACGGCATGAACATCGATTTGCCGTTCCAGCGCCATGCGCATGCGTTTTCGATCGTCATGAGTTCTTCGCTCGTTCTCGCGTGCATCATCGGCGCCGTGTTTTTCATCCTTTCGAAGAAGAGGAGGTTTTGAGGCGTCAAGGCGCCGCGCATCCGCAGCCGGCGCGGCGTCCGCAAGGCGGCGGGATTTCGAGTCTGGCAAAGCGAGGCGGCCAATCCGCCGCGCAAGGCAATTCAAACGGCTGATCGTAAAACGCAAAGAGCAATGAAACCGGCGAATACGATAATGTTTTTCTTCGCGCTGGCGGCGCATGCCGCGCTTGCCGCGCCATCCGCGCAGGAAGCGGCGCCGCAATCCCCTGCAGAGGAACCGGCGGCGGCGCGGGAACCCGCGCCTTCCGCGACGCAGCAAGAGCCTTCCGCGGAGGCGGCCTCGCCTTCCCCGGATTTGAGCGACACCGAAATTTGGAATCTCGGAGTGGATGCGTTTCGCGCGCACGACGCGACGAATGCCGTTCGCCTGCTGCGCCCGCTCATGGCTTCGAAGGAGTACGGCGCGCGCGCGGCCGAAATCATCGCTTCGCTGGCATACGATTCGTCGCGCAGCGAGGCGGGGAGCGGCAGCGCTCTCGCCAGCCTCGAAGAAGCCGCTTACGCCGCGCAGAAGGCGCTTTACGCCGCTCCGGAAGATGCGCGAGCGCGGCGGAATTTCGCCCGCGCCGTCGCCTCGCTTCCGGAGCTTCGCGAGACGAAGCGGATCAATGATATTCTAGAGAAGACGAAGAACAGCGACAAGGGCGCGATGATGCTCGCAGGGCGCGACGACGCACGCGCGCTGCTCGCCGAATCCACCACCTACCGCACGAACAATGCGGCGACGGCTGTTGCGAAAGCGGACGCGCTTTCCTCGCGCGCCTCCCGCCTTGCCGACATGTGGATTCCTTTGAAGGAATTGATCGCGCAGTCTATCACCAACGAGGCGGAGGCGGCAGGCACGATCATGCAGACCGAGACGGCGCGCGAGCGTTGCCTCGCCGCTGCGCGCGCCCTTGGCGATATGGAAGACGGCGCTTTCGAGGCGCTAGCCGACGCCGAGCACGATTTCTCGCGCTTCCACAAGCTCGTCGCGATGCCCGACGCGGCGCTTGCGCAGGATGCTATAGCCCAATCCAACGCCTGGCAGGATGTCGAGACGGTCAATGGAAACGATTGGCAGAAGGATGCACTGGACTACACTCGCGCATTCAGGCAGAAGTTCCCGATGTGGGCGCAGCAATACGAGCGGCAGGCGGCGGCGGATACCAACATGCCGCCGTTCACCGCAGAGCAGCAGGCGCAGATTTCCTCGCTCTCCACGCAGCTGGAGAAGCTTCAGCTCGAATGCGTGAAGGAGATTCTCCCTCCCAAGCAGGAAGAGGCGATGGAAATAATCCGCCAGATCGCCGAGCTGATGCCGAAGAACAAAGGCGGTTCGCAGTCCGGGCAATCCGGCCAGCCGCAGGGCGGCGAGTCGAATCCGCAGCAGGATCCCGGGCAGGGCCAGGACAAGCCAGATGGCGGCGACGACAAGTCGCAGGAAGACCTCGGGCGCGCTCCGGAGCAGCAGCCGGAGCAGAAGGAAGAACCGGCCGCCAAGGATTCCGGCGACGGGAAGAAGTCTCCGGAGGACGAGGAAATCGAGGCGATGCTGAAGAAGGCGCAGGAGCGCACGGACGAGCACGAGGAAGAGAAGAAACGGCGCATGCGGCGCGCGGTCCTTCCTCCAAACGAAAGGGATTGGTAATGAAGATTGTCGTAGCATGCGGCGGTACGGGCGGCCACGCCTTCCCCGGCCTTGCCGTGGCCGAAGAGCTTCGTTCGCGCGGTCACGATGTCACGGTCTGGGAATCGGGCCGCGATGTGGAATCCAGCGTGATGCGTTCGTGGGACGGCAAATGCTTCTCCACGCACGCGCGCCAGCTTTCCTTCAAGAACGCTTTCGGCATTCTCGCGTCGATATTCCGCTGCAAGCGCGAAATGCGCCGCGAGCGTCCCGACGTGCTGCTCGCGATGGGGAGCTATTCGTCGCTGCCGCCGGTGCTGGCGGCGCGCGCCTACGGCGTGCCTGTCGTCTTGCACGAAGCGAACACCGTGCCCGGAAGGGCGGTGGATTTCCTTTCGCGCCATGCAAAGGCGATTGCGATCAGCTTCGCGGTGACGGCGAATCATCTGCGCTCTTCCAAGACGGTCCTTACCGGCCTTCCCGTGCGCAAAGGGATCGACCAGGGCAAGCGGTTCGATTTCATCCCTCCGGATTCGTTCACGGTTTTCATCACCGGCGGCAGCCAGGGCGCGCACATGGTGAATTGCCTCGCCAGCGAGGCGCTTGTCCTCGTAAAGGAGGAGCTGGATCGCCGCGGCGATGGCGCCGGCAAGCGTCTCTACGTCATCCATCAGACGGGATTGAAGGACGAAGGCGCGGTGATGGCGACATACGCGCAAGCCGCGATCCCCGCGCGCGTCCATGGCTTCGAGAAGGAGATGGCGGATGCTTTCGCTTCCGCCGATCTCGTGATTGCGCGCGCCGGCGCTTCCACGTGCTTCGAGCTGGCGGCGTGCGGGAAGCCCGCGCTGCTGATACCGCTGCCCAGCGCGCTTCGCGACCACCAGCATTGGAATGCCGACGCATTTGCGTCCGCCGGCGCCGCCGACGAAGGCATACAGGCGAGATTGAACTCCCGCGCGCTCGCGCGCTACATTATAGAGAAGTTCGATAATCCCGCGCGGCTTGCCAGGATGGCTTCGCACATCCGCAGCCTCGCGGTCCCGGATGCGGCGCGCCGCGTCGCCGATCTGGTCGAATCCATGGCGCGCTAGCGCGCCGCCCGCGGCGCCGCCGGCGTCCGCCTTTGAACAGCGAAGACGAAAGGGCCTTTGACGCATGTCCAGATACGCCATAATCGCGCTTGTGCAGCTTTTCGCGGCGGTGCAGGCGTTCGGCGCGCCCGCCGTGCCCCGGCAGGCGCGCAGCGTCCATCTTTTGTATCATCCGCAGGCCGAAGCGCCTGTCTCCGCTATGGTTTCCGTCAGAGTGCTGGAGGCGCAGACGAATTCCTATTATATGGCGCTCGGCTGGAAATCCGGGTATTGCGGCGTTCAGGATATCAACGGACGCAAGGTTTTCATTTTTTCCGTCTGGGAGCCTGGCAATCCGCTCGACCTCAAGGCGAAAAAGGAGGATGTCGCGCTCGACCGGCGGGCGCGCGTGAAATTCGCCGCGGAAGGCGTCGAAACCAGGCGTTTCGAGGGCGAGGGGACGGGCATGCGCACGCTGACGGATTTGGATTGGAAGACGGGCGACGATATCACGATCCGCATAGACGCCGCGCCCGACGGCGACGAGCGCGTCGTTTTCGATTGCAGCGTCAAAGTCAATCGCGGCCAATGGCGCAGGATCGCCGCCATTTCCACTGTCTGCCGCGATCCTGCCTTGCGCTGCGTCGGCGGCGTCTATTCGTTTATAGAGGATTTCTGGCGCAACGGCGCGAGCGCCGCGCTCGCCAGGCGCGCCGAATTCCGCGATGTGAAGACGCGCGGGAAGGGCGGCGATTGGGTCGTCGCCAGCGAGGCGAGATTCACTGCCGACGACACCCCGGCGAACAATATCGACGCCGGCGCGACCGGCGATGGCGGCGCGTTCCTCGCTACCGGCGGCGCGACTGCAAACGCCAATGCGCGCCTCGATACGCGCTTCGCGTTTTGACGTCGCGCCGGCGCCAGACCGGCGAGTCGCCGGCGGACAAGTTTTCGCGGTGTCGCGCGCTCCGTGCGCGCCGGAATATGGTATAATTACTCCCGTGGAGATCGATCCGGAGAGAGTTGGACCATGAAGAAAGAAACGATTGTGGCGATAGCCGCAGCGTTCGCGGGGTTCTGCGCGTGCGCGGCGCCTGCGGAGCGCGAACTCCGCATCCTGAGCTATAATATCTACCACTGCGAAGGCGCGGACAAGACCATCGACATTTCGCGCACGGCCGCGGCGATAAAGCGCACCGCCCCCGACTTCGCCGGCCTTCAGGAAGTCGATCGCGCCACATCGCGCTCGAAGAGGCTTGACCAGGCCGCGGAGCTTGCCAGGCAGCTCGGCATGCATGCCACGTTCGCAAAGGCGATTCCCAACAGAGGCGGCGAATACGGCGTAGCGCTGCTTTCGAAGGAAAAACCGCTTTCCGTGGAGCGCATCCCGCTTCCCGGAAAAAACGAGAAGCGCGTGCTCCTCCTTTGCGAGTTCCCCGATTATTGGGTTTGCACCACCCACCTCGCGCTCCAGGAGGAAAACCGCCTGAAGGCCGTCGCGATCATTCGCGAGGCCGTGGAGAAGCGCGCGGCCTCGAAGCCGGTCTTCCTCACCGGAGACTGGAACGCCAAGCCAGACTCCAAGCCGCTCGCGGCGATGTCCGAATTCATGACGATCCTTTCTCCGCAGAAGTGTCGCACTCTCCATGTGTTCAAGAAGCATCCGCCGGACAGCGAGTTTTGCATCGACTATATCGCCGTGGATACCGCGCACGCCGCCGCGTTCGCTGTCAAGGAGGCGTTTGTCGTGCCGGATGCGACGACATCCGATCATTTCCCTGTCGCAGTCGCAGTCGCGCTCAAGGTTGAATGATTGCCGCTTGCAGATTTCGATAAACTCTAGATAAAGGAAAAAGGAAATGAAAAAGATCGTTTTCGGCGTCGCGATTGCATTCACCATGCTCGTTTGCCGCGCCGCGCAGCAGAATGAGTACGCCAAGTGGGACAAGAACATGGCCATTGCAGGCATCGCTTCCACGAATGGCTTTACTTGGATCGACGGCAGGAATCTCCCTATCGAGGGCAGGGCGTTTGACAATGTCGAGGCCTGGTACGACCGCATCCCTGACACTGTCACGACGAATGTAAACGGCGGCGTGAGGGCGAAAAGGCACACTACCTCCGGAATGCAGTTCAGATTCGTCACCGATTCCAAGCGCCTGGCGTTCAAATGGATTCCGTATTCCGGCAGCCTTTCGATGGATCACATGCCTTCCACCGGCGTGAGCGGCATAGACGTCTATCGGTTCGACAAGGGGCTGGGCAAATGGCGCTATGTCGCCACCGGGCGCATAAAGAGGGCTTCCGGCGGCGATTTGGAGATTCCGTGGAAGCCCGGCGAGCCGTGCCTCGTGAATCTCCCGCTTTACAACGGTCTGAAATCTTTCGAGCTTGGCGTTCTCGACGGCTCCAAAGTCACGGCGATGCCGCCGCGCAAGAACGGCGTCGTCAAGCCTGTCGTGTTCTACGGTACGTCGATCACCCAGGGCGGCTGCGCGTCGCGCCCGGGAATGTCGTTCGTCAATATCGTCGGGCGCGAGCTTGACGTCCCGGTAGTGAATTTCGGCTTTTCCGGCTCCGGCGTCATGGAGTTCGAAATGAGCGAGCATCTCGCGTCGATCGACGCCAGCTGCTACGTCCTCGACTGCCTCTGGAACATGGGCATGTCGCGCGCGAAGGATGTGAAAAGCCGCCGCGGGCGCGATGTCGATCTGAATTACGAGCCGTTCATCAGGAATCTGCGCGCGAAGCGCCCGGATGTCCCGATCGTCATGGCCGAGCGCTGCGATGTCTTCTGCCGCGAACCCAACAGCCAGGACAGGTATATTCGCAGGCTTTACGAGAAGCTCGTCGCGGAAGGCTGGAAGAACCTCGTATATCTCCCCAAGGAGCGCTTGTATTGCGACGACTTCGAGGGCACGGTCGATGGCGTGCATCCGAACGACTATGGCATGGCGGCCATGGCGAAAGGCTTTGGAGCGGCCGTGAAAACCGCGCTCGGCTTGTGAAAACCGCATTGCAAGGCGACAAGTGTTTCCTCGTTTCCCGATAGCCGCGGCGCGTCGCTTCCTGGCGATGGCCGGCGCGCTCGGCGTCTTCGCCGCGCCTGCGGCGCAGCCGCCAGCTTTCCGCGGACAGCTTTACAACGAGGTCGCGAGCGGCTATCTGTCTTCCGGCGGCACGCTGGGTGATACGCGCCCTGTCGCCGTGCAGATGGCTACATGGCTGGTCGATTTGCACGACGCCGGCAATTTCTCCGGGTATTTCTGGACGATAAGTTCGCTGCACGACAGCCAGCGCGAAGTGCATCGCGAGCACTTCAATCAATTCGAGACGGCGGTGTATTACGGCTATGATTGGCGCATTGCCGATCGCGTCGTGCTCCGCACGAAGTCCGGCCCGCTCTGGAATCCGCAGATCGGCTACAAGAACGGCCATAACTGCGATTGGGGATGGCACTATGTCCAGAGCTTCGAAAACCCCGTCGTCACGCCGTATGTGAACGGCCTCTGGATGGTGGCGCCAAGCCCGCGCTCGCGCATCCGCTTCGGTTTGCAGCGCTCTTTCGCCCTCGTCGAAAACTTGACGCTGATGCCGTTCATTGAGACGGTTTGGATGGATAACCGGCGTTTCCAGTCGCGTTATGGCGGAATTCCGCAAGATCGCGTCCTCGGCGGAGCCTTCGCCACCATGACCACCGGCTTCAAGCTTACTTGGCGTGTCGCCGTGAACTTGCGCGTCTTCGCGCGCTTCAGGCAGTACGACATCATCAATTCACAATCGCGTCGCGCCGTCCGTCGCCAGAGCGCCTACTACGCCAAGTGCGACTACCCCATCGCCAGCATCGGCTTCGAATTCGACTTCTGACCGCCCCGCCCCCGCCCTCCGTAAGCGCCGTTGCCATGGTACGGCATGGTTGCGCTCCCGGCTCCTAGGTCCCTAGGCTCCGGCGCGTCCGCACAATGGTGGAGACGGGCGTGGTATGAAACAAAAAGCCCCGAAGGGGCGGCACAT
>DEWI01000037.1:0-135 GCA_002363575.1 Verrucomicrobia bacterium UBA3214 | reverse complement strand
TCGTTCGAAGAACGATCAAACCACGAAGTGGCGACACAACGGGGCACAGCGGGCGCTTCAATATCGTCGGAGCAATTGTGTCACCCCGTCGGGGTTCGATTCGACTTTGGGCCGGTACCGGGGGTTCCGCATGCT
>DEWI01000139.1 GCA_002363575.1 Verrucomicrobia bacterium UBA3214 | reverse complement strand
GTCATGCAGCCGGCCTTCTTGAGCGCCGCGCGCGTCGTTTCGTCGGCCTTGACGATAGCGCGTGCAAGCCCGTGGCGGATCGCGCCGGCCTGCCCGGAGATGCCGCCGCCCTTGGCATAGGCCACGACATCGACCTTGGCGAGGTCGAAACCGGCGATTGCGACCGGCTGTTTGAGGTAGTCGCGAAGCGCTTCGGACTGGATGTAGTCCTCGAGCGCGACCTTGTTTACGGTCCAAACGCCCTTGCCTTCGACGAGATTCACGCGGGCGGTCGCCGTTTTCCTGCGTCCCGTTCCCGCTGCGATAGTCTTCTTCGTTGCCATCTGAATAAATTCCTTTCCGTAAGCGTAGCGCCGCCGGCGCCGCACGAGGCGGAGCGCCGCAGGCGCCCGGCGTCTTAGAGCTTGACCTCCACGGGCTGCTGCGCCGCATGCGTGTGCGCGGCGCCGGCGAAGACTTTCAGACGAGTCATCATCTTGCGCGCGATGGTGTTCTTCGGCAGCATGCCCCAGACCGCTTCCTTGATCATGCGGTCGGGATGCGTGGCGCGCATCGTCGCCGCGCTGAAACGCTTCAGGCCGTTGCGGTAGCCGGAGTAGCGCTGGTATTCCTTCTGCTCTTCCTTCTTGCCGGTGAGCTTGACTTCCGCGGCGTTCGTCACGATGACGAAAGCGCCCGCGTCCACGGAGGGATCGAAGGTCGGGAGATCCTTCGCGCGGAGTTTGTTTGCGACGACGACGGCGAGGCGCCCGAGCGGCTGTCCCTTCGCGTCGATTACGAACCACTGGCGCTTCTCGCCGGGGTTCGGAGCACGGTAGCTCTTCTGCATCTTTGTTTCCTTGTTCTTGCGTATTTGTGCCCGCGGCGCGGGTTTTGTCCGCCTGTCGCGTCGCGGCACCTGCCGTGGCGCGGGGAACCGGTTTCACTCCCCGGCTCCGCCAATGGGCGCATATTATAGCATATTCGCGCCCTTTTTGGCAATAGGGCGCGGTAAATTCGCTTCTTTCGGGTTTTCCGGCGGTGCGGCGGCCTCCCCGGCGCTTTGCATTTTCCGCGGATATTTGGTATCATACCGGCCCAACCGACAAGTAAGGATGCAAAGAATGAACGAGCAAGCTTGGGAAAAGATCGATTCTCTGATCGACAAGAACCAGAACACGACCCTTCGCGAAATGTTCGCCAAGGACCCCGGACGCGCCGCGCGCTATTCGCTGGAGGCGGCCGGTTGGTTCCTCGACTACTCGAAAAACCGCATTGACGACGAAATGATGCGCGCGCTTTTCGCGCTCGCCGAATCCTCCGGGCTCAAGGCGGAGATCGAAAAAATGTTCACCGGCGAGAAAATCAACGAGACCGAAGGCAGGGCGGTGCTGCACACCGCGCTGCGCAACGTCGAGCCGGACGCCAAGGTGTTCGTCGATGGCCGCGACGTCATGCCGGGCGTGCGCTCCGTGCTGGCCGCGATGGGGGATTTCGCCGGCAAGGTGCGCAGCGGCGAATGGAAAGGCTGGACGGGCAAGCGCATCCGCAACATCGTGAACATCGGCATCGGCGGCAGCGATCTCGGCCCCGTGATGGCGAATATCGCGCTCACGCCGTATTCGCAGCGCGACCTCCGGTTCTTCTTCGTCTCCAACGTCGATTCCACCCATCTGGCGGAGACGCTGCGCGAAGTCGCGGCGGACGAGACGCTCTTCATAATCGCCTCGAAGACTTTCACGACGCAGGAGACTATGTCCAACGCGGAGGCGGCGCGCGAGTGGCTGATCGGGCAGCTCGGCGCGAAGGAAGCGGTGGCGCGCCATTTCGTTGCGGTTTCGACGGCCGCGGAGGAAGTGGCGGCGTTCGGCATCGACGTCGCGAACATGTTCGGCTTCTGGGACTGGGTGGGCGGCCGCTACTCGCTGCCTTCGGCGATCGGGCTTTCGCTGATGATCTCGATAGGCAAGGAGAACTACGCCAAGCTGCTGGCCGGCTACCACGCGATGGACGTGCACTTCCGCACCGCGCCGTTCGAGCGCAACATGCCGGTGATCATGGCGCTTCTCGGCATCCTCTACGCGAACGGCTACGGCGCGGAGACGTACTGCTGCCTTCCGTACGACCAGTACCTCTCGCGCTTCCCCGCCTATCTCCAGCAGATGGACATGGAGTCCAACGGCAAATGCGTCGATAAGAGCGGGCGGCGCGTGACGTATTCGACTGGTCCTATCGAGTGGGGCGAGCCGGGCACGAACGGCCAGCACTCGTTCTACCAGTTGATCCACCAGGGCACGCACCTCATCCCCTGCGACTTCATCGGATGCTCGCGCACGCACAACCCGATCGGCGATCTCCACGACAAGCTCATGGCGAACCTCTTCGCCCAGACCGAAGCGCTCGCATTCGGCAAGACCGCGGAGGAATGCCGCGCCGAGGGCGTCCCGGAGGCTCTCGTGCCCTTCAAGACTTTCGAAGGCAACAAGCCCACGAACACGCTGCTCGCCGACGAACTCACGCCGTACACGCTCGGCTCGCTCGTCGCGCTCTACGAGCACAAAGTCTTCACGCAGGGCGTGATCTGGAACGTATATTCCTACGACCAGTGGGGCGTGCAGCTCGGCAAAGTCCTCGCCAAAGGCGTGCTGAGCGACCTGACCGCCAAAGAGCCTTCGGCCAGGCACGACGCCTCGACGAACCAGCTCATCGCGCGCTACCGCAAGGCCGTCGGCCGCCAATGAGCGCGGCATGCGCGCGCACACCGCCCGAAACCGCCAGCTTCGCATGAAGAAGACGATAGTCATAGACCGTTCGACGGCGCGCACGGCGCTCGCGCTCGCCGCCGACGGCGAGATACTCGACTGCGTTCCGGAGACTCCCTGGGAGGCGCCGGAGCGCGGCGCCGCCGCCATCCTGCGCTTCGCCGACTACCCGCGCGCGGAAATCGCCGAAGCGCTCGTCGGCATCGGCCCCGGCTCGTTCGCGGGGATCCGCTCGGCGCTGGGCTTCGCGAAAGGGCTGCGCGCAGGCTGCGGCTGCCGCGTGCGCGGGATTGTCTCGGCGGCGGCGTTCGCGCTGCGCGACCGCCCAGTGGCGGTCGTAGGCGACGCGCGGCGCGGAAAATTCTGGATCGCGCTTTTCGACGGTTTGCAGCTGGCGACGGACGTATTCCAAGTCGAGCGCGAGACGCTCGCCCTTCGCGTCCCCATGGGCGTGGAAATCGTTTCCCCGGACTGGCGGCGCATCGGTCCCGTCCTCGCGGAGGAGTTCGGCGAGCGCGCCAGGGAGGCGCCGCCGCTCGACGCGGCCGCGCTCTACCGCGCGGCGCGCGACAACCCCGCGCTGGCGATCGACGACCCTCTGCCGCTCTACCTCAACCCCGCCGTCAGAGGCGACTAGTCGCATTCCACGCTTTGCACGCTCCCCACAGCAGCGGAAACGCGAACGGGAATGGCGCCGCCGGCGGGCGGCCGGCGGATGCGGCCGCCCGCGGAAGCGCGGCCGCGAATATGGTATAATATGCTCGCACGGCTGCGAAGAAGCCGAATCAAGGAGACAAAATGGATAGATTGGCATATCTGGCGCGACGTCTGATGCTCGTTGTACCGACATTCATCGGAATAACGATCGTCTGCTTCTCGCTGACGCGCTTCCTCCCGGGCGGTCCCGTCGAAATGCGCTTGATGAGAATGAAAGGAATCGGCGCGCAAGGCGGCGGCGCCGGCGAAGCTTCGGGCGGCGCAGGCGCCGCGCACATAAGCGACACCTACCGCAAGCAGCTCGAGGCGCAGTTCGGCTTCGACCAGCCGCTCTACAAGCAGTATTACGACTGGCTCGTCAAAAACAAGATGGGCATGACTCTGCCGAGCTACGACTATCCCAACAAAACCTCATGGCAGCTGATCAAATCCCGCATTCCGGTCTCCATCTGGTTCGGCCTCGCGTCATTCTTGCTCACGTATCTCATCTGCATCCCGCTGGGCATCGCAAAGGCGCTCAAGCACAGGCAGCCTTTCGACGCAGTCTCAAGCGTCGTCGTCTTCGTCGCCTACGCAATCCCGTCCTTCGCGCTCGCCATGATGCTGAAAATGCTCTTCTGCGGCACGGTGGACGGCTTGTGGGACATATTCCCGCTCGGCGGCATCGCATCCGATTTCGACGTTCCCGTGGATTTCTGGACGCGCTTCTGCGACCGCGCGTGGCACATGGCGCTGCCTATCGCCTGCTACGTCGCCGGCTCCTTCGCGATGCTAACGCTGCTCATGAAAAACTCGCTTCTCGACCAGATTTCGGCCGACTACGTGCGCACGGTGATCGCGAAAGGCGGCTCGCGCAGCCGCGCCATCTGGCTGCATGCGTTCCGCAACGCCCTCATCCCCGTCGCGACAGGCTTCGGCTCGATGATCTCACTGCTCTTCGCAGGCTCTATCGTGA
>DEWI01000060.1 GCA_002363575.1 Verrucomicrobia bacterium UBA3214 | reverse complement strand
CAATCGTGATTGCGGCCTTTGTTTTTACTAGGATAATTAGTTTGATGCTTTCACCATGCGGGTGAAAAGCGAAGTCGCCTTTGCCATACTTTCAGTTGCTAAGTCCAAAAGTCGGAAAGGCGATATGAGAAAAAGCGGGCTGCAGATGTGCAGACAATCTCGACTCTTGGGGATGACTACGCCTTGCCGAAACCACGATTTTCACTTCCTTTGGCGATTGTTCTGGCGACTTTAGCCGCGAGCCAAAGCGACTCTAGCCGCGAGTCAAAGCGACTCTAGCTGCGAGACAAAGCGACTCTAGCCGCGGAGCAAAGCGACTCCAGTCGCGAAACAAGGCGACTCCAGTCGCGAGCCAAGGCGACCCGTGTCGCACGAACGAGTGACGCCCGTCGCGCGGCGAAGCGGCCTGCGTCGCATGAACGGGCGACGCCCGTCGCACGGCGAAGCGACCCTCCCGAATCCGCGGCCGCGCAAAGCCTGAAAGTCTAGGAATCTAGAAGCCTAGACGTCTAGGCTCCTAAAGCGCGCCCCTCCCGAATCTGCGATCGCATCGAGAGGGACGCGATCCCGAACGGGATATTGCAAGCGTCTTAGCGCGGCCGGCAGAACCTGAACCGCGCGGGCATCGCGTCAGCTTGCGCCGCGTTGCCTAAGGACTTCGTAGATGGCGATAGCGGAGGCAACTCCGGCATTCAGCGATTCAAAACCGCCTGGCATTGGAATGTGTGCGATGAAGTCGCAATTCTCGCGCACGAGACGTGAAATCCCATCTCCTTCCGCGCCGATGACGAGGCCTGCGCGCCCTTTGAAATCTATTTCCGTATAGGGCTTCGAGTCATCGCCCCAATCAAGCCCCGTGAACCAGACGCCTGCGTCTTTGAACTCCTTCATAGTGCGCACGAGATTTACGACATGCGCAACCTTGATATGCTCGGCGCCGCCGGCGGAGGCGCGCACTGCCGCAGGGGTGATTCCAGACGCGCGGTCTTCGGGAATGATGATTCCCGTGGCGCCGGCGGCGCATGCCGTGCGAAGAATCGAGCCTACGTTCTGCGGGTCTTCGAGATGGTCGAGCACGACGATCAGCGCGTTCTCGTCTTCTTCCGCGTCGCCAAGAATTTCTTCGACTCCGACATACGGATACCCGGTCGTCTTCAGCGCAACTCCCTGATGATGCCCGAAGTGGACGAGGCGGTCGAGCTGCGCGCGCTCCATCGAGCGAATTACCAGACGGCGCGCGCGCGCTTCATCGCGGATCCTCGCGATTTGAGGGTCTTCATCCGGGAAGGCTGGTGGGAGTATGATTTCGGAAGCCGTGCGGCGGCCGGCGGCGAGAGCTTCTTCCACGGGATTTCTCCCGTATATCCACTCGCCGCCGGTGACCAGTTCGCGAGGACCGCGTTTGCCGCGCGCTTGATTTGCAGGATTCGCCATTTGCTTTTCTGTGGCCTGTGACTTTGTTCTGCCGGTTTGCCGGGCCGCCTGCCGCGCGCATCAGCGCGCGAGCAAGACGTCCTTTTCGTACTTCTCGACTTTGGCAAACCACGATTCGTCGCCGGCTTGGCCGTTGCGCTTGCAGAATTCCGTCCAGACCTCGTCGAACGGGTAGTTCTTGTACTCTTCCTGAAGAACCAGCTGGGCGGTGAATTTGCCTTCGTCCTGCAGTGCGCGCAGTTTGTCGTGCGGCGTGAGCATCGCCTTGAGAAGCTCCTTCTGCATGTTGCGCATGCCGAGTACCCAAGCTGCGACGCGGCAGATCGATGCGTCGAAGTAGTCGAGCGCGATGATGAAGTTTTCTGGGCCCATCTTGACGATTTCCTGCGCGGCGGCGCGGAGATCGTCGTTTTGGCGTATCACATGGTCGGAATCCCAGCGCACCGGGCGGGAGATGTGGAATGCGACTTTGCCGAAGAACATCAAGAACGACGAAATCTTGTCCGCTACATTTTCCGAGAGGTGGAAGTGGCCCATGTCGAGCAGCGCGAGAATCTTGCGGCTCTGCGCATAGCCCATGACGAATTCGTGGGAGTTCACGGTGTACGACTCCACGCCGATGCCGAAAAGCTTTGATTCAAAAGTCGGCAGGACGCGCTTCTTGTCGTACTTCGCCTGCTTGAAAATCTTGTCGAGCGAGTCGGCCATGCGTTGGCGCGGTCCCAGACGGTCGGAAGGCTCGTCTTTGTAGCCGTCCGGGCACCAGAAGTTGATTGCGCAGGGCGAGCCGAGTTCCTTTGCCATGTAGTCGGCGATCTTGAGGCACTGGATGCCGTGGTCGATCCAGAATTTGCGGATTTTCGGGTCCGGCGAAGAAAGCGTGAGGCCATCCTTGACATTGGCGTGCGAGAAAAACGTCGGATTGAAGTCGAGGCCGATGCCGCGCGCCTTCGCCCATTCGACCCACGGCTTGAATTGTTCGATGCCGATCTTGTTGCGATCCACGACTTTGTCCTTGTGGATGCCGTAGCATGCGTGGAGATTGAGACGGTGCTTGCCGGGAATAAGCGAAAGCGCGAAGTCGATATCATCCATGAGCTGCTGCGGCGTCGTCGCTTTTCCGGGATAGTTGCCGGTCGTCTGTATGCCGTTGGATGCGCCGCCGACAGATTCGAAACCGCCGACATCGTCGCCTTGCCAGCAATGCATGGAGATGGAGATTTTGCCGAGGCTGTCGATCGCTTTCTCGGTGTCGATGCCGATCTTGCCATACTTCTTCTGCGCTTCTTTGTAGCTCATGATAATCCTTTCCGGTGGAGTGTTCCAGTTGCTTCTGAATCTTCAGGTCGTGGGGCGTCAAAGGGTTTTCGCTACGACTGCAATGCCTATGGATGCTGCGAGTATCGCCAGACCTAGCGCGAGGAATGCGCGCGTTTTCGGACCGGTGCCTTTCCATTCGCCGAGGAGAATCCCTATGAGCGAAGAGAAGAGCACGCTCGAGCCCATGACAATCGCGAAAGATATATACGCTATGCTGCCGGCGAAGCTTTCTCCCGCTTTCTGGCATACGAACTGGCATGCCCAGATTACGCCGGCAAGCCCGCTCCAGAATATCACGCCGGCTGACGATGGACGCGCGAGCGTCGCGTAGTCGGCGAAAGTCTTGTTCTTCGCGTTCTGCCGGAGGCTCCAAGCAAGCTGCACGATGAAACCGCCGGCCAGCACCACGATGAGGACAGGCATTCCCGCCCAAATCGGTTTGGCGCCTGCGGCTGTCGCGAGATCGGCGAGCGAAGTTTTCGCGCCATCTGCGAGCGTCCATTCTCCGCCCTGCAAGCCGAAGTTCATGCCGGCCGAAGCTATGCCAGCGACGAGCGCGACGACCAGTCCCTTCTTGAAATCGAATTCCGCGACAGCGGCTTTTTTTGCTTCTTCCGGGAGTTCGTCTTCTTTCGCTTTGCCTGCCAGCCCTACAAATATAATTCCGAGCAGCGAAACGAATACGCCCAAGAGAGTCGTCTTCGCCGGCAAATCAGCGACGAGGCTGGCCGCCTCGCCTTTCACGATCGGCGGTATGAGCGTCCCTGTCGCGGAGCAAAGTCCGCAGCCGATCGCGAGCCCGAGGCCGACGCCGAGATAGCGAATCATCAGGCCCCACGAAAGCCCGCCCAAGCCCCAGAGCGCGCCGAACAGCGCGCACATCGCCAATGTCTTCGCAGGCGCGCGCGCTATTACTCCGAATAGATCGGGTACGGTGGCGATCGCGAGAGCAAGCGGAAAGATGATCAGCCCGAACAAGGCATAAATCAGCCAGTAGCTTTCATAGTGCCAGCCCTTCACTTTTCTGAACGGAAGGGCGAAGACGGCGCCAGCCAGTCCCCCGAGCGCCCATATCGTGGTTCCTATCGCGGTATTCATCCAAACTCCTTGCGTATTTGCCTTGAATTATATCAAAATCGGCGCTGTCGCGTCAATGGCCGTCGCCCATTCCCCGTTGTTTGCGGAAGTGAATGCACCGGATCGCGTGCATTCACTTCCGCAAACCATGCAACGAAACAATATGACGGGCAAAGGCGCCTTGTTGCGCCGCGTGCAGTGAATATGCTATAATGCCGCGCGTTCGCCGGGAAGTGCGGCCGTCGATTTCCGAGCACCGTGTGTTGCGGCGGAAGTCCGGCGGCATATCGCAAGGCGGACGGACAATAAGGAACAATCATGAAAACAAGAATATTCGCGGCGGCGTGCATAGCCGCTATCGCTGTTGCAGCAGGTGGCTGCCATTCCCACGGCGGAAAACATCACCACCACGACAAGCCGCACCATGTAGAGCGCGCGCACGCGCATCCGGCGCATCATTCGGCGAAGAAGCCATTGCCGCCGCCTCCACGCCATCATGCGGCGCCCGCACCGAGGAGCGCGAATAGAGTCCCGCCGCCGCCCCCGAAGCGCTGAGCGGCGTCAATCTCCGCGCCATGCGCTATGCGGAAGGTTTGATTTCCCGCCGCGCCGCTTGCCCGGGGTGCGCCTGTGCAATTTTTGACTTCTGCGCGGTGCGGTGCGCGAACCGCCGCGCCGCGCTCTGCTCTTGATGATGCCGGCCTGTTCGCGAAAGGGTGGAATCATTTCATCCAGATGCCCATGCCTTTTTCGATTTTGGCCGGGTTGATCAAGTCGCCTGGTATTATTTTATTCCGGATGGTGTAGAAAGTATCCGGACTGTTCCATCTGCCTTTTGCGATTCGCGAAGCGGTGTTGAAAGGCGAGACCGTCCCTCGGAGAGTGTAGCCGCGCTTCTTCAATTCGGCGATCGACCCCGGCACGCGCTTTGCCGACGCCGTGCTCTTTTTCGCCGGCTTATTTTGCGCGGGATCTTTTTTGCTGGCGGCCGTCTGCGCGGGAGGTTTCGAGGCTGCCTGCTTCTTGGCGGCGTTCGCCGCGCCTGCGGCGTTGCGATACTGCGCGCGCATCGTATCGGTCGAGCCGTACAAAACCTTCTCTAGATATTTGTCGCCGACGATGAGGCGCTTTGCCCTGACGTCGGGATCGCGCGGCGGGCGCGCGGAAAGCTCCAGCACGCGGCGAACCGATGGCATCGCGAAAAGCATGCCGCATTGCTTGCGCCCGCGGTGCTTTTTCTTGTGCCACTTGTTCGGTGCGCCGTATGCGACGTGCGAATGCGCCACGACTTTATCGTCGCCGAGACGATACATCGCCTTGAGTTCTTTGACGAGATCGCGGATCGCGTGCAACTGCTCCAGGCTCATTGCCTTGTCATGGTAGCCCACGCATTCAATGCCGATAGAGAATTTATCGACATCCTCCTTGCCGTTCCACATCGAGCGGCCTGCGTGGAACGCCTCGCGGTCGCGGTCTATTATACGGTATATGGAACCGTCTTCGGTTATGCAGAAGTGGCATTCGCCGCGATCGGAAAGCTTGCGCAGCGAACCTTTCGCAGCCGCTTCCGTCGTGTGCAGGACGATCAGCTCGGTAGTGCGCCTGACGGCGCGCTCGGGGTTTCGCGGACTGCGGTAGCTGTCGGAGATATCGAGGGCGAAGCACGGAAATGCCGCCAGCATGGCGAATGCGAGCGCGGCAGAGAACGCGCTTTCGCATTTCCGGTACGTCCTTGCCGCCCGTCGCATTTGCTCATTCGCCACGATGCATTACTGGCGCCAGGCGCCGGCGGTCAATATGCGATCCCAGGCTTTGTTGTAGAGTTCCAGCGCGCCGGGTATCGAGTCGATCGCGCGTATGACCTGGCCTGCCGAAAGCACATCCTTGTCGATGAGAATGGCAGACCTGAAGGATGGATCCAGCGCGTCGATACCGGGTTTCACCGGGCACGGTCCGACTATGTATTCCATATTGGCTTTCGCTACATCCGCCGAGTAGAGGAAGTTCATGAATTTGTATGCGAGGTCGGGATTGCATGCATTGGCGGGTATGACCATCTCGTCGAAAGCGATGGAGAAGCCTTCGCGGGGAAGGGCGAAGCCGATGTCGCCGCGCGGAGCCATTTCCGATTTCTGGTCTCCGAGGATGACTTGCGTGGAATCGGTGGAGTAGGCTTGCGCTATCCATGTCGCGCCGGACGGGACTTCGTTTTTGTATGATTCGGAGTCGAATTTCCTCGCCATGCGCTTCCACTCCAGAACGCGCTGGACGGCGGCTTCGATTTCCGCAGGATTGACGGAGTTGATGCTGTAGCCGAGACTCATAAGGCCAGCGCCTATTACTTCGCGTATGTCGTCGAGGAGGGTGATCTTGCCATCGAAGCGCGGATCCGACAGCACGGCCCATGTATTGATATCGGTATTTACCGGCAAGTGAGTCTTCGAGTAGCAGAAACCGGTGAACGTCACGGCGTACGGCGCGCTGTACGTGAACGATGAATCGAGAATCATCGGCGCGAACATCGGATCGAAGTTGCGCATGATATCGGGAATCTTCGAGTGGTCGAGAGGGATTATCATCTCTTCTTTCGCCAGCAGCTCGACGATGTACGAGCTGGGCATGACGAGATCGTAATTCGGCTCGCCGGCTTTCAGGTGTGCGTACATCGTTTCGTTGGAGTCGAATGTGTCGATGACGACTTTGCAGCCGTTCTCGCGCTCGAAGCGCTCCACGACATCCGGGGAAATATAATCGAGCCAGGTGTAAACGCGCAGGCATGGCGTTCTATCGCAGCCCGGAAGGAGCAGTACGGTCGCCGAAAGGAGCGTACACGCGCGCAATAGCCTAGTGATCATCTATATGGCCCTTTCTCTTTATATTACATTTGCCGGGGATATGATACTATATTCTCATCCCTTTTTCAATAGGGAGGCTGAAATTTTCGCCGCCGTCCGCATAAAGCCGTCTATATTGACTATTGGTTCGGCCGGTCGTTGAAGAAGTCGTAGAACTGGAACCATTGTCCAGGGTGCGCGAGAGTCAGCTTTTCGAGGAACGCGACATAATCGCCGGCGAGATCGTCGCCGAGGCGGGAAGCCGCGACTTCATATGCATCGAATCCTTTGCGGATGGCGGCAATCGCGTAAACCGGGCAATACATCAGCGCGGCAAACCTGAATACGCCGGTCGGCCACGCGCAATCCCGCCCGAGGAAGCGCCGCACGAGGGGGCGCCGCCGCGAATGTGCCGCGCCGGTTCTGTCGCCTGCCATGAGGACGAGCGCGCCGGAGGATATTTCATCATGCATCGCCGCCGCCGTCTCCACGCCGATGTCTTCGACAGCGTGAAGGGTGAAGCCGTCGTTCGAGAGCCGCCGGGAGAAAATCTCCGTGAAGACCGCGTCGTGTCCCATCTGCTGGAAGGCGTGTACGCGCGGGAGCGCGGTTTTGCCCGCGCGCGCGAGCTGGACTCTCAAGGCAGGCAAGACTTCGATGCAGCCGACATGCGTGGAGACGAGGAATGCCTTGCCATCCATCCAGCCAGTATCTCCGGAGAAGGTGAAAGACGGAGGATTTTTGCAAAGGGTGCATGCATCCGTCTTGTCGATGGCAGACCAAGCGAAAGCGAGCATCTGCATGAATATGCGGCCCGGCGGCGGAGGCGGAGAGCCTGTGAAAGAACAGAGAACGCCGTAGAACCGGCGAAGCGCGGCGCGCGCTTCGCGGCAGAATGGGTAGATGAAGAGGAAGGGCAAAACGAAAAAGGCTTTTGCGGCATTCTTTCCTATCAGTCTGTATATCCACCAAATTGCGAGGATGCGCAACCTGCCCGCCGATTGTTCCTTCTGGCTCGCCCAGTCGGACGAAGCTCCCGCGGCGCTGTCGCGGCGCGGCGCGAGCGCCAGCGAGAATGCGTATGCGAAGGCGAGTCCGAGCGCCAGCGCGAGCCCGAGCGCGCGCGTCGGCGCAAATGACGTGAACGCGAGCGCGCCGAAACCGGCGAGCGATGTGAGGAATGAAGCAAGCACGATTCGCCGCGACTCAGGCGAAGCGCTTCTGCGATGGAATATGACATAGTCAATCCCGATTCCGGCAGTGGCGAAAAGCGCGAGAAAATGAAAGAACACCAGCTTCTCGCCAAGCCAGCCCAAGACGCCGCAAGACGCCGCTATCGCCATCGCGAGAGGCAGGGCATATTCGATTACGCGCCGCCTGAATATCGCGATCAGCGCCAGCGCCATGATTGCGAGGGAAACGGCGGCAAGGCGTTTCGTCTCCGCCGAGAGCCGCGCGAAGAGAGCGTCCAGCGCTTCTTTGGGCCGCAGTATGTTTCGCCCGGCTTCTTCGGGCGCGCCTGTGGCAGGCGCGAGGATGCAGACGCGGCTGTGCCGCCCGCCGGAGGAAGCGCGCGCGGGCAGCGTGAATATCGCGGCATCCGCAAGAGTGCGCAGCGGCCGCGGCAAGGCGTCCAGCGTGACCGGCGAGGCAGGCGCAGCGGCATCGCCTTCGAAAGCAGCGAGAAGCCGGGCGTTTTCCCGTTGGCGTTTTGCGCTTGGCAAGATCATGGAAATGCCGCGAATGCCGGAGCGCTCTTCGTTTTCCAGCGCTTCATCGAGCGTCGCGCCCTGCGAGACGATGAAGCCTGATTCCGCGCCGAGCGTCTCGGCGAGGCGCTGCTCGCCGCGCGCCAGCAGCTGCGGCGGCGTGTAAAATGCCGATGGCTCCGTTGTCTCCTCCAGGCGGAATATCCCGGCGGACGCGAGGGCGCATATGGCGAGCGCACCTGCGATTGCCGCTAGACTCGCGGGGCGTTCCGGCGGGCGGAAGCTTGAATCTTGCTCGAGACGAAGTTTCCCGCTCGGCGGAGTCTTGCGGCAAAGAACAAACGCCGCGCAGAATACCATCGCGAGGCCGGCGATTGTGAACGCCGCCATCTGGTACAAGATTGCGACAGGCGCGAAGGCGGGAGGAACGAATGCAAGAGCAGTCGTCGCGAACGCTTTCGCCAGATCCCCGCGGAGGCGCTTCACGTTTTCGGCGGAGTGCGGCGTCAATGCATGGTAGCAATAATCGACGCCGAGGCCGACCAGCGAAGTTCCGAAAAGGAATGTAAGGACATGCGGACGAGGGAAGATGGCGAAGACGGCAAACGCTCCTGCCGCAAAACCCGCGCAAAGCACCAGCAGCGTAGGCGGGATGAAGCGCGCTGAACGGAATAGCGCAAGGCCGATCGCGAGAATGACGAAAAGCGATGCAGTAGCGAGGATATTGATTTCGCGTGTGGATTTCGCCGTCGCGAGGAGAGTATGGAAGGGCGCTCCGCCGATGAAAATGCCGTCGTCGCGTGCTGCCAGACTTGCGAGTTTTTCCAGTGCGCTGCGGCATGAAGGCTCGCCGGGCGCAACCGGCGCGGAGAGAAGCGTCGCGCCGCTTTCGAGTTTCGCCGGGAGGAGAGCTTTCAGCGACGTCACATAGTCGCTGAGAAAATAGCAGGGATCGAGCTTCTTCGGGAAAAGTCCGATTCCAAAGCAATCTCGCCTGGCGATGCTTCGCCGCACTTTCGCGTCTTCTCCGCGGGCAAGCATTCCGCGCGTCTTTTCGGCGAGAAGCACTCCGCGATGCGCCGCGAAGAAATCCAGCGCTTCATCGACGCCGCCGGCGAGGCCTTCTTCGAGCGCCGGGTAGATGGCGCGGCATTGCGCAGCGCGTTCGTCATCGAGACACAAGACGCGGATGGACGCCGACGTTTTTTCCGCAAGCGCGCCTATCAGCCCGGCATTGCCGCCGACAATCTCGTACAGCCCCGTCTCGACGCCGCGGCGATGCGCCAAAAACACGGCCGCCGCCGCTAAAGCGGCGGCGGCGAGCATTATCGCGCCAATCGGCGCGTTCGGCTTGCGAATGAAAGAAAAACAACCCGCGAGGCGGAAGCGGCCTTGTGTCCACTTGGCGTGTCCGCCAAGGCGCGCATGCCGCCGGGGTTGTTTTTCTTTGACGCTTTGCAAGCCGGAGATCCGTTAGGCGGCCGGCGCGTCTTCGTCGAGGATCGTCACCTTGAACTTGACGATGACGCCCTGTCCGAGGTCGATATTCGCCTGATACTCGCCAATCTCGCGCAGATTGTCCGCGAGGTCGATCTGCGAACGCGTAAGCTTGATGCCGCGGTTTGCTTCGATCGCCGCCAGGATGTCCGTCGCGCCGACGGAGCCGTAGAGCTTCTTGCCGTCCGTCGTGTGGACGCTGACGGTGATCTCGAGATCCTGGAGCTTGCGCGCCGTCTCGAGCGCCGCCTTCTTGTCCTCGGCCGCCTTCGCCGCGCGCTCCGCTTCGATCTTCTTGAGCTTGCGGCGCGCCGCCTCCGTGACAGGCGCGGCGAGGCCCTGGCTGAAGAGATAGTTGCGCGCGTAGCCGGGCGCGACCTTGACGATCTGGCCGGACTTGCCGAGCTTCTTCACGGTGTCCATCAAAAGGACTTCGACATGATTAGCCATGACGCTTCTCCTTTCTCAGGCCATCAGGCCCATGTTGCGGGCGCGCTTCACACCCTGGCGGATCTGGCGCTGCTGCGCCGACGTGATGCCGGTGATGCGAGCAGGCAGAATCTTGCCGTAGTCCGTGA
>DEWI01000119.1 GCA_002363575.1 Verrucomicrobia bacterium UBA3214 | reverse complement strand
GCGACACCGTAGTGTCGGAATCCGGGATTGTGCAAGGCACGACGACTGTGGAAATAACGAAGGAAGACGTCGGCACCATGCTGCTCATCACGCCGAACATCAATGCCGACAAGACCGTGACGCTGCGTCTTCTCCAGGAGAACAGCGAAGTCAGCCCCGAGAAAGTATCGATCCCCGTGAACGGCTCGCAAGGCGAAGCGCGGGAAATCGAATACGTAGAATCCCGCTCGCTGGCGGGGACGTTCATCGCCAACGACGGCATGACGGTCATGGCGGGCGGCCTTGTCAAGGAGACGGAAGGCGAAACGAACTGGCGCACGCCAGTGCTTGGCTCGCTCCCGCTCGTCGGCTGGCTCTTCCGCGGCACGGAGAAAATCAAGGAGCGCACGGAACTCATCGTGCTGATCAAGCCGCACGTCATCCTGACGCCGTACGAAGGCGGCCGCATCTCCCGCGACGTCCTCGACGCTCTCTCGAAAAACCCGGATAAATCCCGACCGTGAAAACGGCGCGGCGCCCGCGCGCCGGCCATGGAAATTCCACACAATCGAAAAAGGCACACGCAAATGAAAATGCAGGCACGAAGAAACTGCGCCGCGCGCGCGGCGTTCACATTGATCGAATTGCTCATGGTGGTCGCGCTCATCGCGATCGTCTCCACGCTAGCCGTGACGAAAATCGGAGGCGTGCGCGAAACCGCGGCGCGCAAGGTTTCGCTCGCCAGCCAGAAGGCGGTCGAACGCGGCGTGGAAGCGTATCTGTCGTTCGGCGGCCGCGGCATCGACAAGCTCGATTCGCTGATCGACGATGAAGTCGGCGCGCAGCTTTCCCGGCAAGGCTTCTTCGATACCGCCGGCACGTCGATGAAGACCGACGGCGCGGGCTTCTACCGCGGACCGGACGGCGACAAACTCGATGGCCTCGCGCAGGAGACGGCGCTGGAGCGCAACAGCGGCTTGACGCCGAATCTCGCGAACTTCGCGCTGCTGCCGTACGCGCTCTCCGCCGACGAAGCGTACGCGCTGAACAACTGGGGCTTCAAGTATCTCATGCGCCACACCACATACGCGCTCGCGACGCCGCGCCAGAAATACATGAAAGGCGACGACGGCGCTTTCCTCTCCGATGAAGAGTCGATCGGCCTTGACGCGAACCGCACCGCGTGCATCCCGCGCGCGATAACGAATGGCATGGTCGTGGCCGCGATCTCGCCTTTCTCGAAGACCGGGCGGGAAATCTACCGCGATTGCGGCCAGCAGCTCATCGATACGATCGACACGCAGGGCATGACGCCGCCGCAGTACGCCGCCGCGTATCGCGCCGCCGCCGACGCCGTCCTTGCGGAAGTCAAGGCGACGGGAGGAACGCTGTTCGCATTCGGCCTCGGCGAGAGCGCCTCGATAATCGGCTCTCCAGACGCCGGGCTTGAATCCGCGCCGTACGCGACGTATCCGAACAAGAAATTCTACTCGCGCTACATCCTGCTCTTCAGGATCGACACGTCGTCGCGCGCAGGCAAGATAACCTTCGCGGGCGCCATCGACCCGTGCGCCGCCACGATACGCTCGGCGCAGCGCGCCATCTCCGAAATCTGACGCGCGCGCCGCGCGTCCTCTCTCCGACAGCAATGCAAACCGCATCCAAGCGAACCAAAGCCGCGGCGTTCTGCCTCGCGGCTTCCTGCGCCTTCGCATGCGCAGGCGCGCAGATTCTCGAAATCTGGGCAGACTACAACGCCGTGGAAACTTTGCGCGGCGGCACGCATACCTGGGCGATCGCAGGCGGACGCTTCACTTGCGACATCCTCACGGCCGGCGCGGACAGCCTGACTGCCGAAGCCGCGGGCGGTCTCCCGGAGGGTGCGACGCTCGCCACGACCGGGAGAGGCGGCGTCTGGACGCTCGTCCTGGATACGGGCGGCGCGGCGAATGCAGATTCGCTCGAACTGGCGATCGCCGCGCATGGCGAAGGCGAAGCGGCGCACGCGAGGCTGCAAATCTCGTTCGGCCCGCAGATTCTCCTTGCCGACGGCCGCTATGAAGTCTTCGGCGGCACGGCGACGCAGCCAATGCGCATCGACGGCGAAACGATATTCGCGACAAGCGGCGACAATCCAAGCTTCGGCTCCGGCTCGATAAACGGCGATGGCGTTTTGACGCTTACGGACGGCACGTACAAATTCTCCGGAGGTCTCGGCGAGCCTTCGGCGCTGCGCGGTTTCACCGGAGAATTGCGCCTTGCGAGCGGCGCGGAGGCGACCTTTCCGAACACTCTAGACGACTTCACAGGCACCTTGGCTCTCGCCTCCGACGGGCAAGACATGACGCTTACGAACGCCTCCTTCGCCTGCGGAGCACTGGACTTGGGCGCAGGCAGGACGCTCGCGCTAGCGAACACCGTTCTGCGCGCCGACGCCTTGCGCGGCAGCGGCGCGATCGCGGCGTCAGGAAGCGAAACACGTATTGAATGCGCGTCTCCCGACGCCTTCGGCGGCGAGATACGCGTCGATAGCGGAACGCTCTGCGTGACACCCGGGCTCGAGAAATTTGCGAAGGTAGGCAAAAACGGCAAACTCCGCATCATGCTCGACGCAAAGCGCACGGCGCTCGGCTACACCACCGCACAAGGCCTCGCCGTCGCAAAAGGCGGCTCGGTCGCGTTCCTCCCGCACGGCAGCGAGACATTGCAGAGCGCCACAGCGGACGCCGCCGGCGCATACACCTTCCGCGGCACGGCGAAATCGTTCTCCGCGTGGCTGGCGTCCGGCGCCGCGCAGACGGATGACGCGCTGAAAATCGCGCGCGGCGAAACCGTCGCGACAGGCGAAGGCGATGCCCTCGCCGTCGGCGGCGGCGTCTTCATCCAAGGCGCGCTCGTCATTGAGCGAACGCTTTGCGGCGACGCGACGCTCGATGAAGGCGCGTCTATATTCTTCGGGCCGCATGGCGAGATTTCCGGAAACATCGAAGGCGTCGCGACAGGAACAATCGCTCCCAATGGCACTGCCGTAATCACGAATCTCGTCGCAACCCCATTCGCCGCACCCGCCGAGCGCAGCCTGCGAATCGCCTCCGGCGGCATGGATGTGACAAGCGCATTCGCAATCTCGCTCTCCGGCGGATTCGCGACGCTCGCGCTCGATCCTGAAGGCGAAGCGGCCGGCGTGCGCGTCAGGCCGGTCCTCACGCAAGCCTGCGCGACGCAAGCGTTGCGCCAAGCGCTCGACGGCGAGGCGCCGGCTTTTGAAATTGACACCATCCCCGGACTAAAATACACGGCGGAATGCAGCACGCAGCCGAACGCCGGCGACGCAGAATGGTCGAGAGGCGAGACAATCCTTGGAGACGGCGGCAAAGCCATCCTGACGGCGCCGCGCGCGGCCGGCGAAAGCACGCCACGCGCATTCTACAGAATAAGCGTGTCGCTCTGAACACTATCGTTCACGGTTTACGAAAGGCGCTCGCGACCGCGGAATCGGGAGGGGTGCGCGGCGCGAAGCGCCGCAGGCTCACGAGCGCTTTCCCGGACGGAAGTCGGCCAGATGCCCGAAGAGCGAGCGTATGCCGCGGTAGTAGAAAGGGAAATCGAAAAGGTTGCGCGTCGTAGTCAGGCGATGCCAAAGCGCGCGCGGCTGCAAGAACCCGCGATACACATCGCTGATGGCGCGCTTGATTTCGTCTTCGGGGACGAGCGGGGTTTTCGTTATCTGCCGCCGCATGTCGTATTCATCCCAATCGAGAGTCGTCAAGCCGTCGGAAGCTTTAAGCTCCGCGAAGAGCGGCGTGCCGGGGTACGGGATCGTCATCGTGCACTGCAAAGTGGATGCGCAGCCATTGGCCAGCAGGCGCCTTGCGAGTTCCACGGTGCGGCGGACGTCATCGCGGTCTTCCCAAGCGTGGCCAAACATGAAAGTCAGGTGGACATCGAGGCCGGCCTTGGAAGCCCACTTCGCGCCCTTCTCGACATCCTCGACTTTGAGAGCCTTGACAAAGCGGTCGAGCGTGCGCTGGTTGGCCGATTCCACGCCGAACAGGACGAGGCGGAAACCGGCGCGGCGCATAAGCGCGTAGTCCTCGAAAGAGAGACGCCCGAAGCGCATGTTGCAATCTATCCTCACCTTGCGGTTGAGGCCGCGCGCGATCATCTCGTTGCAGAAATCAGTCAGCCACTTCCCGACGGGGAAGGAGCCGGAATCGTCCATGATCTCGCGCACGCCATAGCGCGTGACGAGCATCTCGATTTCATCGACTACGTTCTTCCAGTCGCGCGTGCGGTATTTCGGGTACAGCGTGGTCCACGAGCAGAATGTGCATTTCGCGTGCCAGCAATCGCGGCCCGCCATGATGTACGTTCCGGGAGTGCGGCGAAAGTTGCCGTTCTTCTTCGCGTACAATTCCCAGTGGACGAGCTCGCGGTCGATCCATGGCGCCGCGTTCAGATCGTGGTCGAGCCTGAAGCGCCCGGTATTGGCGGGGGAGCCGTCGGCGTTCCTGTACCAGATTCCCGGCTCGAACTTCGAAGGATCGAAAGCGCTCGCGACGATATTTGCGAGCAGGAAGTCCCAGTCGCCGCCGGTGATGACGTAATCCACCGGGCACTCGCGCATGGATTCTTCCGGAAGCGCGGTCACGTGGTCGCCGACGAGCGCAAAGCGCGGGTAGTCGGCGCGGTGCCCGGCGATCCACCGCCAATGGCGTTTCACGACAGGCGTCTTTGTTTCCACGACTACGAGATCGGGCTTGAAAGCCGCGAGTCTCGCATCGAACTCCTCGCAGGTCGTTTCCGCCGCGATGCCATCGAGAAAAAGCACTTCGTGGCCGGCGGCCTTCAGCATCGTCGCCGCCGTGGCAGGCACGACGGGGAAGATGTACGTCGGGCGGGAGAACCACTGGAACTGCCTGTTCTGCGTCAAGAGTGCGACGCCCTTGTCGCTCGGCAGCGGAGGATAGGCTATCGCAATGCGCATCGCCGGAACTCCAGAAATCGGGGAGGAGAGAATTTCGCGGCTTGCGGGTTTTCCGGCTCGAAGCCCGCCCAAGCCCGCAAACCGCGATTCAGCGTCAATACGTCGCGCTTACCACTTGTAGCCGAGGCCGAGGATGTAGCGGATGTCGCTGTGCTTGGTGCCTTCGGCGACTTCGGACTTGTAGTCCCACTCGGCCTTGGCGATCAACTGCCAGTTGGCGCGGAAGGCGTAGGTCAGGCCGACGTCGGTATCGAGCATGTAGTTGTCCTGCCAATCGTCAACCTGCGGGATGTACTCGAAGTTGTGCACGAAATCCAGACCCTCGACGGCCGCGACAGTCCACGCGAAATGGTGGGCGTAGCGGAACGCGCCGTAGTCGTCGGATTTCTTCTTCTCGTACTTCTCGCCGACGTAGGAAGCGCCGAGTTCCTGGTTGAAGGACATGGCGCCGAGGCCGAAATCGCGCTTCTCGAACCACTGGTAGCCGAAGCCCGCGCCGGCGCGCCAGCGGTATTCGAGGTTGTTGATGCGGTCGAACTCGTACTTGCCGTTGATGTAGTTGTAGAAGCCGTTGCCGGTCCAGAAGTGGTCTTCCTGCGCCTGTGCTTCGAAGCGGCTCTCGGTCTTCTGCTTGTCCTGCTTGGACTTGCCGGACTGCGCGAAGTAGTAGCCGAGATCGGCCGTGATGCGATCCTTCTCCCAGCGGCGGCTGGCATCGGCGATGATGGATGCGGATTCGCCGACGGTGTTGCCGCGGGTGACGCCGCCGGAGAAGTTCACGCTGCCGTTCCACTTCTCTTCCTCGGGGTCGGTCGCCTTGACTTTGGCCATGTCGAGCTTGCGCGTCTTGTCGCCGTCGGAATAGACGAGATGTCCGTCGTGGACGAAGACGGTCTTCGTCTCCTTGGTGCCGTCGAGATACTGAACGACATGCTCGTTCTCAGATTCGAGATAGGCGATCTTGGCGATGTCGATCTCGACGTCTCCGATGTCCTCGCTCTTGAACGCGAGCTTGCCGTCGCGGATCGTGCCGGTTTCGCCCGTCAGGAAAGAGCCGCTCTTGAAAGTGACTTTGTCTGCGAACGCGCCGAGCGCCGCAAATGCCGCGATCGTCGCGGTGGTGAGTAGCCTGGTCTTCATTGTTGTTTTGTATTCCTTCTTTTGATTCCGCCGGCTTGGCGGAGAAAAATCGTTCTGCGCCGCGTTCGCGGCGCCGTCAATCCGCCGCTTCGTCGGGGACGTAGTTCTCGCGAAGCCATTTTTCGGCGGTTGCGAAATCGACATATTCCTCGCCCGTGACGAACTCGTACTGCTCCTTGGCGGCGGCGACGGCCTGCGGCGTGCCGGACGCGAGAATATCGACGATCGTCTGCACGGCGATGCGGTCGTCGCAATCGTTCAGCTCGGTCATCATGGTATCGAGCGTGTCGGAGTCGGTGAGAATCCTCATGGCAGACTCGATATACTTGCACTTCTTCTGCTCGTTCTCGACTTCGGAAAGCGCCATCGTCCACTGGTCGCGGGCGTTCTCGGCGATGTCGGCATCGGGATCGGCCATGAAAGGCAACAGCTCGATCAACGCTTTCTCGCCGAACACTCCGAGCGCATCGACGTATTCCGAGCGGACTTCGGCGCCGGCGGAGTTCTGGATCTCCGCGGCGAGCGCGGCGAGCGCCTTGTAGTCTTCGTGATCGAGCGCTTCCTCGATCGCATCCAGGCGCTTGCGCTCTTCGGGAGGAACGTCGTCGTCGTCGCCGTCTTCGACAAACGCGGCGGGGTCGATCGCGGCGGCGGACCGCCGGCTGCCGCGCTGCGCTTTCGCGCCAGGCGTTCTGCGCTTGCGCTGCACTTTCTTGACCATCGCAAACTCTTCGACTTCGCCGGCAGGCGCGGCCGCTTGCGCGGCGGAAGGCGCGTCAGGCGCGGCCGGCCTGGCGTCGCCGGAGAAGCGGCCGTCAAGCCAGAAGACCGCCGCCACCGCCGTGATGGTGATCGCGATGGAGATGATGACATATTTCACGTTTAAACACAGCATGGCCGTCCCCTACGTTTGCACGCCGCACGAAGCGGCTGAACGGTCTCGCGCCTTACATGTTCTTCGTCAGTTCCCAAGACTTGACGAGCATGCGCGGGATATGGAACGGCCCCTTGAAGATGTTGCCCTTGGCGGGCTGCGCGACGGTGCCGTCGCGATGGAGGTAGCCGTACCACTCCGGATACTTCTTGTCCTTGAGATGCTTCCACGACCAGTCGGAGACCAGCTCGTGGCGCTCGCGATAGCGGGCGTTTCCCGTGAGCTTGAAGGCGTAGGCGGTGGCGATGATCGTCTCGCACTGCGGCCACCAGAACTTCATATCCTGCTCGTAGCACTGCGGCGGGAGGTTGCGGCAGTCCTTGAACGAGATTATGCCACCGTACTTCTTGTCCCATCCCCAGTTCCACGACCAATCGAGAATCTGCAAAGCGGTGTCGAGGAGTTTTTCATCGCCGCGCTCGAGCGCGACATCCATGAGGAACCAGCTCGTCTCGATGCAGTGCCCGGGGTTGATGGTGCGCCCGGCGTTCGTATCGATGAACTCGCCGTTCGGCCCGACGGTCTCGAGAAGCGCCTTGAATTCGGGATGGATGAAGTACTTCGTAAGAAGCCCGATGGATTCCGTGATCTGCTGGTCGAGAACAGGATCGTCGGAGACTTGCTTGAGGACGTTGGCGACGTTGATCAGAATCATCGTGAGCGAATGCCCCTGCGCAACCACGGCGGACGTGTATTTCGAGGGCATCCACTTCTCAGGCTTCGCGACGAATTTGCGGATGCGCTTGAAAAGCTCCACCGCCCTGTCCGCCCATACGGTCTCGCCGGACGCCAAGGCGTACTCGGCGTAGGCGATCGCCGCGAAGCACTCCGAGAAGACGTAGCGGCGCTTGCGCAGCCCCACGCCGTCGGCGGTGATTTCGAAGAACGCGCGCCCGTCGGCATCGAAGCAATGCTCGTGGAGGAACTCGCAGCACGAGCGCGAGAACTCCAGATACTTGGCGTTCTTGCGCACGCGGTTGCAGACATTGGCGAACATCCAGCCGCAGCGCCCCTGGAACCACACGCTCTTCGTGGAATCCATGAGCGAGCCGTCGCGATCGAGGCAGGTATATACGCCGCCGTTCTCGCGATCCCATCCGTGCTGCATCCAGAACGGGAGGATGTTCTTCAGAAGTTCATCCTTGTATATTGCATTCCACTTCTGCCAGTAGGAAAGCTTCTTCTGCGCGGTCTTCTCCATCGTCGTCACTCCTTGGGTGTTTGGATTTGGGGACATATTATACCATTTTTCACCGCGGCGCGCCGTCCGGCCGCTCGCGTTCGCGGAATGCGGCGATCGCCAGCGCGCGGCGCGCGGCGGGATCGAACTCGATGACGGCGCCTTCCAGCGTGGAAGGCCCCGTCGCGACATCGAAGCGCGCGGGAATGCCCGTCAAGAATTTTTTCGTCACCGGCTTGAGGTCGCGGCCGATCGACGATATGTACGGTCCCGTCATGCCGAGATCCGTGATAAACGCCGTGCCGTTCTCCAGCACTCTCGCGTCGGAAGTCTGCACGTGGGTGTGCGTGCCGGCGACGGCGACGACGCGCCCGTCGAAATAGTGCGCGAACGTCATCTTCTCGCTCGTCGCCTCGGCGTGGAAATCTACGAACACGGGGACGTCGCGGGGAATCTCCGCCAGCATCTTCTCCAGCGCGCGGAACGGGCAATCCACGCTCTGCATGAACACCCTGCCCTGGACGTTGACGACGGCGAAGCGCCACGTCGGCATCGTGATCATCCTCCAGCCCTTGCCGGGGCAGCAGTCCGGGAAATTGCCGGGGCGCACGACGCGCTCGAGCGAATCGATTTCCGCTGCGAACTCCTTCTGCCCCCATGTGTGGTCGCCCAGGGTTATCGCATCCACTCCGGATTCGACAAACTCCCTGGCGAGCGCCGCGGTCAAGCCGCTGCCGGCGGCGGCGTTTTCGCAATTCGCGATCACGGCGTCAAGCCCCAGCTCGTTGCGGATGCGCTTGAGATTCTCGCGTATCATGCGCCGTCCGGGGCTGCCGACGACATCGCCTATCATCAAAATCTTCATACTCTTGCTGTCGAAACCTTCCTTCGCGCCGCCTCACTTGCCGCTCTGCGCGCGCAGCCAGGCGGCGGCGTTGCGGTCGCCGCGCGCGGCGCGCGCTCGCATTCTCCAGATGTTGGCGGCCTCCTGGTTGCGCGGCAGGCCGTCGCCGCGCTCGTAGCAATCGGCGTAGTTGTCCATGGCGGCGGCGAGGCCCCTGTCTGCGGCTTTGCGATACAGCCTGACGGCGGCGCCGACATCCTTGGCTGTGCCGCGGCCGATATGCAGGCACTCCGCCCAGGCGTTCATGGCGTCCACATTCCCCTTCTGCGCGCTGGATTTCAGCATTCTCACGGCGCGCTCTTCGTCCTTGACGACGCCGTCGCCGCGCAGCAGCGCGAGCGCGTAGTTCAGCTCTCCGTAGGAATTGCCGAGATCCGCGCTCATCGCGAACCAGTGCGCGGCGCGTTCCGGGCTTCTCTCCATCTCGATGCCGTCGCGGTAGAAGCCGCCGATGTTGTTTATCGCTTCGGGATGGTTGAGCTTCGCCGCCGCAAGAAAGCATTCCTTCGCGCGCGCCGCGTCCGGCTCGACGCTATAGCCGCGCATATAGCACATTCCGAGGTTGTAGAGGCCGTTCGCGTCCCCCTGGTCGGCGGCGCGCTTGAAATACCCGTAGCTCGCCTGCATCGCCTTGGCGATCGTATTCGAGGAGACGTGCGAGCCGCCCATGACTTGCGCAAGCGAAATCGTCGCATAGGCGTTCATCGCCTGCACGTTGCCGGCATCCGCGGCCTTCTTGAGCAAGTCGAAATCGTTCGTCTCCAGCGATAGGAGGTAGTACGCGAGAGGATTGTTGCGCCGCTCGGCGAGCGCGCGGATCTTGTCGCGCGAAGCATCGAGATATTTCGTGCGCGTTTCTTCGTCGATCCTGAAGGCGCGCGGCGCATCCTTCTCGCGAGAGAATACGGCGACTATGAACTGCTGGAGCAGCTTGCCTTCCGCGGCATCCGCGGCGACGGTCTTCGCCGCCTCCTCATAGACTTTCGGGCTTCCGGAGGCGCGCGTGTTGAGCAGCGTCTTGATCGCCTCGCTGGACTTTTCGGATGCGAAAAGCGTGAATGCGGCGAAGAGCGCCGCCGCGACTGTCAAAGATTTCTTCATTTGCTGGATGACTACCGATTTCGTAAACTTGATCTCCCGCCTCGCCGCGCGCGGCGAAGCGCGCTTCTGCCGTCATTCTCCCGGCATGCCGTGGTTCACCCTCGCCCTGAGCGGAGTGAAAAGGATCGTGCCGCCGCGGTGCAGCCCCTTGTGCTCGCGCCACGCCTTCTTGCGCGCGCATACGGTGATCGTGTGGGCGCGCGCGCCGAAATGCCACCACTTCGGGCGCCGCACGGAAAGAATATCGAAGCCTTCGCGGACGAGGCGGTAGATTTCCGGCGGCGTGTATCCGATGTCCGGACCGGTCTTCTCGCGCACCGTGAAGAACATCGAGCCGCCGTAGATCAAGACGCGGTTGACCTCGCGCACAATAGCGCGCGAAACGGCATCCGTCGCCACGACGACGACTTCGAACTGCGCGTCCTCGAAAGGCAGTTCCGCATCCGCGCCGACATCCATCCACACGCCGCCGCGCGCCTCGCGGAAAGCTTCCATCGCCGAGGAATCTGGAAAACCGACGGCCAGACCGCTGCGCACGCGCTTGTAGCGGCGGCAGAACTCCGGCATGATCGCGTCGAAGCCCGCCTGGTGCGCTGGTTTTCCCTTTCCTGTGACCATGGTTTTTGCTCCTCGCCGGCGTCCGGCGGTTCAATTATATACTTGGAGGTGCGGTCTCCGCGGCGTCCAATGCAATATTCTCCTCGCCTCGCGTTTCGAGGTCTTTCAGCCTGGCGAAACCGGCGGCCGCGTCGTCGGGGCCGATGAACACGGCTTTCGCGCTCGTCTCGCCGGCGCGCGAGAAGAACTTCTTCGGCTTCTGCGGCCTGAGCGAAAGCGCCACGCTCTCGCCGGCGGCGCGCAGCCGCGTCGCCAGGCGCAACGCCGCGTCGCGCTCGCCTTCGGTCATGAAGCCGACGGCGATGCCTTGCCGGGCGGTCGCGGCGTCTTCGCCGAGCCGCGCTTTCAGAAGCTCGGTGA
The DNA here is from genome assembly GCA_002363575.1 of Verrucomicrobia bacterium UBA3214. GTDB lineage: Bacteria > Verrucomicrobiota > Kiritimatiellia > RFP12 > UBA1067 > UBA1067. The sequence goes on along the minus strand of DEWI01000119.1, from coordinate 1,149 downwards.
CGACGACATCGCCGAAGCCCAGCCCGACGGCGCTTGTCGGCGTCCCGCCGATCGTCGTCAATAGATTGTCGTAGCGGCCGCCGCCGAAGATCGCGCGGAATTCGCCCTTGGCGTCGAAGCACTCGAAGACGATGCCGGTGTAGTAGGAAAGCCCGCGGATGACGCCGATGTCGAAAACGAGCGCGGACGCGAAGCCGGCGACTTCCGCGAGGCGGAAGAACTCGACAAGTTCCGGGCTGGCCGAATAGTCCTTCGTGTCCATCACGCGGAACGTCGCGGCGATTTCATCTTCGCCAAGGCCGCCGTCGCGCAGCATGGCGGCGATTTCTTCGTCGGGCATTTTGCCGCGCTTGTCCAGCGCCATGAAGACCTGCGAATGCCGCTCGGGAGCGATCCCGCTCTTCGCGAGAAGTTCGCCGAGAAACTTGCGGCTGGAGACGCGCACGCGGAAATCCGCCGTCGTCAAGCCCATGCGGCGCAAGGCGTCCACGGCCGTGCCGACGACTTCGACTTCGGCGAGCACGGAGTCCTCGCCGATGATGTCCAGGTTCCACTGGTAGTGCTCGCGCTTGCGCCCCTTCGTCATGCGCTCGTACCGGAAGCACTGCGCGATAGTCGTCCATTTCAAGGGGAATGCAAGTTCTTTCTGGCGCTGTGCGACCATGCGCGCAAGCGTCGGCGTCATCTCCGGGCGCAAGGCAAGATGGCGCTCGCTCTTGTCCATGAAGTGGTAGATTTGCTCGCCGACTTCCTCGCCGGCCTTGCGCGAGAGCAAATCGTAGTTCTCGACGACGCATGCATCATACTGCTCGAAGGCGCTGGCGCGCGCCGCCGCGCGGAACGCTCCGAACACCTTCTCTCTCCACGCCATGTCCGAAGGATAAAAATCGCGCATCCCCCGCGGCGGTTCAAAACCTATCTTCTCTGACATTGCAACTCCGATTTCACACATATTATACCATATTTTTGCCTGCATACGCCGGCAATCCGCTCCCATTTCGTCAAAATCGCCATACGCCATTGTGCCACCCCTTCGGGGTTCGATTGGATATTGCACCGATACAGGGGGTTCCGCGCGCGTTGCGCGCTCCACCCCCGGATTTCGTTCGAAGAACGACCAAACACCGAAGGGGTGGCACATATATAGCC
>DEWI01000008.1 GCA_002363575.1 Verrucomicrobia bacterium UBA3214 | reverse complement strand
CCCGGAAATCGTTCGAAGAACGATCGAACCCCGAAGGGGTGGCACAATGGGTGTTCCGATGGCGTCGGAATAATTGTGCCACCCCTTCGGGGTTCGATTCGATATTGCGCCCCTCCCGAAGCTTTACCCTATCGCCTCTATCCCTTTTCCATTGCCTATATCTCTCTTCTTCCAGCTGCCAACCGATACCTATCGTTTGCCAAAGCGATACCTATCGGCAGCGCAAGCGATACCTATCGGTTGCCCAAGCGATACCTATCGGTTGCCCAAGCGATACCTATCGCCTGCGCAAGCGATACCTGTCGCTTGGGGAAGCGACGGGCGTCGCGGCGGAATTTGCCAAGGGAGGGGTGTGGGATGGGTAGGGGATGAAAAACGAAAGAGGAGGGCGGCGACAGCCGTCCTCCTCTCGCGTACGAAACGGAAGCTCGCGCTTACTTTTCTTCGTCGTATCCCTTCGACTTGAGATACTCGACGACCTTGCCGACGGTCGTGAGCTTCTCGGCGTCTTCCTCGGGGATAGCGGCTCCGAACTCTTCCTCAAATGCCATGATCAACTCGACCGTGTCGAGAGAATCCGCGCCAAGGTCGTCGATGAACGACGCCTCCGTCGTTACCTGCTCGGCATTGACGCCAAGCTGCTCGACGATAATGTCTTTTACGCGATCTTCAAGCTTTCCAGCCATTTTCTCTTTCTCCTTTTCGTGTTGGATGGCGGTATTTTAGCAGATTTTTCGCGAGTGCGCAAGGGGGGTGTCGCTAGATTTTTCCTTTCCGGCGTTTTGGGATGCTTTTGACGGGTTATCGTGAAGTTTGCGCACGGGGTGGCGGGCGGGGCGCAAGCGCGCGGAATTATGGTATAATATGCGCTTGACGAGAAAGGTTCAGTTTGCATGTGGAACTACAGTGAGAAGATGATGGATCATTTCCGCAATCCGCGGAATGTCGGGAAGATCGAGAATCCCGACGGCGAGGCGACGGTGGGGTCTCTTGCGTGCGGCGACGCGCTCAAATTCCAGTTCAAGCTCGGCGCCGACGGCAGGATAAGCGAAGCGAAGTTCCAGACATTCGGATGCGCCAGCGCGATCGCGTCGAGTTCCGCGCTCACGGAGATGGTGATAGGCAAGACGCTCGACGAAGCAAAGCAGATCACCAATCAGCAGATCGCCGACTATCTCGGCGGGCTTCCGCCGCAGAAGATGCATTGCTCCGTCATGGGGCGCGAGGCGATGGAGGCGGCGATCAAGAACTACGAGACCGGCGAGAACGCCGACCGCAATCTCGAGGACGAGAAGCTTTGCACCTGCTACAACGTCTCGGAGAACGAAGTGCGCCGCGTGGTGATCGAGAACGGCCTTTCGACCGTCGAGGAAGTGACGAACTTCACGAAGGCCGGCGGCGGCTGCGGCCGATGCAAAGGCAAGATCCAGAAGATTCTCGATGAAATCAATCGCTGACGCGGCGCGCCGGCGCGGCGAATCCGTTTGACGCCAAATACGCGGGAGACAAAAATGAGAGCGGGATTCGACAACGAGAAGTATATCGCGGAGCAGGGCGAGGAAATCCGCCGCAGGGCGGCGAAATACGGCAAGCTCTATCTGGAGTTCGGCGGCAAGCTGATGAACGACAATCACGCCGCCCGCTGCCTGCCCGGCTACGATCCGAACGTCAAGCTGCGGCTTTTGCAATCGCTCGGCGACCAGGCGGAGCTTGTGCTTTGCATCTACGCCGGCGATATCGAGGCGAAGAAGAAGCGCGCCGACTACGGCACCACCTACGAAGAAGAGACGATGAAGCTCGTGAGCGCGATGCGCGAGCGCGGCATCTCCGTGCGCGGCGTGGCCATAACGCGCTTCGACGGCCACCCGACGGCGCGTGCGTTCGCCAAGACGCTGGAAGACGGCGGCGTGGACGTCTTCTACCACTATCCGATAAAGGGCTACCCGAACGATCTCGAGACGATCGTGAGCGAAGACGGCTACGGCCGCAACGACTACATCCCTACGGAGAAGCCGATCGTCGTCGTCACCGGCCCCGGGCCGGGGAGCGGCAAATTCGCCACGTGCCTGACGATGCTCTATCACGAAGTCAAGCGCGGCAACAAGGCGGCGTACGCGAAATTCGAGACTTTCCCCGTGTGGAACCTGCCGCTCATGCATCCGCTCAACGTCGCATACGAGGCGGCGACGCTGGATTTGCACGACGAGAACCAGATCGACCCCCACCACTTCCTCGCCTACAACGGCGAAATGCGCGTGAACTACAATCGCGATATCGACGCATACCCGATACTCCGCGAGATATGGGAGCGCATGATGGGCGAGGAGTGCCCGTACCGCAGCCCGACCGATATGGGCGTGAACAGGATCGCCAGCGGCATCGTCAACGACGTGATCGTGCGCGCGGCGTCGCGCGAAGAGTGCCGCAGGCGCTACGAGCGCGTGATGGCCGATTTCGAGGCCGGCAAGGCGGATATGCAGATGCTCGCGCGCGCGCTTTCGGTGATGGCGAAAGCCGATTGAGCGCCTTTGCCTTTGCCCTTGTATATACAATAGACCCGACCCGGCCGCGGACGCGGCGCCTTGGAGGAAACGGCGATGATGCGAAAACCTGCACTAGTTATCTTGGCGGCCGCCGCATGCGGCTTGGCGCTCGCCGCCGACGATGCGGCCCTGCGCCGCCTCGTCGGCCAGGCGGACTACTACGTGCGCGAGTTCGAGAAGGAAGTCGCGCTGCAGCGCGGCGGCGAAAAAATGGTCTGGCGCTCCAAGAAGGACGCGCTCGACCGCGTCCAGCGCCTGAAAGTGGCGTATCCCGACGATCCGGAAGTCGAGAAACTCTTCCAGCGCGTGCGCAGCGCGCTGATGAAATCGAAGGGCGACTACACAGAGACCGTTGCGGAATGGACGGCGTACAAGCGCAACGAGCAGACTCTTCGCAACACGCTGGCCGCCCGCGCGCGCGAAGCCTGGGACGCGCTCGTCGCCTCGAAGGCGGGCGCGACGAAGCCCTACCCGACGCCAGACCACAAGACGACGTCTCTCGACGAGCTGAAAGGGCGCGTCGTCGTCCTCGAGGATGTGGAATACCCGCGCAGGCAGTTCTATGGCGCGACGGGCGAGTACGTCGCCTGCGGCAAGCCTTCCACCGGGTTCTATTTCATCGACATTTCTGGACGCGACTGGCTTGGCCCCTACGAGGCGGTGAAGCGCTACCGCCGCACGGTCGATAGCGGCCTCGAGGACGTGCAGAAGTGGTGCGTCGCCGCGGAAATCGTCGATATTACGGCGGAGAACCCCAATCCGAACGAGGATGGCGTCGGCAGCATATCCTTCGGGTGGGTGGTGAAGCCGCTGGCGCTCTACGTTCCCGGGCGCGTCATGGCCGTGCGCGACGATTCCTGCGAAGCCGCCGGGCGCTTCACCGGCGAAGAGGACGTGGCGGCGCTCAAGGACGCCTGGTACACGGTCAAGGAAGTCCCGCAGGACGTCACTCCGGAGCGCCTGATGGAGATTTTCATGACGGCGATCAAGGAGAAGAACTATCCTTTATATTGCTCCTGCATCGATCCGGAGAGGCAGAAAAACGAAGCCGGCGCCGATTTGCTCCGCTATCACTGGGATTTGCACCAGGAGCGCTTCCACAAGGAATACGTGCATGCGACGTTCGGGAAGGCGAAAATCACCGTGCAGAAGGGTTTCGACGAAGCCAACGCGCTGGAAAACTTCTTCCTCGACGATTCCCAGAAGGATACGCTGAAGAAGATCGGCGGCGTCAAGATCGAGGAGGCCGTCGTCGAATCCAAGGCCTACGACGAAAACGGCAAGCAACTCGGCACTCCGCATCCGCACAAGCTCGTCAGGCGCGGCGGCGGCAGATGGTATGTCGAAGACTACGCGCCGCGCTTCTGAGAGCGCGGCATTCCCACCGGCACACACAGAAAGTTCCCAAAGCCATGAAGACAGCAGGATTCCCGGCCGCCATGCTCGCGCTCGCGGCGGCTTGCGCATTCGGCGACCCCTCCGCGGTTCTTCCGCGCTACACGCCCGGCAAACCCGCGAGCGACGCGCTCGCGGAGAACGACGCGAAGAAGTGGGGCAGCTACCAGCTCGGCGGCGACTGGCTCAAGCTCCGGGGCGATATGCAGGCCAGAGTCGGCGAACTCGACGCCGCGCTCAAGGATTTCGCCGAACTCGGCGCGGCCGAGCATCCCGGCATGGATGCCGTTTTCCAGCGCCTGTATTCTGCGGCGGGCAAGTCGCTGCGCGTGCGCGAGCTCCCCGGCAGGCAGGCAAACGCCGCCGACGACGAGTTTGTCGAGCGCGGGCACCGCGCCGTCGAAGGCTACCACGATTTCGCCGGCGTGATCGACAAGAAGACGCGCCTCCTGCTCTACGATACCATGGATTTGATGGCGGGGCGCAAATTCCCGGCTACTTTCAACTCGTGGAAGAAGGCCGTCGGCACGCTCGAGCATCTGGTGTTCACGACGGAATTCAAGGCGTTCGACGCCGTCTTCGGGGAGTGGATGCAGGATGTCGAGACTCTTCGCCGCAATAAAGTAGTTGATGTCGCCGGCACGGAACTCATGCTCAAAACGCGCCTGGACCGCTACGCGAACGACGATTGCCGCGTGAAGGGCTTTCTCGACGGCGACGCCCGCGTGGTCGATAAGATGCTCGTCGTGCTCCGCGAAGAGGAGCGCGTGCGCCTCGCCGACACCACTGCGCTTCTGCGCGATCGCGCCGCGAAGCTGCGCGCGGCCCTCCAGGAAGTCCGCGCGCAATGGGAAGGCGGGTTCGCCGCCGACGTGCTTGCCCAGGACCGCCGCGATTTCGACGGGCTTTTCGTTTCGTTCAGCCAATTCTGCAATGCTCTCGACAAGACAGTCGAAAAAACATACAAGATGCTCGAGACGGTCCAGGACAAATCCACCGAGACGGGGCGCCTGCGCTACAACACCGGCTTCTCGCCGAACAAGGCTTTCGAGCGCGCCGGCCCCACGCAGGCCAACGGCTGCCCGTATTACGCGCGCCGCGTCCGCGTCGCGATCGAAGATTGCAAAAGCGCGTACATGAAAGTCATGCGCGAACTTAAAGGCGCCGATGCGAAGTGGGAGTGAGACGCCGCGCCCGCTCTCCACAATGCCGCATTTAAAAGCAAGCGTTTTTGGCGCGTAAGGCGTAAAAACGCGCGATATTGCGCTTTGCGCCGATATATGGTACAATATAGTCGCAAACACGAAAGTCCCACAAGGGAGAAATCAAGATGAAGATCAAGAAACTCGAGGGCCTCGTAGCCGCGGCCCACACGCCGTTCAACCCAGATGGCTCCGTCAATCTCGGACTCATCGCAAAGCAGGCGCAGACGCTGATCAAGCAGAATGTCACCGGCGTATATATCTCCGGAACGACGGGCGAAGGCATCTGCTGCTCGCTCGCCGAGCGCAAGGCCGTCTTCGACGAGTGGGTGAAGGCGGCCAAGGGCAAGCTCTTCCTCATCGCGCATATCGGCGCACTCGCGCTTCCCGACGTGCAGGAACTCGGCGCGTATGCGGTGAAGTGCGGCATGGACGCGACGAGCATCGTGCCGCCGAACTTCTTCAAGCCCGGCTCCGTCAAGGCGCTCGTCGCCTATCTCAAGGAGGCGCTCTCGACTTCGAAGAAGCTCCCGTTCTATTATTACCACACTTCGATGAGCGGCGTCAATTTCGATATGCAGACGTTCCTCGAAGAGGCCGACGGCAAGATCGAGAACCTCGCCGGCATCAAATTCAACTACCCCGACCTCTACATGTACCAGCGCTGCCTCAGGGCGTGCGGCGGCAAGTACGACATCACGTGGGGCATCGACGAGTGGTTCGCCGGCGCCGTCGCGCTCGGCGCTAAATCCGCCATCGGCTCGACCTACAACTATTCCGCCGGCATCTACTACAAGATTTGGGATGCGGTCAAGAAGGGCGATCTCAAGAAGGCCGAGGCAGGCATGAAGAAGGTCTGCGACATTGTCGATATCCTCGTGCAGTACGGCGGCGTCGCCGGCGGCAAGGCCATGATGGCCGTCTGGGGGCTTGACATGGGCGGCGTGCGTCTCCCGAACGTCTCGCTCTCCGACGAGGCGAAGGCGGATTGCGTCGCGCGTCTCAAAAAGATCGGCTATAAGTAAGAGCCGCTTGCCGTACCGGACGGGCGGCGCGCCACGCCGGCGCGCCGCCCGTTTGGCATAGGCGCGGCGCGGCAGCCTCCGCGGCGCCGCAGCGTCTCGAATCGCGGACATGCCCGCCTGGCGGGCGATATGGTTTCTATATTGGCATATGACCGGACAAATCGACGAATCGGTATCTTGCATCGTAATTGATTCGCATGTGCATCTATACCCCGATGCGATTGCAGGCAAAGTGGTGGGGCCGCTCGCCGCGCGCTTCGGGAATCCGCCGGCTTTCGACGGCACCGTCGCGGGCTGCATCGAGCACGCCGTGGCCTGCTCGATCGCCGCGAGCGTGAATCTTCCCGTGGCCACGAAGGCGGAGTCTGTCCGCCACACGAATACTTTCTGGAGCGCGTACGCGCCCGGCGCGGGAGGCGGCGCGGCGCGTTCGCGCGTTGTATCCATGGCGTGCTTCCACCCAGGCGTCGCGCGCAAGGGCGAGGAAGTGGAGTGGATCGCGAAAGCCGGCTTCACGGGAATCAAGCTCCATCCCGAATATCAGCATTTCCGCTTCAACGACGCTGCGATGGATGAAGCGTGGGCGGCGCTGGAGGAGTTCGGACTCGTCGCCTATCTCCACGCCGGCGGCGAGAGGGTGTTCGAGCCGCCGTACAATTCTTCGCCTGCGGAGATAGCGCTTTTGCAGCGCCGGTTCCCGCGCTTGAGGATAATCGCGGCTCATCTCGGTGGCTTCCATATGTGGGACGAAGTCGAACGCGAGCTTGCCGGCACTTCCGTCAATCTCGATCTTTCACACACTTTCTTCTGGATGGATGCGGAACAGATTCTCCGCATAATCAAGCGCCACGGCGCGTCGCGGATATTGTTCGGCTCCGACGCGCCCTGGCAGGATCCAGGCAAAGTCCTCGAAGCCTTCATGGCGCTCGGGCTTTCGGACGGCGAGCGCGCCGCGATCCTCGGCGCGAATGCCATGCGCGAGCTTGGCATACGCCTCTAGCGCCGCGCGCGGCCTTTTACGGCCGCTCGCGGATTTCCAGCCTGCTCAAGCCGCCGCCGGTCTTGACGACGTGGATGTTGGCGCCGATGCGCTCGGCGAGCTGCGGGATGTGGGAGATTATGCCGATCGACTTGCCGTTCTGGCGAATGCGGCAAAGCGCGTCTATCGCGGCGTCCAGCGCCTTGGCGTCCAGCGTCCCGAAGCCTTCGTCGAGGAAAAGCGATTCCACGGCGACGCGCCGCGCGGTCATTTCCTGCAGTGCGAGCGCGAGCGCCAGCGAGACTTGGAAGCGCTCGCCGCCGGAGAGATTGGAGACAGGCCGCCGCGCTCCTCCCTGGTCGTTGTCGATAATCGCCGGCAGCAGCCTCCCGGCGTCCTTCGCGCCAGGTTCCCATGCGAGCGAGTAGCGGGAAGCGGTCATTTCCGCGAGATGGGGATTTGCGAAGCGCAGCAAGTGCCGTAGCGTCATTCCCTGCGCGTAGTTGCGGAAGCGCGCGCCGTCGGCGCCGCCCAGCCACTTGTTCAGATTGTCCCAGCGCGCGCGCGCGGCGAGCGCGCTTTCGAGCTGCCCGGAGAGCGTGGCGCGGCGCGCGCGCTTGTCGTCGTCGAGTTTGAGCGCGACGGATTTCTCGAGGAGCTGCGCGGCGATTTCCTTTTCCCGCGCCCGCAGAGCTTCGACATCGTCTTTCGCGGCGGCGGCGCCGGGAAGCGCGGCGGAAAGCGCCGCCAGCGCGTCTTTCGCGGCGGCGAGGCGGGCGGCGGCGCGTTCTCTTTCTTCCGCGGCGAGCGCGCATGTCGCGAGGGCGGCGCTCTTGGAGGCGTCGGCCCCAGCCGCCGCGGACTGCGCGCGCGCGCATGCGCCGTCGAGAGCGGCGCGCAAATCTTCTGGATCGCGCTCGAGGCCGAGCGCATCGAATTCGCGCTTCGCGTCCTCCGCACGGGTGCGCGCTTCGGCGAGCGCGGCATCGGCTGCGGCTGCGGCGTTTGCGCGCTCTTCGCAGTCCTGCAAAGCGGCCGGGCGCGTGCTCTGGAGCTGCGCGAGTTGCGCAGCGGAAGCGATGCGCGCGTTTTCCAGCGTCGCCTTGAGATCGGCGAGAGCGGCTTTTTCTTCCGCTGCCGCGTCTTCCGCCGTCTTGAGGGCGTTTTCGCGCGCGGCCAGCTCTTCGAGTGCGGCGTCGCGCGAGTTCTCGAGTTTCTCGAGCGCGGCTTTCGCTTTTTCGCACGCGAGTTCGGCGGCGGATTTCGACGGCGCTTCTCCGGTTGCGTACGGATGGTGGAGCGCGCCGCATAGCGGACACGGCGCGCCGTCGGCGAGATTGCGTCTGTGGCTCTCCAGCTTCGCCACGAGCCTTGCGAGATCGCGCGCGGCGATCGCGTTGTCCAGCGCGTCTTTCAGTCCCGGACGGACGAGCGTGTATTCGGCCGAGATGCGCGCGGATTCGCGCTTCGCCGCTTCCGCGGCGGCTTGCGCTTCGCGGACAAGCGCGTCTTTCCCGGCATATGAACGCGCGATGGCGAGCATCCTCCTCGCGGCGTCGGCAAGCGCGCCGGCGGCGTCTGGCGGCGGCGCTTCGCCTTCAAGCGCTTTGCCGAGCATCGCGTGCGACTTTTCCAGCGCGGCGGCTTTCCCCTCCAGCGCCGCCAGCGCGGCGTTCGCTGCGGACGCATTCTTCTTTGCGTTTTTTGCGGCGGCGTCCGTCGCGGCGAGCGCGGCGAGCGCCAGCGTGCGCTTCGTTTTCAGCGCGTCGGCTTTTGCGAGGACCGGCAATGTGGCGTCTTTCTCCGCAAGCGCGGCGGCGAGGCGGGCGGCGGCGCCTGCGGCGGCATCCCCGGCGCGCGCGCTTTCCGCGCGCGCTTTCGCGAGCGCCGCGTCGCGCGCGGCGAGTTCGGCGGCCGCCGCGTCTTCTTTTTCTTTCGCGAGCGAAAACGCCGCCAGCTTGCGCGCGGCTTCTTCGAGGCGCGCTTTGACGGCGCGCTGCTCTTCGCGAAGCGCGCCGGCAGCGTCGTCCAGCGCTGCGCGCTGCGCATCGTCCAGCGTTTCCAGCCCTGCGAGCGATTCCGCCAAGCTCTCGGCGGCGGCTTCGGCGCGCTGCTTGCGCCGGAATATCTCCATTCCCGCCTTGGCGTAGATTTCCGTGCCTGTGGCGCGCTCGAGGATTTCCGAGCGTTCGTTGTCGCTGGCGGAGAGGAATTCGTCGAATCTCCCCTGCGCCAGCATCGCCGTGCGCTGGAATTGCGCGAATGAAAGCCCTATCAGGTTTTCTATTGACTTCAGAGTGTCGCCGGCGCGGTGTTCGCCGATCTCTTTTTTCTCCGCGACGTCGAAAAGCGAGATTTTCACGCGCCCAAGCGCGCCATCGGCCTTGCCGCGCGCGCGCCTCTGCTCCCAGCGCGCGATATAGCGCCCGGCCGGGCAGGTGAATTCGACTTCCGAGCGCGCGACGGCGCGAGAGCGCGTCATTACTTCGTTCTGTTCGCTAGAGATGCGCTCGCGCGCCGTCCTGCCGTAGAGCGCGAGTGTGATCGCGTCCAGTATCGTCGTCTTGCCTGCGCCGGTTTCGCCGGTGATGATGAAGAGGCCGTCGGCGAACGCCGGCGCTTCGAAATCTATTTCCCATTCGCCTGCAAGCGAATTGAGGTTTTCGAATGCTACTCTGCAAATCTTCATCGTTGCGTGGCAAGGCCGGCTGCCGTTCCCTTATAAGACCTGTCGCTATATCGCGGCGGCTTCCGCAATCGCGCCGTCAACCATTTCCAGATACTCTGCGCGCTCGTCTTCCGTCAGCCCAGGTTCCTCGGCGATGCGCATGCGCGCGATTTCGCGCGGCTCGAAAGATTCCAGATTTACGGCGTCCTCCGGAGATTGGCGTGCGGCGGCGTCGCGCACGCGCGCGTCTTCCTTTAGAAGCAGCCGCACTCCAGAGCCTTGGACGAGCGAATCGAGTTCCCCCCAGTAGGGGAATAGATCGCCTTCGCCGGCCGTCACTTTCGCGGACGCATACGCGATGCGCGGACGCGACGCGACAAGCGCGGCCAGCGCGTCGCTTATTTCCTGCCGCGAGCCTTCTAGCGCCGCAAGCGGAACGAATTGCGGGATGGGGATTTCGCGTATCGCGACGTTTGCGGCGCCCCCGGAGAATTCCGCCACGGTAAGCGACTTCGCGCGCCCGGCCTCCGCGAAGCTCATAGCGAGCGGCGAGCCGCAATAGCGCATGCGCGGCGTCTGCGCGCCGCCGTCCAGCTCCTGCGGATTGTGCAGATGGCCCAGCGCGACATATGCGGCGCCAGAGAACGCTTCCGGCGGTCGCGCGTCAAGCCCGCCGAGTCGCGCGGCGCGCTCCGAGCGCACGTCGCCGAGCAAAGCCCCGCGCAGCGTGCAGTGGCCGAGCGCAACGACAGGCGCGCCGTCCGCGGCCGCGCGCGCTGCCGCGATGGCCGCGGCGCAATGCGCGGCGAAGCCGTCGTCTTCCATGGCGCGCGCATCCCGCGCGTCGCGCGGCGCGGCTGAGGACTGCGCCGCTTCCGCGCAGCCCTGCGCGTGCGCGAAATTTGAAAGCTCCGCGGCGGAAATGAATGGGATGGCTGCGACGCCCAGCACGTCCGCACCGTCGCGCGAGCGTATCGAGAGGGCTTCGCCAGAAACATCGGCGTCCGCCTTCGCCACGATGGAGACGCCGAGGCGGTCGAGGAGCCTGCCCGCCGCGGAGAGCATCGCGGCGGAATCGTGGTTGCCGGCGATCGCGATTATCTTCCCGCACAATCTATCGCGCACGGCTTCGGCGAGAAAATCGTAGTACAGCGTCTGCGCGGCGTTCCCGGGCTGGCGAATATCGAAGACGTCGCCGGCGACGACAAGCGCATCCGGCCGCTCCTCGCGGAGCGCGTCCAGCAGGAAGCGCAGGAATGCGGCGTGTTCTTCGCCGCGATCCTGATCGTGGAGCTTCGCTCCGAGATGCCAATCCGATGTATGGATTATCTTGACCACTCCAGCCTCCGCACGAGGGTTATTATAGCATAAATGTCCGTCCGGCGGGGCGACGCATTCGCCGCGACGCCGAAGCACAAACTTTTCGCGCCGCCTTGCACGGCCATGCGGAAATATAGTATAATATACAACCTCAAAGCGGAGAAGAACGATGAATAGTGAATTGCTCAAGCAGGCGCACGAGAAGATTCCGTCCACGCCGGTCCTCGTGAATCTGATTTCCAAGCGCGAACGCGAACTTATCAACGGTGCCAAGCCGCTGATCAAGCCCGAATCGCTCGATGTCGATAAATGTGATATTGCCCTTCAGGAAGTCGCCGAAGGCAAGCTTATCGCGGAAATCGATTTTGACGCGATCGCCAAAGCGGAAGCCGCGAAGACGAAGTGGCAGCCGAAACAGGTGCACGTCAATTCGCTCTATGCCGACTGATGCGGCAAAGGCGCGAAACGCACGCCATAGTTTCGATTCTACATTCGCCGAGAACCGGAAGGCGCGCCACGACTACAGCGTTCTCGAGACGCTGGAGTGCGGGATTGCGCTTACCGGCACGGAGGTGAAGAGCGTGCGGTTCGGCCGCGTCTCCCTCGCAGGGTCGTATGGCGCGGTGCTCAAAGGCGAACTTTGGCTCGTCGGCGCGGATATCTCCACTTACGAATTCGGCAACAGATTCAACCACGATCCGAAGCGCGAGCGCAAACTTCTCGTGCATTCCAAGGAAGTCCGCGAGCTGCGGATGAAGACGGAGGCGAAAGGATTGACGCTCGTGCCGCTTTCTCTCTACTTGAAGCACGGCAGGATAAAGGTGTCGCTCGGGGTCTGCCGCGGCAAGGCGCTGCACGACAAGCGAGAGGCGCTGAAGAACAAGGATGTCCAGCGCGCTATCCTGCGCGATGCGCGCTAGCGCCGCGGGTGTCTCCGCGGCGTGCGGAGACGGGCCGGCGGCAGAAACGCAAGCAGTAATTCAAACGCCGCGAAAGCGTTGCCACGGGAAAGAATTTCGATATGGCCAGGAAGAGTGCGATAGTCGAGAATCTCGAATACTGCGGCTTGCGCGCCGTCTGCGGGATTGTCAATGCCGTGCCGTATCGCGCGGCGATGAAAATCGCCGGCGGCCTCGCCTGGTTCCTCGTCTATGCAATGCGTTTCAAGCGCGCGCGCACGCTCCAGCGGCTGCAAAGCGTTTTCCCGGAGAAGACGCGCTCCTGGCATCTGGCGACGGCGCGCGCCAGCCTCGCGAACATTTTGAAGACGGGCGTGGAGATGATGCGCTCCAGCTCGCTAGACCGCGACTGGATGAATAAATACGTCGTCGACGGCGAGAAGTACAAGCGCCGCCTCCAGGAATATGTCGATGAAGGCAAAGGTGTCGTGATAATGGTCCCGCATTCCGGGAACTGGTACATGGCGGCGTGGTCGATGGCGAAATACGGGCTTCCGCTCTTCGCGATAGCCGCGCGCCAGCGCAACCGCAAGATAGACGAATGGATGAAGCGCCAGTACGGGGATATCGAAGTGCTGGAGCGCGGGGCGGCGCGCACGCTGGTGGATATAAAGGCGAAGCTGGAGGCGGGAAGGGCGTTTGCCATCCTCCCCGATCTGCGCGTCCGGCAGCCGGATGTCGAAGTCGATTTTCTCGGAGGCAAGGCGAACGTCTCGCACGCCGGCGCGATGTTCGCGGTGCGCTGTTCGTCGCCGATCGTCGTGGCGGCGATGCGCCGCGAGGGCGAGAAGCATGTGTACCGGCATCTGGCGACGCTCCGCCCCGATCCCGCGGCGCGCGATCGCAAGGCCGAGGCGGAGAGGCTGACGCGCGAGGCGATGGCGCTTCTCGATGCAGAAATACGTTCTAATCCCGGCGATTGGTTTTGGTACAACAAGCGGTGGATTCTCCAGGAAGTCAAGGGCAAGGGCGGCGCGGAGAAGAAGCGTTGCGACACCGCAGGCGCGCCGGCGCCCTGACGGCGCGGCGGCGAAAAGACGGGACGGCTGGCAACAGGCGAGGAATCCGGCATGGCGCAGGAGCAGTTGTTTGCAGATGAATACAAGGTGACGCTCGATGTTTTCGAGGGTCCCTTGGATCTTCTTTTGTACCTGATCCGCCGCGAAGAGATCGACATTTACGATATTCCCATCGAGAAGATCGCCGCCGAGTACATGAAATTCATCGACGAAGCGAGAGGAATGAACCTCGATATCGCCGGCGAGTTCATCGTCATGGCCGCTACGCTGATGGTGATAAAGTCGCGCATGCTCCTGCCTGTCGCCAAGCGCGCCGCGAACGAAGACCAGAGCGAGGAATGGGTCGATCCGCGGCTCGATCTCGTCCGCCAGCTCATCGAATACAAGAAGTTCAAGGATGCCGCGCAGCGCCTCGAGGGCATGGAAGCTTTCGCGTCCAATATGTACGGCTACGGCGGCGGGCGCGTCAAGATGGAGAAGACGGCCGCCGATGGACTCGCGGCCGTCGCCCATCTCGATCTCTACGATCTGCTCGGCGCTTTCCAGGATGTCCTGAGCCGCGCGGCGGAAATGCCGAAGAACGAGCTTAAGGGCATTCGCTATTCAGTTCCGGAGAAGATGGATTACGTGCTCGAGCGCGTGCGCGGCGACGGCCAGGTCGTATTCACCGCGCTCTTCGCGCTGGATGCCGCGAAGGGCGAGATAATCGTCACGTTTCTGGCGCTTCTCGAGCTTCTGCGGCAGCATCGCGTGATGATCTACCAGAATGCGGCCTTCCATGAAATCACGATTCTCGCGTCGCACGAGATGGATGAGGCTCTTCCGCTCCAGAGGCCGGACGATTACGAGTGAGAAGGGAGAGGCCCGCGGCTTAAGAAGAAACTTGGTGCAAAACCTGGACATGTAAAACCGGCACGGGGGATTCTGCGTTTTGATGAGTGACGAGACGAAAATACCGTTGCCTGCGAGTTTGCAGGAGATAGTCGGCGCGCTGCTTTTCGCGTCGGAGACCCCGCTTACCGTCGCGGATCTGCGCGCGGCCATACGCGCCGTCGAGCCGGAAGAGGGCGAGAACGACGAGATAATGGAAGTCTATCACACGTGCACGACGCGCGAGGTGGAGTCCGCGCTCAAGGGGCTGGAGAAGGCGCTGGAAGTCGCCGGCGGTGGCTTGCGCCTCGTCTCCGCCGGGGGTGCGTACAAGTTCCAGACGGCGGCGTCTTGCGGCAGGTACGTGCGTGCATTGCTGAAGCTCGACCGTCCCAGCCGGCTGTCCCGCGCGTCGCTCGAGACGCTTGCGATAATCGCATACCGCCAACCGATTACGCGAAGCGAGGTCGAAGAGATCCGCGGCGTGGATGTTTCCGGGAACATCAAGACGCTGATGGATTTGCAGCTTATCCGTCTAGTCGGGAAATCCGAGCTGCCCGGGCATCCGTTCCTCTACGGAACGACGCCGCTGTTCCTCGAACACTTCGGCCTGGCATCACTACAGCAGCTGAATGAGCTCGACCCGACATTGCAGCGTTCCGATCCGCGCGCGAAAGCCGCGGCGTACAGGAAGCCCGTCGCGCAAGAGCCGCTGCCTCTCGAAGAAGAGTTGAAGAACGTGCAGGACGCCCAGGAGCCGCCGCAGGCAGAGACTCCGCCGCCGGCCGCGCCCAATCCCGATGATGTCTTCATCGCCGACGATCGCACCGACGACGATGATGAAGACGGCGAGGAGGATGAATTCGACGAGGATGACGATGCCGAAGACGGCGAACTCGACGAAGAAGACGAATTCGACGAAGAGGACGAAGACGAACTGGACGACGAAGACGAGGACGAAGACGACGAAAAATGACGTGGCTTCTCCGCGATGCAGGTTGTTCACATGAAAGGCAAACCACTAGACAACTTATCCACTATGAAATTGACTGAAAAAGGCAAGTGCGCGGCCGCTGCGGTTGTCGTGGCGGTGCTGGCAGGGCTGGCGCCGGCTCACGAAGCGCGCGCCGATGCAGGCGCCGAGAGGATGTCGCGCGCGTATCAATCGGCGATGGCGGATTATTCCGCCGGCCGGCTGGACGCGGCTATCGACGGCTTCGGCAACGCGATCGAAGCTAACGGGAACAATGCAAGCGCGCGCTTCCAGCTCGCATGTCTTTTGCAGGACCACCGCAAGGACTGGCTGGGCGCGATGTGCTCGTATCGCGAATACCTGCGCCTCGAAGGCCGCAGCGACAAGGCCTCGCTCGCGCGCCGGCGCATGGCGCAATGCGAGCGCGAGCTTGCGGAGGAACTCGCGGCGAAGTATTCGCTATCCGCCGCGCCGACGCAGCCTGGCGAAGATGTCGCGCTCTCCCGTGCGCATCTCAAGGAGGCGCAGAAGAAGGCTACCGCGCTCGCCGCCGAGCTTGGCAAGGCGCAGAAGGAACTCGAAAGCCTGCGGCGCGAGAATGCGCGCCTTCGCCGCACGATGCGCGTGATGGCCGGCGATGCCGAGAGCGCCGCCCCCGCCGCGCCGTCGACGATCGCCGGCGCTAAGGAAGTCCTGGCGGGCTTGGATGACGGCGATGCGCCGCCGCCTTCGCCGGGCGGCGCGCCGGATGGCAATGACGGCGCCGCGCCGAGACATATCGATCCTTCCGCGGCGGCGCTTCCTGATGATAACGGAAGCGCAAGCGCGGTTTCCGCGGATGCGGCGGCGGCGGAGCCTGGCGAGGACGCTCCTCCCTCGATCCGCGAAGGCTTGGAAGCCGCCAAGACGCTCGCCATAGACGAAGACGCCGATGCGCCGCGCATGCTGCCGCCTTCCACTGGCGCGCAAGACGCCGCGCAAGCGCCAGGCGCCGGCGGCGCGCAAGGCGGCACGCTCCTCGCCGATCTCGCAAGCCGCATGCGCGGCGATGCGAATGCGCGCGCGCCGAAGGAAAAGACGTCCGCTCCAGGCTCGTACACCGTGCAGCAGGGAGAGACGCTTTCGGAAATCGCCCGCCGCTTCTACGGACATGAAAGCGCGTGGAAGAAAATCCAGGATGCGAACAAGGCGATAATTTCCGTGGACGGCCGCGTAAACGCCGGCCAGACGATCGTGCTGCCATGACGCATGAGCCGAAGACAAGCGATGGCGCGACGCAAGACGCGCGCTCCCGCGACACCGCCAGAGGCCTCTGCCGGTATTTCAACGGCCTCCTTCGCACTCCCAAGGAGGAGGAAACGGAGAACCGGCGAGAGCGCTTCCTCTTCGGCGCTTCTGTCATAGCCGTGCTGTGGCTCGTTTTCTGGCTCGCATGAGCGCGCGGTTTCACAATCTGCACAAACACGAAAAAGGAAATGCAATGACGGCAAAAATCACAACAGGTTTCGCGGCAGTCGCGATAGCGATCGCCGCGGCGTTCACTGCGGCAAGCGGCCGCGCGGAAGGCAATGCCGCGCGCGAGGCGTTTCTCAAGCGCCAGGCGTACGACGAGATGGTCCGCATATCCGGCCAGGTGGATGTCCTCCAGACAAACATCGCCGAACTGACTGCGCGCCTCGCCCGCCTCGAAAACGACAGCGGCGCCAAGGCGGAACTCGATGCTCTCAAGGCGGAAGTCGCCGCCCTGCGCTCGACAAACGCGGAGCTGCGCAACCGCATCAATTCGCTGCACGATGAAATCGTGCGCGATTTGACGCGCAAGATTTCGCAGATGCAGAAGGAGCTCGCGCCGCCGCCTCCGCCGCCGCAGGCCGCGCCGCGGAGCATCGGCCCGCACCGCGAATATACGGTGCAGGGCGGCGACACGCTTTCGCTCATCGCCGCCGCCTTCAAAACCTCCGTTTCGAAGATCAAGGAGATGAACAATCTCAAGAACGACAACATCCGCGTCGGCCAGAAGCTGAAACTCCCGCTCTGACGGCGCAGACGGCACGCAGCGCAAACCAACACGGCAAAACAGGTCCTCTTATGAAGTACGATGAAAACAACGCTCTCCTGGAATGCGAAATTCCGGGACTCCCGAAGAAAAGCGGCAAGGTCCGCGACGTCTTCGATCTCGGCGACAAGCTGCTGATGGTCGTCACGGACCGCATCAGCGCATTCGACGTCATTCTCCCGAACGGCGTGCCGGACAAGGGCAAGGTCTTGAACGGCCTCTCGCTCTTCTGGCTCGATTTCCTCGGCGTCGAAAACCACCTCGTCACGGCCGATGTTGATAAGTATCCGGACGTCCTCCAGCCATGGAAGGAGGATTTGCGCGATCGCTCCATGCTCGTCAAGAAAGTCAAGATGGTAGATGTCGAGTGCATCGCGCGCGGCTATCTGACCGGCAGCGGTTGGAAGGAATACACCGCCAAGGGCACGGTGAACGGGCAGCCGCTCCGCGAAGGCTACGTAAACGCATCCAAGCTCGACGAAGTCCTTTTCACGCCGACTACGAAAGCGGCGATCGGCGATCACGACGAAGCGATCGACTGGGACGCGACATGCCGGCTCGTGGGCGCGGAACTCGCCGGGAAGCTGCGCGACGCCACCGTGTCGCTGTACACTAAGGCGGCGGACTACGCGCTTTCCAAGGGGATAATCATCGCCGATACGAAATTCGAATTCGGGCTTTCGGAGGATGGCGGGCTTATTCTCGCCGATGAAGTGCTTACGCCGGATTCATCGCGTTTCTGGCCGCTTGCGAGCTACAAGCCCGGCGCGAATCCGCCGTCGCTCGACAAGCAGTTCGTGCGCGATTGGCTGGATGGCATAAAGTTCAACCACCAGCCGCCGGGTCCGAAATTGCCGCAGGATGTAATCGAGAACACGCGCAAAATCTATTTCGAGGCTCTAGAGCGTTTGCGCGGCTGACGCGCCGCGAACGCTTCGCCGATCAATTTTACCAACGAAAGGAACCGTGCAATGGGCATGTTCGATCAAATCAAGGACGCGATGAAGATGCGTTCCGAAGCAAAGCGCATCCAGAACGAGATGCAGAGAATCTCCGCCGAGTATTCAAACGGCGGAATCACCGTCGTCGCCAAGGGCGACATGTCGATCGCGAAGATCGAGATCGCGCCTTCCGCCTACGACGAGGTGAAGGCCGGCAAGCCGCAGCGCTTCGAGACGATGCTGCTGAATGTCGTGAACGGCGCGATCAAGAAAGTCAAAGACGTCACGCAGCAGGAAATGGCCAAGATGGTGCAGGCCGGCGACTTCGGGAGCCTTTTCGGAAAATGAGCCTTCGCCAGGCGCCGGCTCAGCGCGCGTTCGAACGCGGCCACGCGGTCGCAAAAACGCGGCAGCGGCGCGGCGCCCCGCGAAAACAGGAATGTCGATCGGTCCGATAGATGAATTGGAGAGGGCGCTGGCGCGCCTGCCGGGTTTCGGCAGGCGCTCGGCGATGCGCGCGGCGCTCGCGCTTGTCCGCGAGCCTTCGCGGCTCTCCGATCCGCTGGCGCAGGCGCTGGAGCGCGCGCGCGCCGAAGTCTGCTCTTGTTCGCGCTGCGG
>DEWI01000115.1:11170-11804 GCA_002363575.1 Verrucomicrobia bacterium UBA3214 | reverse complement strand
GCGAACATGGTGATGATGGCGACGAGCTGGCCGCCCTTCTTGCTTCCGGCGTTTTCTTCGTTGGACATGCTTTCTTTCCTTTTTCTTGCTTTGAGAAATATTATATCATATTTCCGCGCATCCGTGGCGCGGCGGACTGGTCAAGAATAATGGAGGGCGGCAGACTCGCGATTGCCCGGCTTTGCGGCGCGGCGCGCTCCCGGCGCCGCCGCCCGTCCATCATTCGCGCGCATCAACCTTCCTTCGGGGCGCCCGGCTTCGGAGGAAGTTTAAGACCGCTTGCGAGTCCCGGCTTCGGAGGAAGCTTCAGGCCGCTCGCGAGTCCGGGCTTCGGAGGAAGCTTCAGGCCGTACGCAAGACCGGGCTTCGGGGGAAGTTTCAGGCCACCCGCGAGGCCGGGCTTCGGAGGAAGTTTCAGGCCGCCTGCGAGGCCGGGCTTCGGGGGAAGTTTCAACCCGCCCGCGAGAGCAGGCTTCGGAGGAAGCTTCGGACTTGGCGCGGCTGGCTTCTCCGCCGGAAGTTCCGGAACGTCATCGACCGGCGGCAGATCGGGTATATCATCGACAGGCGCCGTCGAACTGGCCGCTGTCACAGGAGCAGGTGCAGGCGCCGGTGCGGGTGCGGGCGCAGGAGC
>DEWI01000115.1:5210-11007 GCA_002363575.1 Verrucomicrobia bacterium UBA3214 | reverse complement strand
GGAGCCGGTGCAGGCGCAGGAGCGGGCGTCTCGTCTGCGATCAACTCCGCGGAAATGGACATTGTGCCGAATTGAAGCTTGGCGCCGCTTTCGACTTTTGCGGGTGCGGAGAGTTTCGTGCCATTGAGGAACGAGCCGTTCGTGGAGCCGAGGTCTTCGACGAACCACGCGCCATCCTTGAAATATATTTTCGCATGGTGGCGCGAGAGGCTATCGACGAGCGGGGCGATAGTGTTGCCGATTTCGCGCCCGATCGTCACTTCCGCGCCAGGCGTGAAAAGGTATCCCAGAGAAACGCCCGGCTCTGCATTCTGCGCAGTACGGATGGTCGCAATCATCTGCAGTTTCATGATCTGTTTGCTCCTTTTGAAAGTCTTGTGGAATTATACCATATCGCTATTCAACCGGTCAACCGTCCAGAGTGTGTTTTTCATCGCCCGCGAACGGGCGGCGGCGCGCATGGCGCGCCGGAAAAGCGCGCTATAGCTTGGTTTCCCCTACCTGCGCCCCTTCCGCGCGAGATAGACGATAAGCTCGGCGGCGTAGTCGCTCTGGATCATCGTGACGCCCTTGCCGAGCCACCAGCCCCAGTTTCCTTCGGGGTCGAGAAGCGCGGCGCTGTCGCTATGCTTGGCCGACAAATCGTCCCACAACGTGTTCACCCAGATTCGCGCGCCGCGAGGAATGCCCGCGAGCGCGCCATCGACGGCGCCGGGATCGTCGAAGCACATTTCGTACATCGCGATGCCGCGCGCCGCGGCATACCCGGGCAGAATGCTGCTCGCGCGCCCGGCGGTCTGCTTGGATGGCACGACAGGCATATACAGCAATTCGCCGGTCTCCACCTTCGCCCAGTACGGACCGAACAGCGTCTTCGCCTTTTCCACCGGGTGCGAAGATTTGACGAGCACTTCACCGAGCGCGCCTATGGCATCCACGGCTTCGAGGATCTCACGCGGGTGCGCCTGGAATTTATCGATATTGACGAGTATCTTTCCGCGCGTGAGCGCGAGCGCTTCTTCCAGCGTGAGCACGTCGTACTGCGTGGGCTTGCCGTTGCGATCGAGCATTTTCAGCGTCTTGATTTCCGCCAGCGTCCTGTCGCAGACCTTCCCGGAGCCGGTCGTCGTGCGGTCGAGCGAACGGTCGTGATTCAGCACGAAGCGCCCGTCTTTCGTCATCTGGACGTCGAGTTCGACAATGTCCGCGCCAAGCGCGATCGACGAGCGAATCGCGCCTTCGGAGTTTTCAGGGAAATTTCGCCAATCCCCGCGATGCATAGCGACGAAGACGTAATTCGTATCTCCAGAGGCCAAGCGGGCGCGTATCGCTTCCGTGCGCGTCGCGCCGTGCAATGCGCATGCGAGAAACGCCACCGCCGACAACAACAAAACCTTATTGATTTTCATGCCGGATATTCTACCAGATTTTCGTCCCTTGCGTCAATCGCGGATGTAATGGCGCCTCGGCGCCGGCGACGCCGATGCAATAATATATATTGGCGAGGCATGACAGAACAATCCCGACTGCAAACCCGCCGGCATCGATGATGACACGGCGTGCAGCGGGCTTGTCGAGGGTTTCCAAGAGCTTTTCAACGGGTTTTGAAGAGGCTTGGAAGCGGTTTGCATCGAAGTTTGCGTGTAGCGGCATGTGGAGCGTCGAAAACTGCGAGGTGGGGATTGCAATGGGGGAAAATGATATGGTATAATACTGGGTGTCTTGATGGTAGATGATTGCCGGCCAAGAGGCCTAAGCGAGCAGTGCCATCAAGGCATTTTTTTGTCTTGTAGAGGGTTTTAAGGATAGGTTCATTTCCGCCACAAAAGATGGCCATGAAGATGGTGTATCCGTCGATGGTATCAAGCTCGCACAGGAAAGAGTGCGGATGTTGAGGGGAAATGGAGATGCGGTCTGGTTCGCGCCAGAGAGCCGGGATGAGTTCGACGTCTGAGAGGGAGAGCGGGGCATCCTGCGGAAAATCGGGAAGAGGGAAGAGATTTCGCTTTTTTCGTCCTTCTGTTAAAACCCCCGAATATGATATAATGTGTTGTCATGAAACTCGCCCTCATAGTCTCGCTTCTCGTGATGAGCCTTGCCTTGAACGCGCAAACGATTCAAGGCAAGGTCTTTGGGCGATGTGAAGCAATCTCATGTTGAGGATTTGTAGATGGCGAACAAAGACTTGAACAAGGCAAAGGCAGCAAAGAAAGACGAGTTCTATACTCGCCTTGAAGACATTGAATTGGAGTTGAAGCATTATAGACCTCACTTCAAGGGCAAGACGGTTCTTTGTAATTGCGACGATCCAAGATGCTCCAACTTCTTTCGCTACTTCACCTTGAACTTTGAGGTGTTGGGATTGAAGAAGGTAATCGCCACTTGCTACAAGAACCAAGATGTCGATTTGTTCTCGCACCACGAATGCGAGAGGGCGGTGTATCAAATATACGAGGGAGACAAGAACCACAATAGAAAAGTAGATGAAGACGAAATCGAGGTGAAGTATTTGGAGGGTGATGGGGACTTTCGCTCCAAGGAGTGCGTTGCCCTTTTGGAAGAGGCAGATATTGTCGTCACCAATCCACCATTCTCCTTGTTTCGCGACTTCATAGCATTGTTGATTAAACACAATAAGAAGTTCCTCGTCCTTGGAAACAAGAACGCCATAACATATAGTGAAATCTTCCCACTTTTCAAGGAAGACAAAATTTGGGTGGGCGTGATGCCTATGACTCGTGAGATATATTTCGACGTGCCACAGGAATACATTGACGAAGGCTTGAGAATGAAGAAGGACAGAACCATCGTCAAGCAAGGTGACAAATATATGGCGAGGAGTCCTTCGATTTGGTTCACAAATCTTGAACACGACAAGCGGCACGAAGAACTACCATTGTTCAAGAAATACACGCCTCAAGAATACCCAAAGTATGACAACTATAACGCGATTGAGGTTTCCAAGACGTGCGACATTCCTTGTGATTATGATGGGGTGATGGGTGTGCCAATCACCTTTATGGACAAGTACAATCCACACCAATTTGAGATAGTTGGAAATGAGGATACGCTTGCGATACCCAAAGGTCGTGGATATGTGAATGGCAAGCGATTGTATGGTAGAATTTTCATCAAGCGGAGAAGTGCGCTATGAAGATTGAACTTCACGAAATCAAGGTGCGCGACCTTGTAAAGGGCTACAAGGATAGTGGCGACGAGGGAGTTGTCGCCTACGATGGCAAACTTGATGTTCGTCCTCCATACCAAAGGGAGTTCATCTACAAGGACAAGCAAAGAAACGCGGTCATAGACACCATCATGAAGGGCTTCCCCCTCAACGTGATGTATTGGGTCTCGTGTGGGGATGGAAGGTTCGAGGTGATGGATGGGCAACAAAGAACCATATCAATAGCCCAATACTTCGACAACGAGTTCTCCTTCAATATGCGCTACTTCCACAACCTTGAAGATGACGAGCAAGAGAGGTTCCTTGACTACACGTTGATGGTTTATTTCTGCGAGGGGTCGGACAGCGAGAAGCTGGATTGGTTCAGGACAATCAACATAGCAGGCGAACAACTCACCAACCAAGAGTTGCGCAACGCAGTTTATCATGGCCCATTCGTCCAAGACGCGAAGAAGTGGTTCTCAAAGGTGGGTGCGCCTGCGGCGAAGATTGGAGGAGACTATCTCGTTGGCGCGAGGGAAAGGCAAGACTACCTTGAAACTGCCATCAAGTGGATTTCTGATGGAGCGATAGAAGAGTATATGGCGACCCACGCCAAAGACCCCAATGCCAATGTTCTGTGGAACCACTTTCAATCAATCATAGGTTGGATTGAAGCGACATTCGTCCATACCAAGGACAGATTGAAAATCCTCAAGGGCGTTGATTGGGGAACTCTCTACAAGAAGTATGGGAGCAAGGTTCTTGATACAAAGGCGATTGAGAAGCAAATAGCCAAGCTCCTCATGGACGACGATGTGACGAAGAAGAGTGGCATCGTCCCCTATGTGCTTGGCGAGGGCGAGAGGTGCTTGTCCATACGCGCATTTACTGAAGCGCAAAAGCTCGCTGCCTACACAAGGCAAGGTGGCGTGTGTAAGATGTGTGGCAAGAAGTTCAACATCGACGAGATGAACGCAGACCACATCAAGCCTTGGTCGAAAGGTGGGCATACCACGCCTGACAATTGCCAAATGCTTTGCTCGACTTGTAATTTCACCAAAGGGGCGAAGTAGGTTTTCTGCCTTCCCTCACATCAACCAAATCTCTATTGCCTTTGCGAGGGGGAGTGGGCGTCTCAATGGCGTGATGCCATCCGACTCGTAAAGCCCACCCACGACATACCACCTCCCTTTGTCGTAGAGGTATTTGTATTCGCCCTCCCCTTTGAGCAAGTAGTCTCCAATCCAATTGGCTTCCTTTACTTCGCACTCTATGCGATCTTCAAGATTGTCGTAGCCCAAGGAGCTTTCGCGCCCTGTGTGTTCAAGGTCTTCGCGCAACGACACTATGTCCCCATCAAGCAGGAGTTCCAACGCCTTGTCGTAGTCGTTTTGTAGTGCTTCGCAAGAAGCAACCCAACATGCGCCAAGCCGCCATCGTAGCAACATTCCACAGACGATGCGGGCGATAGGCCGGCGCATCAAGAAGCTTGGCTACAACTGGAAGGACAAAGGCGAGGGCAAGATCGCCCGCATTGTCCTGAAGCTGTTCGCCACCGAAGGCGAATGGGAGGAATACTGGCGCAAGCGCATGGACTTAAACCAGTCCGTGATGCTCAACTTCAAGGTTCTGGAGGTGCAATAGTGGCTGTACATCACCAGACCTTCATCCCAGACTTTGCCACATTATCAACAAAAAAGGCGCGGCCTTTTGGGAAGGCGCGCGCCGCTTTAGCCTGCCGGAAGGAGTGGTCAAAAGACAATGGCGGTTGACGGCAGCGCTGCGCGGATGCGCGCCATTTCTTCCTTTGGCAGCGAGAGGTCGCCGAGCTGGAGCGAAGCGAGCGAGCGCCACGCGGAGAGATCCTCCGGGAGGCGTTTCAGCGCAGTGCGGTTGAAAGACAGGTTCTTCAGGCCCTGCTTCTCCGCCAGCCACTGCGGCACTTCGGAAATCGGGTTTTCGGAAAGCTCGATATCGGTAAGCGCGGGAAGCTCCTTCAGAGCTTCGGGCACGGAAGTGAAGCGGTTGCCGCGCAGATAGATGCGCCGCAGCTGCGAAAGCTGCGAAAGCGGCGGCAGCGCGGAGAGCTTGTTTTCGTTCAGCCGCAGCCACTTCAGCCCCGTCAGCGACGGGATTTCCGGCGGCAGCGTCGCGAGAGCGTTGCGGTCGAGATTGAGATAGACGATCGCCGGCCCTGCCGCGAGCGCATCCTTGACGCCGTCAAGCGAAACGAGGCCTCGCCCGCCCAGATAGACGTGGGCGCCTTCCGGCAGCTCCTTGTAGGCAGGGACAGGCTCGTAGAAGCACCCGGCGAAAAGCGCGAGCGCCGCACATACCGCAATCATCTTCGTCATCTTTCCAACCCCTTGATAGTGCAGAGACGCATCCGGGGACGCCATTCGCGCCGCGCCGCCCGCCGCGCCCCGCATTCCGCATGCGCGGGAGGGGAGGGGAAGCGGCGGGCGCACGGCCCGCCCACGGATCTTTCGCGCCGCGCGCCGGCTCAATTGCCGGCGGCGACGATGGCTGCGAAATCAGCCGCCTTGAGAGCGGCGCCGCCGATGAGGCCGCCGTCGATATCGGGCTTGGCGAGAAGCTCTGCGGCGTTGCCGGGCTTCATCGAGCCGC
>DEWI01000115.1:0-5167 GCA_002363575.1 Verrucomicrobia bacterium UBA3214 | reverse complement strand
TCATCGAGCCGCCGTACTGGATGCGCACGGCATCCGCGGTCTCCTTGCCGACGAGCTTGGCGAGCGTGGCGCGGATGAGCGCATGGACTTCCTGCGCCTGGTCGGGCGTAGCCGTCTTGCCCGTGCCGATCGCCCAGACAGGCTCGTAGGCGATGACGAGGCGCTTGCAATCGGCCGCCGTCATATCCTTGAGGCCGACGTTCATCTGGCGCTCGATGACTTCGACGAGCTTGCCGGCTTCGCGCTCTTCCAGCGTCTCGCCGACGCAGACGATCGCCGTGAGGCCGGCGGCGATGGCTGCGCGCGCGCGCAGGTTCACGGTCTCGTCGGTCTCGCCGAAATACTGGCGGCGCTCGCTGTGGCCGATGATGACGTACTTCGCGCCGGCGTCGAGCAGCATGCCGGTAGAGATTTCGCCGGTGAACGCGCCGCTTTCCTTCCAGTGGCAGTTCTCCGCGCCGATTCCGACGGCCGTGCCGGCGGCGGCGGCGACGGCGGCGGGGATGTCGATCGCCGGCGTGCAGCACACGACTTCGACATTGGTGAAAGCCTTCGTCGCTTCCGCCACGCCCTTGACGAGCGCCGCGGTTTCCGAGGGCTTGATGTTCATCTTCCAGTTGCCTGCGATGATTTTCTTTCTCATCTTCTTTCTGTTTCCCTTCGCTTTTCGAGGTTTATTGCTTTGGTTCCGTCTGTTCGAATTTCCTGTATTTGACGCCCGCTTCGGCGAACATCTTCCCGACGACGTCGAGGAAAGCGTAATCGCCGCCGTACACGACTTCGCGTATCCCGGCGTTCACCAGCAGCTTCGCGCACGTCAGGCAGGGGGAGATCGTCACGTATATCGTGCCGCCCTGGAGGGCGTGGCCGTAGAGCGCCGCCTGGCATATCGCGTTCTGCTCGGCATGCGTGCAGAGGCACTCTTCGAGATGCGTGCCGCTCTTCGTCTTGCCGGCGCAGCGCGGGCACCCGCCCTCGAAGCAATTCTTGACGCCGCGCGGCGTGCCGTTGTAGCCGGTCGCCAGGATGTGGTTGTCTCTCACCACAACGGCGCCGACATGGCGGCGCGTGCAATTCGACCGCCGCGACACGACTTCGGCGATCGCCATGAAATACTCGTCCCAGCTTGGCCGCGGATCGTGCTTTCTCGCTTTGTCAGTCATGGCGGGTATTATACCATAAATGCGCGGTGTCCGTCGCGAATCGATCCATGCGCGCGTTCGCGCGGCGGCTACGCCGTCGCCGCGGCGCCATCGACAGCTTTCGCGATGCGCGCGGCGAGCGCGGGCAGAGCGGGATCGCGCGCGCCGCAGACGGCGAACGCCGCGAAGTTGCCGGTGCGCTGCCGTATCCATGAATACGCCGCCTCGTGATCGGCCACTTGGATGGCGACACCGGGCTTGAGAAGCGCGGCGAGATCGTCCGAAGAGACACTGCGGTCCGCCGTGCCCCCGGCGTCATAGACGGGAAGAAGCAGGAGCTTGTCGCGCTCGCGCACGATTTCATTGAATGCGTCTGCGAAGTCGTGCATCATCTTGCGGAGCGGCGCGTAGCCGTGCGGCCGCCATACGACGCAGAGGCCGCCGCCGGGATGCGCGGCGGCAAGCGCCTCCCACATCGCGCGAAGCTTCTCCGGATTGTGCGCGTAGTCGTCATAGACGCGCGCGCCGTAGCGCTCCAGGCGCCTCTCGACGCCGCGAAAAGTCGCAAGAGCCGCTTGCGCGCGCGCGGCGTCGCAACCGAGCGCGCGCGCCATCGCGAGCGCGAGCGCGGCATTGGCGCGATTGTGCCGGCCTGGCATCGGGACGTCGGCGAGGCCGTAGTCCTTGCGGCGGCCATCTACGACCGGGCCTTCGAGGCCGGCTGTGAACTCGTCGAAGACGCGATCCATCTCGTCTTTCGAGTAATGGTCGGACGAGGAATTCGTGACGATCGCGGCGTATGGATGGAAGGCGACGAGCGACTTGTCGCTTTCATCGACTTCCGCGACGGCGAAAGCGCCGCGCCCGAAGCGGACCGCGCCTTCCCATCCGGGGACGTTCGCGCCGTTCACGCAAAGCGGATCCATACCGCATTCGGCGAGGATGTGGCCGAGCATCGCCGTGACGGTGGATTTCCCGCACGTCCCTACGACTGCCACGAGGCGGCGGTCGGAAAGCGCGCGCGCCAGCGCGACTGCGCGGTGCGTCACGGGAATCCCGAAATCGCGCGCCGCGGCGAGCGCCGGGTTGTCGCTCTCGATCGCGGTGGAGACGATCACTTCATCGACAGTGCCATCGACGCCGCTGCCGTCGTCCGGCCTGCACGGAATGCCGAGGGACTCGAGAAAGCGGATGTTTTTCGTATCCAGCGTGCGATCCGCCCCCGTGACTTCGTCGCCGAGGTTTATTAGAGTGACGGCGAGCGCGCTCATTCCCACGCCGCCTATGCCGACAAGATGCCTTTTCATCAGGAATACCCGAAAATCGTTGGAAGTTGTTGCGGTGCCGCGCAGGCGGGCGTCGCCGCAGTCCGGCGAAGTGCGCGCCCGCGCCGGGCGGCGTCAAGCGCCGCTTCGCCGCGGCAGGGTGCGCGCCTGGCGGCTCAAAGCGTGGCGCCGGGGAAGAACGTGCCGACGGAACGCCCGGCGAGCAATGCTTCCAGCACCGTGCGCCGCCCGTTTGCGATGTAGGTGTCGATGCCGCTGTTGACGGCTTCGCGGACGGCTTTCAGCTTGGAGTCCATCCCGCCCTTCGAGAGATTGCCCTTCTCGCCGGGCTTCACAAGCTTGCCGACATTGCGCAACGAATCGACGCGCGCGATGCGCTTGCCGTTTTCGTCAAGCAATCCATCCACGGTCGTGAGCAGGACGAGCGCATCGGCGCGCACGAGCTTCGCGATCAGGCAGGAGAGCCAGTCGTTGTCGCCGAACGTCGAACCTTTCAACTCTTCGTCGGCGACGACGTCGTTCTCGTTGACGACCGGTATTATGCCCGTGCGCACGAGGTGCTCGAGCGAGGCCTTGACGTTCTTCGCCCGCCGGTGCTCCTCGAAATCGTAATGCGTCAGCAACACCTGGCCGATCTTGACGCCGCGCTCGCCGAACAGCTTCTCGTAGCCGGCGATGAAGCGCGCCTGCCCTACGGCCGCGCACATCTGCACATCGTTCAAGTCGGAAGGACGCCCGGGCAGCCCCAGCGCCTCCACGCCGGCGGCGACCGCGCCGGACGATACAAAGACGACCTCGTTGCCGGCTTCGCGCAACGCGCAGAGCTGCGCCACAAGACGGCGGAGCGCCGCGTAATCCGGGCGCCCCGTCTTCTTCGCAATCGCGTGCGTGCCGACTTTTACGACGATCCGCATCGGATTAAGAATTGTTGGTTGCGCGTCGCGCCGGCGCCGGAGGGGGCAAGCGGAAAGAGATGCGCTTTGCAGACGTCTCGCACTGCTTCGCCTGCGTCAGTCTCCATCCATCATGCGCCGCCCCAAACGCGCCGGCGGCGGAACGCGGTCTGCTCTCAGGCTCCGAGCTGGAGGCGGACAAAGCGCTTCACCGTGATCGGCGCGCCGCCGCATTCCTTCGAGACGTTCTGGAGATACTTCTCCACGGAAATCTCGCCATCGGCCACGTAGTCCTGCTTGAGGAGGCAGATCTGCGTGCAGAACTTCGCCGCCATGCCCTTCTTGATGCCGACGAGCGCCTGCTCCGGAGGGAGCTTGCCCTTCTGCTCCTTGAGGGCGTTGAGCTTGATTTCCAGCTCGGCGTCGATCTCCGCCTGGGGAACTTCCTCGGGCGTGATGTACTTCGGAGCGTTCGCCGCGATGTGCAGGCAGATCATGTGCGCCGCGTCGGCGAGCGCCTGCGAGGCCGCCGTCTTCTCGCACGGCGTGGCCAGCTCGACCAGCACGCCGATCTTGCCACCCATGTGGATGTAGCCGGAAAGCACGCCCGTGCCCTCGAGCACGAAACGCTCGCTGCGGCGGATCTTCACGTTCTCGCCGGTCTTGGTGAGGAGCATCTTGTAGTCGTCGCCGAGAGTCTGCTCGATGTCCTTGCCTTCGAGCGCCACCTTCGCAGCGTCATCGACGAACTTGACGAACGCCTCGGTCTTCGCGACGAAGTCGGTCTCGCAATTGACTTCCGCAAGCGCCATGGCCTTCTTGTCCGCGGCTTCGGCGAGAGCGATGATGCCCTGCTTGGACTCCTTGTCGACGCGCTTTGCCGCGACGGCCAAGCCCTTCTCGCGGAGATACTTGACGGCCTCTTCCATGTTGCCGCCGGTTGCCGTGAGAGCTTCCTTGCAGGCGCCCATGCCGGCCGCCGTGGCTTCGCGAAGCTCCTTGATCTGCTGAATAGAAATCGCCATTGTCTTCTACCTCGACTTTATGTATTTACGTTGCCAGAACGAATACGCCGGAGAAGCGCCGCGCGCCTCTCCGGCAATTTCTCACTCCGCCGCAGGGGCTTCTTCGGCCGCCGCGGGAGCCGCTTCGGCCGCAGGCGCCGCCTCGACAGCCGCCTGCGCCGCCTGCACGGCGGCCTGGCGCTTCGCGGCGAGATCCGCCTTCGCCTTCGTCTCCGCAGCTTCCTTCGCTGCGCGCGCCGCCGCCTTTACGCTCGCGGCGACGACCGTCTTCTTGGTGGCGCCGGCGGCCTTGCGTGCATCGCTGACCTTGGCGCTCTTGGCGCGGCGCTCTGCGCGCGCGGCCCTCTCGGTTTCCTCGCGGGCCTTGCGATCGGCCTCGCGCTTGCGGTTCTCTTCGGCGGCGCGCGCGTTGTACTCGACTTCCGCGGCCTTCACGACATTCACGAAACCGCGCAGGATCAGCTCGACGCCGCGCACGGAATCGTCGTTGCCGGGCACGACATAGTCGATCGGCTCGGGGTCGGCGTTGGTATCGACGACGGCGACCACCGGAATGCCGAGGCGGACGGCTTCCTTGACGGCGTTCGCTTCCTTGACGACGTCGATGATGACGACGGCGCCGGGCTGCTCGGCCATGTCGGCAATGCCGGTGAGGTTCTTCTCGAGCTTGTTAAGCTCGCGGCGGAGCATCGAAGCTTCCTGCTTGTGCTCGGAAAGCTCGCCGCCGTTGGCCTTGGCGATCGCCTGGAGCTGGCGCATGCGCTTCACGGAAGAACGGATGGTCTTGGAGTTCGTGAGCGTGCCGCCGAGCCAGCGCTCGG
>DEWI01000055.1:362-8278 GCA_002363575.1 Verrucomicrobia bacterium UBA3214 | reverse complement strand
TCGCCGTGCAGGGCCTCATCTCCAATCTCTCCTCCTACACCTCCGACCAGTGCGTGATACAGCGCTATATCGCGACTCCGGATGAAAACGCCACCAAGCGCTCGCTCTGGTTCAACGGCTGCATGAGCGTGTTCGCGCAGATCGTCTTTTACGGCATCGGCATGGCGCTCTTCACGTTCTACCACACCCACCCGGAGGCGATGGATATCACCATGCCCAAGGGCGACTCCATCCTCCCGACGTTCATGGCGACCGAAATGCCGCCGTGGCTCGCCGGCCTCGTCATCGCCGCCGTTTTCGCCGCGACGATCTCTACGCTCTCCGCGAACCTCTCTTCCGCCTCTACCGCCGTCGTCACGGACTTCATCAAGCGCTTCAAGCCCGGCATCCCCGGCAAGACGCAAATCCGCTGCGGGCAGGTTTGCACGTACGTCGTGGGCATAATCGGCATCATGGCCGCGCTTACGCTCGCGCGCATGGAGTCCTCGGCGCTCTTCGACAACTTCAACAAGTATATCGCAATGCTCACGGCGGGCTTGACAGGCCTCTTCTTCATGGGCGTCTTCATGCCGCGCATCAAGGGCATAGCGGCCGTCCTCGGCCTCGCCGCGAACTATTTCGTGTGCTTCAGCTGCGAGATTCTCGGCTGCGACGTCTTCGGACTCAAGTTCCATCCCTTCCTGCTGGGCGGAATCGGCCTTGTCGTCTGCGTGGCCGTCGCGTTCGTCGCTTCCTGCATAATCCCCGAGAAGGGCCGCGATCTTTCCGGCCTGACGCTCAAGACCCTGAAAAACAAATGAAGAAGACGAAACCGCTCTTCATCGTCCTTTCCGCACCCTCGGGGTGCGGAAAATCGACGTTGATAGACCTCCTCCTCCAGGAGTATCACGACATCGTCTATTCCATATCCTGCACGACGCGCGCGCCGCGCGGCGACGAGGAGGACGGCATCGACTACCACTTCCTCGCCAAGGAGCGCTTCGAGGAGCTGCTGGCGCAAAACGCCTTCCTCGAATACGCCAAAGTCCACGACAACTACTACGGCACCCTGAAAGCGCCTATCGAGGAAGTCCTCGCGGAAGGCAGCTCGATGATCCTCGATATCGACGTGCAGGGCGCAGCGAAAGTCCGCGATTACGTGCGCGCGCTCCCCAACAACGATCCTCTGAAGATCGGCTACGTCGATATCTTCGTTTCGCCGCCGTCTCTCGAGGAACTCCGCGAGCGCCTCGTGCGCCGCGGCACCGATTCCGCCGCCACCATCGAGCGCCGCATGTCCAACGCCGAAGGCGAAATCGCGCGCGCCGGCGAGTATATGTACCGCGTCACCAACGACGAACTCGACGTCTGCTTCAAGCGCCTCTGCGACCTCATCGACGCGCTCTCGGGCAGAATGTAGCCCCGCGCCAGGAGACGTGCCCATTCGTATGACGAAGCCGAACGCCACATTGTCGCGCGACGTTCCCTACAGGGAGAGAATAGCGCAGTTGATCGACGGGTTCCCGCTGCCCATCGACAGGAACGCTCTAGTGGAAGGGCGCGTGCCGACGTCTGCCACTTCCGATTTTCTCACAAACAAGGAGCAGGGCGACTGGGCGGAACGTCTGGCTGTCAAGGCCATCAACGACGCAGGGATGGATCTCGTCGCCGTCCCGTACGGCAGAAGCGATTCCATATCGGCGGGCGATCCCGGTTTTGCGGCATTCTACAGAGCCTACCAGGAGGAATTGAACAGCATAGGGAAGAAGCCGGACATTCTTCTCTTCCGGAAGTGCGACGCACCTGCGGATAAAAGCGAACTGTGCCGTCCAGATGTCGTGAGCCGAGCTGTAGCCGCGCTGGAAGTCAGATCGAGCAGTTTCATTTCCCGCAAATACAAGGCGTTCATGGAAAGCAGGGTCGCAGATGCTGAGCGCCGCTGCGTGGAATTGAGGGACGCGATATTGCAGGAGCCGTACGGTGGATTGCTGAAGGCTAAAAGCCCTGCGGTCTATTCAATGCTGCGACAGGCTGTCGACGAGTCTTTCCGCGAACTGGATTTCAGGAGGAGCGCGTGGTCTTCCTCGGAAGATTTGCGGACTCTGTCGCGTTTGCTGAAGGAGCTGAAGGACAACATTGCCAAATTGCACAATCGCGATCATCTGAGCATAACTCCAAAGTTGGAGGATCTGGCTTTGGTGGGCAGATGGATATCCAACTTCAACGTCCCGCATTTCTACCTTCAGGTGTTCTTCGATTGCGCCTACATGGTCTCGTTCGAGAGAATCCTTTCCCTCTGCTGCGATTCGCAGAAGGAGGGAAGGGATTTTACCATCGAGAGCAGCGATGTGAAGAACCAGGGGAAGACCACTGTCAAGGTGAATATCGACGTCGGCGAGCCGGTGATTGGCAGGATCGACATGCCTCTGCATCATTCCGAAATGAAAGAACTCGACAGGGGCAGGCTCCTTTTCTACGTCAAGTTCGACGGCGGAACCGGCTATCTGGACGTGGCGTCGTTCAGGAAGGCGGTGGGGGCGTGAATCTCGCCTGTGCATATGGCGACTTGGTCGGGCTTGGCCACCGCCGGCGGCTGGCTCAGTTTTTCACGCCGCCGCCGATCGCCAGGTTCATGGTGGATTGGGTGCTTTCCGGCAGGCATGGCCGGGCGAACAAAGTTCACGACCCCGCTTTCGGCCTCGGCGCGTTTTTCGAGAATGCGCCGGAGGAGTGCGAGTTCACGGGCGGAGACGCAGATGACGCCATCCTTGCATTTTTCTCGGAGCATTCGCGGCGCATGCCGTCGCGCCTGTCCAAGACCGACTACCTTCTTGACTTCGGTTCGCGCTACGACAATATCGTCTGCAATCCGCCGTATCTGCGATTCCAGAAGTTCCTCAATAGGGACGCCGTGGCGGCCGCATTCGCGGAAAGGCTGGGCGTCAGACTTTCGGGATACACCAATATCGCGTCTGCTTTTCTCGTCAAGTCGATATCCGAGCTGAAGCGGGGCGGGCGCCTCGCATACATCATGCCGTCCGAATTTCTGAATGCCGGATACGGCGCGATGGTCAAGGAGTGGCTGATAAGAGACGGCCATCTTGATTCCGTTATTGAAGTCGAATGCGAGAAAGAGGCGTTCGACGAAGTCACCACGTCGGTGTGCATAGTCCTCTTCGACTCCTCAAGGCGCCTTGACGCTGTTTCGTTCCGCAAGGTGGCGGCGGTGGGCGATTTCCCGACGGTGATGGAGCGCCCCCCGGTGAACGCCGTCCCTGCGGGCCGTCTTTCGCCTCGCGAGAAATGGGAACGCTTCTTTGTGCCGCCCGGCGAAAGCGTGAAGCCCGCGCTCGGCCGGTTGCAGCGTCTTTCCGAATACGGGCGCTTTTCGCGCGGGATCGCCACAGGGGCGAATGCGTTCTTCGTGTTGTCGCGTTCCGACATCGCCAGCAAGGGGTTGTCGGACGGCGACTGCGTGCCTTGCATTACGAAAAGCCAGCAGCTCAAGAAAGCCGTGTTCACCGACGAGGACTTCTGCCGTCTGTCCGACGAAGGGGCGGGCGTCCATCTTTTTTCGCCCGGCGACGCGCCGGACGCCGCCGCGCTGGAATACATACACGAAGGCGAGAAGATAGGCTATGACAAGGGTTTCATCACAAGGCACAGGCGCCCGTGGTACAGAACGGAGCGAAGGAAGGTGTCGCCATTGCTGTTCAACGTTTTTTCCCGCGGCGGATACAAGGTCGTAAGGAACTATTCAAGCGCCTTGACGTTGACGAATTTCCATTGCTTCTATCCCAATCCGCTTCGCGAAGGATACGTAGATGTGCTTTTCCTGTATCTTCTCTCCAGAACCGGGCGGAGAATACTTTCGCTCTCCAAGCGAAGATACGGCAATTCTCTGGACAAGTTCGAGCCGAACGACCTGAACATGGCGCTTGTGCCGAGGCGGGAGTTTTTCGATTCTCTCGATCAAGGCAGGCTCCGGCGCGCGATGGAGGCTGTCCGGCACGGGGAGGATGTGGCGGGATGGCTCGAAGCGCGCTTCCAGTCGCTTCTTTTGCCAGAAGGTGCGAAGCAGGATGATTGGTCCGCAGGCGCGGACAATTCCGCCGGCAAGCCGGTCCAGCTTTGTTTCGCGCTGTAGGAGAGGCGGAAAATCGCGGTGCGGACGGATTTTGGCGACCAGAGAGAAAGGAGCAAAGAGATGGACAAGAGAACGATAGCGAGAAACATGGCGATGCCGATTTTCGCGGCGTTGGCCGGGAATGCGGTCGCCAAGGAGCTGCCGCGTCCGCCGATGCCTCCTGAGCCTGCGATAGTCGTGCAGGATATGCGGCGCGGCGAGAAGCCCGTCGCGGTGGAGTGCAAAGACGAAATCGTGGCGGAGAACGGGCTTGTCAGGATGGTGCGCGCGAGCTTCGTCTTCACCAATCCGAACACGCGCGCGATGCGCGGGGATTTCGAGTTTCCCGTGCCTGCGGGCGCAACCGTCTGCGGGTACGCGCTGGAGATCGACGGCGTCATGGTGCCTGGCGTCGTGTGCGCCAAGGAGAAGGCGCGCGTCGCATTCGAGAACGAAGTCCGCAAGGGGGTAGATCCCGGGATAGTCGAGCATGTAAAGGGCGATATATGGAAGACGAGCATCTTCCCGCTGAATTGCAATGTGCCGCGCAGGGCGTATGTCGAGTATGTCCAGCCGGTCGCCGATGGCGTCGCCGCGACGGTGTTCGAGAAGGACGGCGATGATATTTTCATCGGCGAGCGCGGGCTTGCCGCCGAAGCTGCGAAGGATCCCGTCGCGTCGTTCGCCGAAGGCGTGATATTGTGGGATGCGAGCGGGAGCGCAGAGCGGCACGCCGCGCAATGGCGCGCGAAACTTTCCGCTCTTCCCGAGGGCGGGAAATGGCGGCTTGTCGCGTTCCGCAACACGCCCGAGGATTTGGGCGTCTTCGACAAGGCCGGGCTGCTCGCGAAGATAGACGCGATGGTCTATGACGGCGGCACGGATATTGCCAAGGCCATTGCGTTCGCCGGGCGCGCGAGAGCGCTCATGTTCTCCGACGAAGCGGATACGCTCTCGCTCGCCGTGCCGCGCTACGACGACATGCCAAACATCGTCGTCGCCAGCCGCGAGCAGGCGCCGGCGCGCCCCGTGCGAATCCGCCGGCTGGCGGCCGGCGAGAAGCTCCCCGACGGCGCGGAAGTCAAGGCGGGCAAGCTCCTCGCGACGCAGTGGGCGGCTGAGCGCGTCAAGGATCTCTCCGCGCAGGCGGATGCGCGCAAGGATGAATTTCTCGCTCTCGGCAGGCGCTACGGCGTCGCGAGCGCGGTGACGAGTCTGATCGTCCTCGAGAGGCTGGAGCAGTATCTGGAGCATGGCATTGAGCCTCCGGCGACGCTGGGCTTCCACGACGAGTGGGTGCGCCGCAACGCCGCCAAGGACAAGGAAATCGAAGCTCGCGAAGGCGACGCCGAACACGAGCGCGATCTTCTCAAGCTCTGGAAGGAGCGCGTCGAGTGGTGGAACAGCCCGATTCCGAAGCGCAATACGCCAAAGAGCGGACTCTTCGACAGCGTGGCGGGCGCGGTCCGCGCCGCCGCCGCCCCCGACGACGGCATTGAAGCCAATGCCGCTGCGATGGAGGAAGGCTCTACGTTCTCCGCCATGGCGGCCGGCGGCGGAAGGCGCGGGCTGGCGCGCGCCGCCGCCAGCATGGCGATGCGCGAGGCGCCAGACGCGGAAGCCGCTGCGCCCGTCGAGCCGCCCGCCAGCCAGGCGGGCGGCGGCGGCGCGACGATCCGCCTTGCGGCATGGACGCCCGACGCGCCCTATCTGAAGGCTATCGAGGGCGCGGCGGACAAGTACGCCACGTACCTTGAAGAAAAGAAAAAGAACTCGTCCTCGCCCGCGTTCTTCATCGATGCGGCCGGCGTGTTCTTCCGCGCCGGCGACAACGCGCTGGGCGCGCGCATCCTTTCCAACATGGCCGAGTTCAAGCTCGAAGACGCCGCGATCTGGCGTTCGATGGGCTGGCGTCTGCGCGAAGCCGGCTGCATCGAAGACGCGATACTCTGCTTCCGCCACGCGCTCAGGCTGCGCACGGAGGAAGGGCAGTCGCGCCGCGATCTCGCGCTCGTCCTTTCAGAGTACGGCAAGGATGCCAGAGACGCCGCCGCGCTTTCCGA
Source organism: Verrucomicrobia bacterium UBA3214 (assembly GCA_002363575.1). Lineage (GTDB taxonomy): Bacteria > Verrucomicrobiota > Kiritimatiellia > RFP12 > UBA1067 > UBA1067. The sequence goes on along the minus strand of DEWI01000055.1, from coordinate 2,110 downwards.
GGCGCTGGCGCTTCTGAAGGAAACGGCGTTCAAGAACTGGGAACGCCGCAGCGGACGCCGCAGCAACGACCGCCAGGTCTCCATCGTCGCGCTGGAGGAGCTGAACGCGCTTCTCGCGTGGTGCGCCGCCTGCGACATAAAAGTCGATGCGCCGCAGCTAGATTCCGCCTACCGTCGCGATCTCCCGGTCAAGATAAGAATCGTGCTTTCGTGGGACGCCGACGAGACGGATATCGATATCCACGTGCTCGAGCCGGACGGCGAGGAAGCCTACTACCAGAACCGCCGCACGGTCTCCGGAGGGTTCGTCGGCGAAGACGTCACCACCGGGTACGGCCCGGAAGAGTATCTGCGCAAGGAAGCTTCCGGAGTCTTCAAGATTCTCGCGCACTACTACTCGTCGCACCAGACGGCGCTCACCGGCGCCGTCACCGCAACGGCGACGGTATATACCGATTGGGCCACGGCGGCCGAAAAGCGCCAGATCATCACTCTTCGCCTCGACAAGCCGAAGACGAAGGTTTTGATAGGCGAAGTCGAAGTAGAGTAGCGCGCGGCGCGCGCCAACGCAGTTCAGCGGAGGATGGGATGAAAAAGCTTGCGGCAATCTTGTTCGCGGCGGCGTGGCTTGCCGCGCCGGCCGTCACTACCGACGAGGCGATAGCGCGCGGCGCCGCCTTCCTGCTCGCCCGGCAGGAAGACGGCGGCTGGTGGAGCGACAGGCAGATGCCCGCGCTCTCCGCGCTTCCCGTCTGGGCGCTCGCGCGCCTCCCCCAAGGCGCGGCGGCGCGCGAGCGCGTCGCCAAGGCGATCGAGTCCGGCGTCGCGTTCGTCCTGACGACGCAGCGCGAGGATGGCGGCTTCTACGTCCCGAAACCGGGGCGCGGCGGCAGCGGCCTTGGCAATTACAATACCGCCGTCTGCCTTTCCGCGCTGCATGAAACCGGCAAGGCGCCCGTCGCGGCGCTTTTGAAGGCGCGCGAATATATCGCGTCCAGCCAGCTCACCGGCGACGATACGATGGCGGGCGGCTTCGGCTACGACAAATTGTCGCGCAGGCGCTATGCCGACCTCTCCAACACCGCATACGCGCTCGACGCGATGAAGCGCACCGCCGCGCTGGAGGAAATGCGGCCGGGCGGCAGGCGCGTCGATGTCGATTGGGACAAGGCGCTCGCGTTCGTCGCCAATCTCGTCAAGTCCGAAGGACAGGACGCCGGCGGCGCGGCCTACAACGAGCGCACGCCGCAAGGCGGCGTCGAGACGAATTCCACAGGACGCATTTCGCTGCGCGCCTACGGCTCGATGACGTACGCCGCGGTGCTTTCGATGTGCCACGCCAATCTCGAGCGCGGCGATCCGCGCGTGCGCCAGTCGCTCGAATATTGCAGCAAGCATTGGTCGCTGGACGAAAATCCCGGCATGGGCGCGCAGGGGCTCTATTATTTCTATGACATCCTCTCGCGCGCTCTAGACGCCGCGAAAGTCGAGGATGTCGGCGGACACGCCTGGCGAAAGGAACTCGCCGCGAAACTCGTTTCCCTCCAGCGCGAAGACGGCTCGTGGTTCAACGAGAACAATCGCTTCTGGGAAAGCGATAGCGTCCTTTGCACGTCCTTCGCCTTGCTGGCGCTGGAAATCTGCAAAGACGCCCCCGCCGCACGCTAACGCCCCCGCCGCCGCCCGTCTGGGGTGTGCGCCCAAAGCCCCGAAGGGGCGACACATATATAGCCGGGGGTGGAGCATGC
>DEWI01000055.1:0-316 GCA_002363575.1 Verrucomicrobia bacterium UBA3214 | reverse complement strand
GGGGGTGGAGCATGCAAAGCATGCGAAACCCCCGGTGTTGGCACAAAAGAGGACCAAACCCCGAAGGGGTGGCACAACGCCGGATGGGGTGCAGCGCAAAGCCCCGAAGGGGCGACACATAAATAGCCGGGGGTGGAGCGCAACGCGCGCGGAACCCCCGGAATGCGTTCGAAGAACGATCAAACCCCGAAGGGGTGACACAACGGGTGCTTCAATATCGCCGAAGTAATTGTGCCACCCCTTCGGGGTTCGATTCACTTTTGCGTCGGTACCGGGGGTTCAGCATGCTTTGCATGCTCCACCCCCGGCTATATAT
>DEWI01000074.1 GCA_002363575.1 Verrucomicrobia bacterium UBA3214 | reverse complement strand
TCATCGACAGGCTCACGCTCACTCCCGGTCGCTTCGCGGAAATGACCGGCGGCGTGCGCACGGTTGCCGCGCTCCACGATCCCGTTGGCGAAGAAATATGGCGCCGTGAAATGCCGAGCGGCATTTCTATTTCCAAAGTCCGCGAGCCTTTCGGCGTAGTCGCCGTCGTATTCGAATCGCGTCCGAACGTCTTCGTCGATACGGCTGCGCTCTGCCTGAAGACCGGCAATGCTATCATCCTTCGCGGCGGCAAGGAGGCGATACGCTCCAATATCGCGCTCGCCCGCGCCGTCCGCGAGGCGCTCGCGCCGTTCGCCGTAGGCGAAAGGGTGGCGCTCGCCGGCGCCGTGCAGCTCGTCGAGACGCTCGACCATTCCGCCGTCGCGGAGCTTGTGCGCGCTACGAAGTACGTCGATGTGGCGATTCCGCGCGGCGGCGAGCGCCTGATCCGCGCCATGTGCGAAGCGGCGCTCGTGCCCGTCTTGAAGCACTATAAGGGCGTTTGCCATATCTACGTCGATGACAAGGCGGATCTCGCGATGGCGCTGGCGATTCTCGACAACGCCAAGGTGCAGCGTCCGAGCGCCTGCAACGCCGTCGAGACGCTTCTCGTGCACGAGAAGCTCGCGCCGCTTTTCCTCCCGATGGTGCGCGCGTGGGCGGCCGATCGCGGCGTGACGCTGCACGACGACGGCGCGGGCGTGGAGTATCTCGCGCTCGAGCTGAATGTCGCGACGGTGCCGGATTGGAAGGGGGCCGTGGAGTTCATAAACGCCAACTCTTCGCACCACTCCGATTGCATCGTCACAAACGACGCGGAACGCGCCGCCGGCTTCTTGCGCGATGTCGATTCCGCCTGCGTCTATCACAACGCATCGACGCGCTTTACCGACGGCGCGCAATTCGGCATGGGCGCGGAAATCGGCATTTCCACGGACAAGCTGCACGCGCGCGGCCCGATGGGCCTGGAAGAATTGACGACCTACAAATACATGGTCACCGGCGATGGCGCCATACGCAGCTGACAGGCCGCGCCAAAAGAAATCTTGAACAAGAAAGGACACGCAATGGCAAAATTGACAGAGATTTCCTGGGAGGCTTTCGAGAGCCTGCCCCTGGAGGAAAAGAAACCGTATCTCGAGCTTCCCGGCGGCGATGGGATGCCGTACCATACTCTCTTCGCGCAGCAGTTCGACCGCGCCAATCTCGAGAGACTGTGCGCGCTTGCCAACCGCATCAGATTCATCAATAAATCGAAAGAGGGCGCCCTCTACCTGAAAAACGTGCTGTCCCACAAAAGGGCGATGCTCTACTTCTCGCAGCCGTCTTCGCGCACCTTCCTCTCGCACCTGGCGGCCTGCCAGATTCTCGGCATGACCACCGGCTCCGTGCGCGACGCCGCCACGTCCTCCGAATTCAAGGGCGAGAGCCACGAGGATTCGATCAGGACGTTCTCGTCGTATTTCGACATGATTATCATGCGTTCGCCGGAAAGGGGACTGGCCGAGAAAATGGCTTGGGAACTCTCCAACTCCGAGCGCCCCATCCCGATTCTCAACGCCGGCTCCGGCAAGGATCAGCACCCGACGCAGGCTCTTCTCGATATCTACACCCTCGTGCGCTCTTTCGAGAACAAGGGCGGTCTCGACGGACGCACCGTCACGTTCTGCGGCGATTTGATGCGCGGCCGCACCGTCCGCTCGCTCTCGTATTTGCTCACAAACTTCAAGAACGTCCGCCAGATTTTCGTCGCTCCGCAGGAGCTCCAAGTCCCGGCGGATGTCGTTATGATTCTCGCGAAAAAGGGAATCGATTTCGAAGTTTCCGACAATCTGAAGGAAGCCACCCGTGTCTCCGATGCCGTCTATATGACCCGCATCCAGGATGAATGGGATTCCGCCAAGGGCGATTCGTCCAAAATCGACACCTCCAATTTCAAGTTCGGTCCCGAAGAGCTGGCGCTCCTTGGACCAGACGCCATCATCATGCACCCGTTGCCGCGGCGCGACGAGATTTCCACTTGCTGCGACCACGATCCTCGCGCAATGTACTGGCGCCAGATGAGAAACGGCATGTGGATTCGCGCCGCTCTCATCGCCGCAACCTTCGGCTTCGAATCTTCCATTATGAACTGCGGCTATTGATTCCCGCAGGCGGCTCTACCGTCAGCTTTTTCAGCCCGCTAACAGCACGAGAAGCAACGGCTATTGATTCCCGCAGGCGGCTCTATCGTCCGCATTTCAGTTCGCTAACTGCACGAGAAGCAGGAGATGGGATCTTTTGTCCCATTTTCCTGTTTCTCCGGCTTTTCCTAACATCCCTGATATAACATCCCGCTAGTTTACATAATCGCTCTTATGCGAATAGCCTTGGGGGATCGGCATTTCCGCTTTTATTGTATCCAAACCGGCGGGCGTCGGTTTGCCAACCGGCGGGCCTTGGAATATCGTCTGACGCTTCCAAGACGCTAAACCGACGCCCGCCGGACGATATTTCGAGTCGCGTCGATGCCCTGAGCGAGTCTTGCGATTCGTGAAAGCGACGCCCGTCAGTTGTCGAGCGCAAAAAAAATCCCTGTCGAATCCCCTGGCGCGTCAATATAAATATCAGGAGGGAAACCTATGAAGACTTCAAAATTGATTTTCAAGACGATGGGCGTTGCGGCGCACATCGACGGCGACACGCGCAAACGCGCTTGCCGCGTGACGCATAATGCCGTGCTCGATCCCGATGGCGTGGCGGCGGATATGGCCGCGACGATGCGGATTGACGAGGTTGATGCGAAATATTACCTCAATATGGTCGCTACGTACATCGTGCGGGCGCTTTCCGAGGGCAAAAAGCTCAATTTGGGCGCGTTTTCGCTTTCGCTCGCCATCCGCGGCTGCGTGTATGGGGCGAATGGCGCGTTCGAACGCGGCCGCAACGCCCTTTCCGTCACGCTCGCGCCGGGAAAAGAATTGAAGCATGTCCTGGATGCCCTGGAGCCGGTCAATGCCTGCGAAAACGAGACGCCCGCCCCGCATATCGGAAGCTGCATAGACACCGTCACCAAACGCGAAGGCGAAATCACTCCCGACGCCACGCTGTATGTGGCCGGAACGGGCCTTGAAACGTCGCAAACCGCCGAAGACGAAGGCGTGTTTCTCGAGGACGACTCGCGGCGCGTAATCGCGCGCGGCACGGTCGTCGCCTCCAGCGCGATCACGCTGGACTGCGTTTTCCGCCGCGAAGATATCGAGCGCGCCGCGTGCGACCCGCTTGCGCTGAAACGCTGCTGGCTCGCGCTATACACGCGAAGCGGACGGAACGACCCGCTCGCACCACCTTTCGCCACCCGCCGTAGAATCGCCGTGAACATGCAAACCCGCCACCCATTCACACCTCTACACCATATAAGATAGTACCCTCAGTATATAAAACGAGCCTGAAATCTTGAAAAACTGGAATGCCTAGGGCCCTCCCAGGCATTCCAGCCCCCTTCTCCCGCCTTCCAATCCCTTTCCCCATCCCCCTTCTCGATATTGCTCTGACAGGCAACCGCCGGTGAACGGGTAATCGCTCCCCCGTCATCCCGGCGTTATCGATTCAGGATTTAAGTTTACGTTTACAGCGCAGCAATTTCGTCGGCAGAAAGACCTGTCGCCGAAGCAATCTGCGCGTTGGTAAGATTCATGGACTTAAGGTTGCGGGCGGTCTGGAGCTTGTCTTCGCGCAACTTCTCGATAGCCGCGTCTGCTCGCGCCGTTTCTGCATCGCGCTCGGCCGCAGCGGCGTCGGCCCGCGCTTTTTCCGCGTCTAGCTTTGTTTCCGCTGCATCGAGTTTGGTCTTCGCCTCTTTCAAGTCGTCCATAAGGGCGGTATTGCGGCGCACATGATCCCAGAAGCCGTCGTACTCGGCTCTCTCTGCGGCGTTGAGAGCGGACTCCTCCACGATTTCCAGCGCCTCGTTCACGTGCGGGTCTTCGACAAGCGCCTTGTCGGCTTTCTTCGTGTGCTCGTTTATCTCGGTGAGAAAGCGCAGCCACAAGACTTGCATCTTCTTCTGCGCGTAATTTCTCGCCTTGA
>DEWI01000122.1:3607-4091 GCA_002363575.1 Verrucomicrobia bacterium UBA3214 | reverse complement strand
GATATCATGGCGTGTGCGTGTCATATCCCCTATCCTAGTTTATGCTCATATTGTACTATATTCCGCCGTGTCTTGCAAGGGGGCGGCGCGGATTTTCCGTGCTTCGCATGGCGGTGGATACGATGCACGGAGCGGAAAAGCCAAAATTCCCTGCGCCGCGTGCGGCGGGGACGGAATATGCTATAATATGGCGCGGCCGCCAAGGGCGGCAGGATTGAAAGGAGTTCGTCGCAATGCAGAGAAAAGAAGATGTGCAGGCTGGCACCAGCCGCAGGACGTTTTTGAAAGCCGTGGCGTCGCTTTCGCTGGCAGGCGCGGCCAAGAGCGCGTCGGCCATGATGCCTTCGGAGCAGAGAGCCTACGACGCCTACAACGCATTCGAGACGGCGCGTCCCGACGGATTGCTCGACGGCGAGCCGGTGCTGCAATGCCCTGCGCCTACTTCCGCCGGCGTCGCGTTCGCAGTCACGGCGCTCGCCAACGG
>DEWI01000122.1:3231-3530 GCA_002363575.1 Verrucomicrobia bacterium UBA3214 | reverse complement strand
CCCGGATTGGAGAATGCGCAGACGTTCATGGCCGAGGGCATGCCGCTTGCGGGGATAGACGATCGCGTGCTGTGCGTGCGCATCGAGGGCTTGCAGCCCGGACGGCGCTATTGGTACCGCGCGGGCGCCGCGAAACTCTCCCGCCCCACGGGATACTGGACGAAGCCTTCGGAAAAAGTCTGGAGCAAGACGCATTCGTTCGTGACGCCCGGAGAGAACGCGCCTTCGCACTTCGCGATGATGACCGATACGCACACGCGGTACAAGCAGATGGCGAAGATAACGAAGCTCTACCGCAG
>DEWI01000122.1:0-3170 GCA_002363575.1 Verrucomicrobia bacterium UBA3214 | reverse complement strand
TGCCGCTCGTCGTATGGAACGGCGATGTCCCCAGCAGCCATATCGACGACCGCGAGCATCTGGTGCGCTGCTATCTCGCCGTCCCCGAGAACGACGGCTACGGCGCCGACACGCTGATCGCGCTGAACCGCGGCAACCACGACTTCCGCGGCAACGCTGTGAAGCGGCTCGGCGAAGTGATGATGCCGCGCCTGGCGTCCGAGCGCAAGCTTCGCGATATTGCGCTGGACAGGAATTTCGCGATTCGCATGGGGGAGATCGCGCTTATCGGCCTCGATACCGGCGAAGACAAGCCGGACAACCATCCCGCGAATGGCGGAATGTCGCAATTCACGGCATACCGCAAGGCGCAGGCCCTTTGGCTGAAGGATCAATTCGAGCGCAGGGAAATCGCCGACGCGCCGTATATCGTCGCTTTTACGCATATCCCGATTCTCGAAGTCTGGCCCGGCGCGAATCCCGGCACGCTGCTCGAGGATTACGCTGCTTGGCAGAAGGAATGCGCGGAGCTTTGGGGACCGATTCTCACGGAGCACGGCGTGCAGCTCGTCTTGTCCGGCCACCTGCATTGCTACAAGTACCATCCCGCGGCGGAAGGGCGCTCGTGGGCGACGATCATCGGCGGCGGGCCCGGGCGCAATTTCCAGACCCTTGTCGAGGGCAAGGTGGACGACGGCTCGCTGCTCGTCAGGGTGCACAATACCGACGAGGGCGTCGTCGTGGCGGAGCATCGCTTCCCGCCGCGCAGCGTCTCGTGAGGCCGGCGCCCGGTTTGCTTCGCAAGCCGGGCGCCCATCGCCCAAAGCGCGGCGCAAATATGGTATAATATGCGGCATGAAAGCAATCGCGAAAGTAAAGCCCGGCAAGGGCGTTGAGCTGGTGGAAAAGCCGATGCCCGAAATCGGGATCAACGATGTTCTCATCAAGATCAAGAAGACGGCCATATGCGGCACCGACGTCCACATCTACGAATGGAACGAATGGGCGCAGGAAGAAATCAAGCCTCCGCTCACGATCGGCCACGAGTATGTCGGCGAAGTAGTGGAAGTCGGCTCCAACGTCAAGAGCGTCAAGGTCGGCGAGCGCGTCTCCGGCGAAGGCCACATCGTCTGCGGGCATTGCCGCAACTGCCGCGCCGGGCAGCGCCATCTCTGCCGCGAGACTCGCGGGGTGGGCGTGAATCGCGATGGCGCGTTCGCGGAGTATCTGGCGATACCCGAGACGAACGTCTGGCATTGCGAGCCGTCGATCGACGATGAGCTTTACGCGATTTTCGACCCGTTTGGAAACGCCACGCACACGGCGCTGTCTTTCAACATGGTCGGCGAGGACGTGCTGATAACCGGCGCGGGGCCGATCGGGATAATGGCGGCCGGCATTTCGAAGTATGTCGGCGCGCGCAACGTCGTCGTGGTCGATGTAAACGAATACCGCCTCGGGCTGGCGCGGCGGCTCGGCGCGACGCGCACGGTGAACGCGCGCACGGAGAATCTCGCCGATGTGATGCGCGAGCTCGGGATGGTGGAAGGTTTCGACGTCGGGCTCGAAATGTCCGGAGCGGCGCCTTGCCTGAACCAGATGATCGAGTCCATGAACACCGGCGGGCGGATCGCGCTGCTCGGTCTCCACGGGCCCGAGACGAAGGTGAACTGGAACCATATCGTCTGGAAGGGCTTGAAGATCAAGGGCATCTACGGACGCGAGATGTTCGAGACGTGGTACAAGATGGGCGCGATGATCCAGGGCGGACTGGATATCGCGCCGGTCATCACCCACCGCTTCAAGTACACCGACTATGAAAAGGGCTTTGAGGCGATGATCGGCGGCAAGTCAGGCAAGGTCGTGCTCGATTGGGAATAACCCCCTCGGGCGGAGCATTTTCAAACGAAGGAGCGAAGAAAATGAAGAACGAAAAAGAAACCGTCCAGTTGATGCGTCAGGGCTTTACGTTGATCGAAATTCTCGTCGCGGTCGCGATCATCGGCATTCTCGGCACGGTGGCGACGATCAGCATCACGCGAAGCCTCGACAAGGCGAAAGTGACTGCGGCGCAGGAAGCCGTCCGCAACATCCAGTCGGCCTGCGAGACGTACAAGATGACGACGAAGAAGTATCCTTCCGACTTGAATGCGCTCGTGAGCGGCGACGACCCTTATCTGCAGGGCGGCGAAGGCTCGCTTGAAGATCCGTGGGGCAACGACTACAGGATGGAGAAGAAGGGCAAGAATATCGTCATCATCTCCAACGGCCCCGACGGCGAATCCGGCAACGACGACGATGTGCGCAGCGACCGCATCGCCAAGTCGAAGGAATAGCGCGCCGGTCGCGCCGCCGGCATAGTGGTTTCGCGAGCGGCATAGTCGATGCGCAGGGCTTTCACGCTTCTCGAACTCGTCACGATCGTCGCGATCATCGGCATAATGGCGACGGTTGCCGTGATGGGCTTGAACGCCGGGAAGGGCGCTGCGAGGATGCGCGGCGCCTCCCGCGATATTTACGCGACCATCCGTCATGCGCGCTCCACCGCGCTCGTGACGCAGCAGCCGGCGATCATCACATATTCCGAAAAGATGGTCGATGGCGATATCTGCGCGCGCGTCGAGATCACGGCCGCGCGCATGATGAACGGCAACGGCCCGCAATTCGCCGAGACGATTTCCGGCGATCGCGTCCAGCTCTGGGAAGGGGAGGCCGCCGCGGACGCGGCGGGCGGCGGCGAAGGCACGAGCAGCGAAGATTTCTTTTTCGCGCCGATTTCGGATGAAGTCGTCAAGGGCATACGCATCAAGGTGACGAAAGGCGACGAGCGCGTCGCCTCTGAGCGGCGCGACGAGCGGCGGGTGCGCCCCGGTATTTCGGTGTTCTCCAACGTCGATTACCTCCTCGGAAGATACAACGAAGAGCGCAAAAGCGCGGAAGAGAAGGAGGCGGCAGAGCAGAAAACCGCGCAAGAAGAAACCGCCGCCGCGACGGCGGCGCCTGCCGCGGATGCCGAGCTGCAGGAGAACGTCAGCATCGTGTGGGAAGTGAACGGGCGCTGCGAAGCGCACACGGTGTGGATTTACCGCGAGGGTCAGCAGCCGGATTCCGGGCTTTGCATCAAGGTCGATAGATTCGGCGGCGCGAAGATAATGAGTTCGGAGGACTTTTGAGCGGGCGGCGCGGGCATG
>DEWI01000151.1 GCA_002363575.1 Verrucomicrobia bacterium UBA3214 | reverse complement strand
TGGTCTTTATCGACGACGGCATCGAGTACAATCCGCTCGCGCACAGCGATCCTGACACGTCGCTTGGCGCGGACGAGCGCCAAATCGGCGGTCTCGGCATTCTCATGGTGAAAAAACTCGCCGACGACATCTCTTATCGGCGGGAACGCAACCGCAACATTTTGACGGTGTTCAAAAAGATCCCTTCAAAGAAGTAGGGCGTTCGAGGCGGAATTGCCGCCGCGATGCGCCCGATACGCTTTCATCCAAAATAGCGCCCATTCCGTCGCGCCCGGGGGATGTATTATGCATTCACCGGGCGGAAATGCAATTCGTCGTGGCGTAAATTGCAACACGGAGTCACTTGGCGCGCCATGCGAGGAATGGTAAACTATGACGCACAGGCAAACGAGAAAGGAAAAATAATGTTCACAAGAGCGATTTTCAAACGTGCAAGTGTTTTTGCGGCGGCATGCGGAGCGGCGGCGCTGGCCGGCGCGGCGCAGATTTCCGTACCTTCGCAGACGACGCTTATTTCGCATCGCGGAGAGTCTATGGACGCGCCGGAAAACACCCTCCCGGCGTACGAGATGGCGGTTTCCCGCGGTTTCGGCTTCGAGTGCGATATCTATCTTACGAAGGACGGGCGCGTCTTCACGTTCCACGACCATGATTTGACGCGCACGACGGCCGGTGCCAATACCAACAAGTGCAGCGAAGCGAGCTGGGAAGAAGTGGCGGCGCTCGATGTCGGCTCGTGGGGCAAATGGAAAGGCTCCAAGTTCGCCGGCACGCGCCCCGCGCTTCTCGAAGAAGTCCTCGAGCTCGCGAGGGACGGCAGAAAGATTTTCGTGGAAGTCAAGACCGGTCCCGAGATAGTCGAGCCGGTCAAGAAGATATTCGCCGCCCAGAAGCGCGCCACTCCGGAGAATGCGCTCTTCATTTCGTTCAATGAAGCGACTTGCGCGGCGCTCAAGAAAGCCATGCCAGAATACAAGGTGTATTTGCTTGTGTCGCCGAAGAAAAAAGGCTATGCAAAGCCGGAGGTTTTGATCGCGAAGCTGAAGAAACTCGGCGTCGATGGCGTCGATTGCTGCTACGTCAGGAAAATCGTCACGGCGGAATATGTAAGCGCGGTCAGGAATGCCGGCTTCGAATTCCACGTCTGGACGGTGGACAAACTTTCCGATACGGTGGAAGCGTTCCGCCGCGGCGTGCAGACGGTCACCACAAACTGCGCGAAAAAGCAGCTCGACGACTGGAACGCCGGGAAGGCACCGCTTGCCGCCGGGAAATAACCGTGCATACCTGTTCGCGGAACACCACTTTCAACAGGCATTCCAACAATAACTGATCTCGATGAAATACGATGCAATAGTCATTGGCGCGGGTGTCGTCGGTTGCCAGACGGCACGCGAGCTCTCGCGCTGGAATCTCCGCCTGGCGGTGCTCGAAGCCGGCAGCGATGTCGCCGAAGGCGCTTCGAAAGCGAATAGCGCGATCGTCCATGCCGGTTTCGACGCCAAGCCCGGATCGAACAAAGCGAAATACAATGTTCTCGGAAACCGTCTTTTCGAAGACGTCTGCCGCGAGCTGAAGACGCCGTTCATCCGCAATGGCTCGCTTGTGCTGGCGTTCGGCGAACAGGACGAGCGGCATCTTCAGGAATTGAAGGCGCGCGGCGAAGAGAATGGCGTGCCCACCGAAATCCTTTCCCGGGAAGAATTGCGGCGCCGCGAGCCGAATGTTTCAAGCGAGGCCACGGCGGCGCTCTGGGCGCCGACGGGCGGCATCTGCTGCCCGTACGATCTGACGTTCCGCTCCGCGGAGAACGCCGCGGCCAACGGCGCCACGTTCTTCTTTGATGCGAAGGTGGAGAATATCGAGCGTGTAGCGGCGTCCGGTGATGGCGGCGGCGATTTCGTCTATCGCATCGCGTGCGCCGACGGCAGGGTGTTCGAGACGCGCGCGGTTGTGAACTGCGCCGGCATACACTCCGACGAACTGAACAACCTCGTCAGCCCGAAGAAGTATTCGATAGCGGCGCGGCGCGGCGAGTATTTGATGATCGACCGCGACGAAGAAGGCGCGTTCCGCTCGACAATGTTCCAATGCCCCGGCAAGATGGGCAAGGGCATTCTCGTTTCCCCGACGGTTGACGGCACGCTGATCGTCGGCCCGACAGCCGAGGACATCCCCGACAAGGAAGACAAGGCTACGACTTTCGAGGGTTTGGAGAAAGTGAAGGAGGGCGCGCGCCGCACGTGGCCGGGCCTGCCGCTCGGCAAAGTCATCGCGGAATTCTCCGGTCTGCGCGCGCACGAGACGACCGTCGGCGACTTCATACTAGGCGAAGCCGAAGGCGCGCCGCGATTCTTCAACGCCGTCGGCGTCGAATCTCCGGGCCTGACGTCTGCGCCGGCCATAGCGGTCTTTCTGGCCGGCGAAGTCGCCGGCAGCCTCGGCGTCTCGAAGAAGAATCCTTCGCTCTTTTCCAAAGACGTCTCGTGGTGGCCGAAGACGCGCGAGATGAAGCCCGGCGAACTCGCGGAACTTGTCGCGCGCGATCCGTCGTTCGGCCGCGTGGTCTGCCGCTGCGAGGATGTCACGGAGGGCGAGATACGCGCGGCCATCCGCGCGAGAGTCGGCGCGCGCACGCTAGATGGCATCAAGCGCCGCACGCGCAGCGGTATGGGACGCTGCCAAGGCGGCTTCTGCACGCCGCGCCTTATTGAATTGCTCGGTTCCGAACTTGCTCTCCAGCCGGAGGCGTTTCTCGTTTCGCGCAAGACCGCGCCGAAGGCGCTCGTCAAGCGTGCCGCCGGCGATGAAGCTGGCGATGATCGCGCAGACGACGCAACGCTCGACGTCCTCGTTGTCGGCGCAGGCCCTGCCGGACTCGCGGCGGCGTGCGCAGCGAAGGAAGACGGCGCCGCGCGCGTCATTGTGATCGAGCGCGACGACGCGCCGGGCGGGATTTTGCAACAGTGCATTCACAATGGTTTCGGTCTCCATCGCTTCAAGGAAGAGCTGACCGGACCGGAATACGCGCAGCGATTTGTCGATAAAGCCGAAGCGCTCGGCGTGCCGATCGTCTGCGGCACGATGGTGCTAGCGATCGAGCCGCAGGCGGAAGGCGGCGCGAAAGTGACGGCGATGTCGCCGCGCGGCGGCTTGAAGATCTACCGCACGCGCTCCGTCGTGCTGGCGATGGGCTGCCGCGAGCGTCCGCGCGGCGCTCTGATGACGCCGGGAACGCGCCCGGCAGGGGTATATACCGCCGGAACAGTGCAGAGGCTCGTCAACATGGACGGCATAATGCCCGGTCGCCGCGTCGTAATCCTCGGCTCCGGAGACATTGGTTTGATCATGGCGCGCCGTCTTACGTTCTCCGGCGCGAAAGTCCTCGCGTGCGTGGAGATCATGCCGAAATCTTCCGGGCTCATGCGCAACGTCGTGCAGTGCTTGAACGACTACGACATCCCGCTTCTCCTGTCGCATACGGTGACAGACGTGGAAGGGCGCGAGCACGTGACCGGCGTAAAGGTTTCGAAGGTCGATGAACATCTCAAACCTATCCCCGGCACGGAGATGCATTTCGACTGCGACACGCTCGTGCTTTCCTGCGGCTTGATTCCCGAGAACGAACTCACGAAGAAGGCCGGCGTGGAGATGGACAAGGCGACGCGCGGCCCGCGCGTCGATGAGAACATGGCCACAAGCGTGCCCGGGATTTTCGCTGGCGGCAATGTCGTCAGGGTGTACGATCTTGTCGATTGGGTGAGCAGGGACAGCGAAATCGCCGGGCGTTCCGCCGCCCGCTACGCCGCGGCGCTCGCCGCACGCTCGTTCGCCGGCGCGGGGCGCTAAAACCGAGAGGAGTCTCTATCATGAAGATGATTTGCATCAACTGCCCTCGCGGATGCGAGATGGAAGTGGAAAAGTCCGCGGACGGCAATGTCGCCGTCAGCGGGAATGCGTGCGCGCGCGGCGCGGTCTATGCGAAGGCGGAAATCGTGAACCCCACGCGAATGGTAACGGGCCTTGTGCGCGTGGCCGGGATGCGCAAACCTCTGCCGGTGAAGACGCGCGTCGCCGTGCCGAAGGGAAAGATAAACGATGTCCTCTTCGCGCTGCATCAGACGACGGTGCAGCTGCCGGTGAAAATCGGCGATGTCATCATTCCCGATGTGGCTTCCACCGGTATCGATATAGTCGCGACTGCGAATATGTAGGCCGCGGCACTACCGGCATCAGCAAACCCCATACGGCATTTCCAGCATGTTCGAACTAAGCAAGAAGAAGGCGTTCGTCTGCGATCTCGACGGCACGCTGTTCATGGGCCCGGAGCCGATTCGCTCCGCCGTCGATTTCGTTATCGATGGCACGCGGTCGGGACGGTTCTCGTTTTTCTACTTGACCAACAACACGTCCAAGTGCCCGGAAGAGTACATGGTGAAAATCGCCGGCGCGAACATCCCCGTGACGCCAGAGCAGATTTTGACGCCGCTTATAACGCTCGAAGCGTACATCCGCGAGAAGGGCTTCAAGTCGGTGTATCTGCTGGCAAGCGAAAAAGTCAAAGCCCATATGGCTTCGCGCCTCGCCGACGCCGGCGTCAGCTTCGAGTTCGATCCCGAGCGCAACGAGCTGATCGCGCTTACCTACGACAAGGAGCTGACGTACGCGAAGCTGGCGGACGCCGCCGCGCTCTGGAACATGCGCAACACTCCGCCGTCGCCGATGTGCCCGGTGCGTACGCGCAATCAAACGCCCGTCGATTTCGTGGCGACGCATCCCGACAACTGCTGCCCGTCCGAACGCGGCCCGATCCCGGATATTGGCGGTATGATGCGCCTGTTGGAGACTACGAACGGCATGAAGCCGAGCCATGTATTCGGCAAGCCTTCGCCAACGCTCCTGGCGCCGGTGCTGGCGCGCTTCAAGCCGGAGGAGATAGCCGTGGTCGGCGACAGGCTCTATACCGACAAGGCGATTGCCGACAATGCCGGCGTGGATTTCGTCTGCGTGCTTTCCGGGGAGACGACGCGCGAAGATCTTGCGCTCTACAAAGGCACGCCGCCCGCCATCGTCGTCGAGACTTTCGACAAGGTCGCGCAGCCGGGCGCCCGCCCTTGAGCATCGCTCTCGCGATCTCGTGGCGCGCCGGCGGCGCCGGAAAAACATTTTGACAATTTCAGCACCAGGACAGGCCGGAGCCCGAAGGCGGCGGGAACCAGCAGGGCGCAACGCCGCGCGAGGGCCGGCAAAAACCGTTACAAGGAGGAATCAGCATGGATAAGGATGAAGCGAAGAGATTCAAGCGCAGACAGTGGAACTTCATCGTCTGCAGCATGATCGCCTATGCGTTTTTCTACATCACGCGCAAGAATCTGTCCATGGCGCAGCCCGGAATGCTCGAGGAAGGCGTGATAACAAAGGAGACGATCGGCACGATTCTCACCATCCACGGCGTGCTCTACGGAATCAGCCGCTTCGCAAACGGCTTCTGGGCGGACAAGCTCAACGGGCGCGTTTTCATGACGATCGGGCTGGCGCTTTCGGCGATAGCGAATCTATTGTTCGGCTGTTCTTCGGTCACCATCCTTTTCGCGGCTTTCTGGATTTTGAATGGCTGGACGCAAGGCATGGGCTTCCCTCCGTGCGCGAAGATGCTGACGCATTGGATTCATCCGAAAGAACTTGCGACGAAGATGTCGATTTGGAATACGTCGCACTCGTTCGGCTCCGCGCTCGCTCTCGGGCTTTGTTCTCTCCTGTTCGCGATCGGCTTCGGATGGCGTTGGTGCTTCTACGTCCCGGCGGCGCTTGCCGCCCTTGCGGCGGTATTCTGCTTCTTCTTCGTCAAAGACGGCCCTGCCGAGGATGGACTGCCGGAACTGGATCTTTCCGACGTGCGCGGCAGCGACGCCGCCCCTGTCCGCAAGGTGACGGATGCGGATCGCCGCCGCCTTGTCTTCACCAATAAAGTCATCTGGCTTTGCGCGCTCGCCAATTTCTTTGTGTATGTCGTAAGGTTCGGTTTCCTCGACTGGGGCCCGACGTTCTTGAAGGAGTACAAGGGCATCGACGTTTCGAAGGGCGGCTTGATGGTCATCGCCTTCGAACTCGCCGGCGTTGTGGGCACGATCTTCGCAGGGTGGTTCACGGACAAGGTTTTCAAGGGCAGGGGCGTGCGGACGTGCGTATTCTGCATGCTTTTCGCCGGCCTCTGCGCGCTTGGATTCTGGAAACTCCATTCGGGAGCGCCCATTTGGCAGGCAACCGCGCTCTTGATGGGAACAGGCTTCTTCATCTACGGCCCGCAGGCGCTGATCGGCATCG
>DEWI01000135.1 GCA_002363575.1 Verrucomicrobia bacterium UBA3214 | reverse complement strand
ACGGCACGCATATCGTCAATGTAAGTCCGTCGTGGATGGAGCGCGCCGATCTGCTCGGCTACGTCAACACCGTCACGGCGGAATTCACGCCTTCGGAAACCGGGCTTTACCAATATCTCGTTCTCGCGAGCGCGGACTACGCGAGGCACGGTGCGCAGAGCGCCATATACCCGGTCTGCCTGGATGAAATGAATCTCGCGCAAGTCGAACACTACTTCAGCGACTTCATGCAGATCATGGAGCTGCCGCAAGACCGCAGAATACTGCGCTGCTTCTCGAAAGACGCGGTCGCGATGGACGCGGTGTTTCGCGAATACGCGGAAATACCCCTCCCGCCATCCGTGCGCTTTATCGGCACCGTGAATTTCGACGAGACCACCCGCCGCCTGTCCTCGCGCCTTCTCGACCGCGCCAACCTCGTGTTCCTGCGCGACAACGGCAAATGCCGCGTCACAGAGCCGGGCGCGGCGCGCGACAGCGCCGGCGCCGGAGTATCCTTCGCGACGTACGAAAGCTGGAAGCGTCTGGCCCCGCTTCCGCAACAGGCGGAGAAGATACTCGACGCTCTTTCCGCGCCGCTGGCGGCGCTGGGCATGGCGGCAAGCCCGCGCGTGCGCTCCGCGATCGCCAGATACATCGCGACATCGGCGCCGCTTCTTGCAAATCGCCGGAAGCCGGAAGCCATCGCGCTTGACGAACAGCTCGCGCAGCGCGTCTTGAGCAAGTTGCGCTCGATCACCAGCATCGCGCAGAGAAAAGCGCTGGGCGCGATAGAGGAAATCGTCGATTCCTTCCGCGACGACGCCTACTCGCCGTCGCGCGACGCCATCGCGCGCCTTCGCTCCAAGGAGCATTTCTTCGGCTACGAATCCTGACAACCGCATCTGCGGGCGATCGTGCGCATAGAACTCATAGATATTCACGTGCCCGGGCAATCGCGCTGGTGGGACGCCGGCGCGGCGCCCGGCAACGCGCAGGACGCCACTGTTTTCGAGGACAGGTGGTATGCGCTCGCGCTTTACGATTTCGACGCCGCCGCCACGTACACCATCGCAATCGGCGACGAGACTCTGCATCTCGAATCCCGCCGTTTCACCAACTCCATGGAGTTCGAGCGCGGAGTCTATTTCGAGAGCGCGTCCGGCGCGACCGCGCTAGCCGTGGATGCGACGAAAGGCGGCGAGACCGCGCGCGTTTTCGAGGCCTCGCTGTACGTCGTGCCATCCAAAATCGGCTGGGCGAACTACCGCGCGATGGTAGTGGATCTCCAGAACGTCTGCCGCTCGCTCGTAATGGACGTAACGGGGAAATCGAAAGCGCCCGGCGGCGGGCCGGCCAATCCTCCATCAGCGAGATTCAAGACTTTCGAAGAAGAGCTGCAAAGCGTCTGCCGCGCCGCGCGCCGCCTGCGCCCGCTTGTCGCGGAAATCCGCCGCGCCCCGAAAGCGGCGATGACGGCGGCGCCTGCGCCTGCCGCGCCGGCGCGCTGCCGCTCGCGGCGCGCGCTCGACGCGATGATGAAACGCGGCTTCACGCCAGGCGCGGCGGCGCCGCGCTCGTCGTATCTCGTGCCGCGGCTGGCGATTTCGCGCGACATCCCCGAACACCGGCTCATCAAAGCCTTCCTCGTGCTGCTGGCGCGCAGGATCGCGGAGTGCCGCACCGGCATCGCAGACGAAATACGCCGTCTCGAGGCCGAAGGCGCCTTCCGCTCGCACCCGTCTCTTCCCGGCGAAGCAAGCCTCTACGAAACAGAAGACCTCCCGAAAATACGCCGCCTGCGCGAGCGCGACGATGAAGCGCTGGGAAACGCGCGCTGGCTCGCCGACGAACTTTCGGCGGAGTTCTGGGAGCCTGTGGCGATAGAAGTGTTCTCGCCGGATCCTACGCAGTTCGCGGAGAACGCATACTACCTGGAAGCGGTAAACATCGTGCTGCAATATCTTCGCGACACGTCGCACTGGGGGAGTCTATCGCCATCGCGCACGATGATGGCGAAGAAGAATTCGCGCATGTACGAGCAGTGGGTGCTTATACAGCTCGTCGCCGCATTCTCGTCGGCCGGCCTCGCCTTCACGGGCTGGGACGAAGCGCTGGGCAGAAGCATCGACAGCCGCTTCGCAATGGATCTGGCGAGGAACACGACCGTCCGCGCGCCGCTGGCGAAAGACTGGTCGCTCGTCATACGCTACGAACCGTGGATATTCCCGAAGGAGGAGTCGTGGAAATTCCCGTCCGAGACGCTCTGCCACTTCGGGAAAGGCAACTGGTCGCCGGATATCGTCATCGAGCTGGCGAAAAACGACGGCCGGCGCGACTCCACCGTGTACGCGATCGCGCTGGACGCGAAATATTCACGCCGCCCGACGCGCGAAATGCGCGAGAACATCCAGAAATATTCCCGCATACGCACAACGGACGGGCGCTTCGGGCGGCGCGTCGCGCGCCAAGTCTGGCTCGTCTATCCCGGCGAAACAGAACGCCGCCGCCCTTTCTGGATGGATGACGAAGCGATGTTTTTCTCGCGCGAGGCCGGCCCCGCCTACCGCGATACCGACATTCCCGTGGAAAGCGCGGAGCAGATATTCGGCGAAATACGCGCCCTTCCCGCCGACAAACCCTCGCTGACAAGCTCTTTCCAGGGCGTCGTCCCCCGCGATACCTTCCTCGCTTTCGCCGCCGGCACGCTCGCATTCCTGCGCAAGATAGCCGCGGCGCGCCGCGGCGCGTGAACGCCGCGCGGCATGCGCGGGAAATTCGCGAATCTGCGCATTCCGCCCGGCATGGAGGTGGAAATTTTTGGTATAATATGTGCCACAGAGAATCGTCAAGGAGGAAGAGACTTCATGAGCATATTCAAAGCATACGACATCCGCGGTATCTACGGAAAAGACTTAGGCGAGGCGATTTTCGAGAAGATTGCCCGCGCCTACGCGAAGTTCGCAGGCGTAAAGAAAGTCGTGGTCGCCAGAGATTGCCGCAAATCGTCCGATTCGCTTTTCGCGGCGTTTTGCAAAGGCTTGACCGACGTAGGCGTAGATGTGATCGACATCGGGCTTGCTTCGACGCCGATGAGCTATTTCGCGAACGGCACGCTGAAACCCGACGGCAGCGTGATGATCACCGCTTCGCACAACACCAAAGAGTGGAACGGATGCAAGCTTTGCCGCGCCAACGCGGTGCCGATCTCCGGCGCAACGGGCATAAAGGAGATCGAAAAGCTCGTCGAGACGGGCGATCTCGGCGAAGACGCCGCTGTCAAAGGCAAAGTCGAGAAAGTCGATATCTCCGCGCAGTACGCCGCGCACGTGAAAACGTTCGCGCATATGGCGCGCCCGCTGCACGTGGCGATGGATTTCGGCAATGGCATGGGGATAGCGGAAGCCGCCGCATTCGCCGGCACCGAATTGACATACGACTCGCTCTACGGCGAATACGACGGCGATTTCCCGAACCATCCGGCGAACCCGCTGGAGCGCGAAACCCTCGCCGATCTCCAGAAACTCATCAAGGCGAATCCCGGCAAATACGCCTTCGGTGTCGCGTTCGACGGCGATGCCGACCGTGCAGGCTTCCTCGATGAAAATGGCGAAATCATCCCGATGGACTTCATCACGGCGCTCGTTTCGCAGGATCTTCTCAAGGCGGCGCCGGGCGCGGCGTGCTTCTTCGATCTGCGCTCTTCCAAAGTGGCGGAGGAAACGATCGCCGCGGCGGGCGGCAAGCCGATGATGTCGCGCGTCGGCCACTCCTTCATCAAGGCGCAGATGCGCGAGAACGACGCCATCTTCGCAGGCGAGCTTTCCGGCCACTACTACTTCAAGGCGAATTTCACGGCGGAATCTTCGTCGATGGCGACTTTCGCACTCGCGAACATCGTCTCCGCCTCCGGGAAGCCGCTCTCCGAACTGATCGCGCCGCTGCGCAAATACAGCCAGTCCGGAGAAATCAACACGAAGACCAAGACGCCGCCGGCGCAAATCCTCGCCAAGATAAAGGCGGTTTATTCCGCGAAGGCCAGTTGCGAAGTTTTCGAGCTGGACGGCGTTTCGGTGGATGCGTGGCAGACGGAAGGATGGTGGGCGAACGTCCGCATGTCCAACACCGAGCCGCTCGTGCGCCTCAATCTCGAAGGCAAGACAACGCAAATAATGGAGGCGAAGCGTGACGAGTTTCTCGCCATCATCCGCGCATAGGCGCGCGCAAGGCATCGCATTCGCGGCGCTCGCATGCGCCGCGCTCGGCTTCATCGCCGGCTGCGGGCCCGGCGACGGCCTCGACGAGCTAGCCGAAGCGAAAACCGCGCTCGAAGCGAAGAACTTCGAAAAGGCCGAGAAACTTTTCGCGAAGAGCGCGCAGCTCTCGCCGGAGAATGTCGATGCGCTTGTTTCGCTGGCGCTGACGCGCATCTCGCGCGGCCTCATCAAAGAGGCGCGCGAGGCGGCCGACCGCGCCGCGGAGCTGGCTCCCCGCGATCTCGACGTAATGGAGCTTCTCGCGCAAGTCGCCTGGTATGAAGGCAATCTCGACAAGGCGCGCGAGCTTTATCTCCCGCTGACATCGGCGACAAACGCCCCAGCGGAGCTGAAGTCGCAGGCGTTCGCCGCGCTCGGCGTCATAGACATGGCGCTGTGCGGCACGGATATGCAGCGCGAATGGCTGCGCGACCGCGCGCGCACAGAGTTCATGCGCGCGATTCTTCTGGATCGCTTCAACGCCACGGCGCGCTACCAGCTCGCGATTCTCTATCGCGACGCCTTCGGCTACAACGAACCGGCGCTCGAAAACTTCCGCGCGTATCTCCAGCTGAGCAAAGTCTCCGACGCGAGAATGCAGCGCGTGCAGCGCGATGAAATGCCGGCGCTCGGCAGGATAATCAACGAAGCCAACGCCGCGCGCCCCGGCGCCGCCTCGCGCGACGTCGCGGCATGCTCGCGCGAGCTCAAGAAGGCCGAAGCGGAATGGCGCAAGGGCGCGTACACGAAGGCGCGGCAGGCCTACGCAAACGCAAACAAGGCCGACCCGCTCTCCTACGAAGCCGCGCTGGGCCTTGCGCGATGCTGGGAAAAGGTGAAAAACGGCAAAGAGAACGCCTTGAAGGCGTATCACGAAGCCTGCAAAAACCGCACCAGCGCCACGAAGACCTTCATCAAGACCGGCGACCTCGCAATGGAGCTCAAGAAGTACGCCATCGCGACAGAGGCGTATTCGCGCGCCATAGCCGCCAATGCGAAAGACATAACGGCGATCGACGGCTTGATACGCGCGCTGCGGCGCAGCAACCGCGCCAAGGCCGCCGAAGTTTACCAGCTGTACCGCGAATCGCTGCCGTCCAAGAAGCGCTAACCGTCCGCGCGCGCGGCGGGAGCGCCGCCGCGCGGCTGTCGCAACCTTTCGGATGCGACGAGCCGAAGCGCGAACCGCAGATCGAGGAATCGCCAAATGACCATATCGACCGCGATGCCGGAACTGGCAGATGCGCTTTCCCCTGTCGTGTCCTCCCTGGCAGGCGCCGGCGGAGATGCGCCCGTCCTCGAGACTCTCGCAACCGGCTCTTGGGACTGGGCCGTAATCGGCTTCGTCATCACGATGGCCGTGATCGGGCTGTTCCGCGGGTTTTCAGGCTCGCTAGGCATGATCGTCGGCGGCGCCTGCTCTGCCGCCGCCGGTGTTTACGCCTGGAACCGCCTGGAGCAGTACAATCTCTACACGTGGCAGCAAGGCGCGGCAGTGCTGACGATCGCCCTCGTCACGTTCGGCATTGTCAGGATCGCAATCAAGAAATTCGTCCACAAGATGCTTGCGCAGCCAACCGACGCGATTCTGGGGCTGCTCGCATGGCTGGCGCTCGCAGCGGCCGCGCTCTTCCTGCTCGCCCACAACGACATCGGCGTGAAGCAGTCGAAAATACTCGAGAAATTCAAAAGCGGCGGAGCTGCCATCATCGCGCCCGGCGAAATCTGACAACGCCCTGCGCGGCCCCCCGCGACGCCTTGCCAGAAGGCGCGAGGGATGCCGGTGGGGCGGCGGCGCCTGGCCGCGTGAAACTGCGACGGGGCAAGCGGCTTGACTCAACTTCAATTCAAAGGTGACAGAGCGATGTCCGGCGACGATCTCTTGACGGCGGCTTCGAAGTTCGAAAAGAATCTTTTGAACTTTTTCTGGCGCCAAGGCGTTTCAATAAGCGAAGGCGAGGATCTTCTGCAAGAGACATACCTGCGGCTCTGGAACTACCGCGACAAGTACGAAGAAACGGCGAAACTCTCGACGTTCCTGTTCACGATAGCGCGCCAGGTACGCATTGACGCTTTCCGGCGCCGCGAGCGTCGCGAACGTCGCGAGGAAATCTGGCAGAAGGCACGCCCTGCGGCGGAAGGCGCGCAGGAGCCGCCGGGCGAAGAAATCCGCCAGGCGGTGGCGCGTCTGAGCGAACCGCTCCGCGACGTCGTGGAACTCGGGATTTTCCAGGATTTGCCGTACGCGCAGATTTCCGAGATACTCTCGATTCCCATCGGCACGGTAAAGTCGCGAATGTCGAACGCCCTGAAAAAGTTGAAGAAGGAGCTTTCAAAGCAATGACGAGCGATCTCGAGAACACCCTTGCGGAACTCGGCGGACCCTGCCGCGCTCTCGTGCTGGAAATGAAAGCGCGCTGCACCATCCCCGCCGGAAGGCTGGAGGCCGCGCTCGAAGATTTCCACGTGCGCTCTCGCGCCATGCGCGCCTCCCTCGATGCGAGAAGCCGCCGAGCCGCCGCGGCCTGGCGGTGGCCGGCTTTGCTGGCGGCGTCGGCGGCTCTTGCATTCGGATTCCACGCGCTGATGCGCGGCGGCGCTCCCGCGGGCGGCGCGCAGCTTGCGCGCCGCCCTTCCATCTACACCGCGGCATATTCCGGAGAAAGCGGCGCGCGCGCCATCGTCGCAACGCAGCGCGCCGACGGCAGCTGGGAAAACGATTTTCTCACGCGGCAAAACGCGGCCGCCCTGCGCGGCGTGGCCGGCGCATCCGTCGCCTACCGCAAGGCGGTGCGCTATCTGCGCTCGCGCGGGCTGGCACCGCTTTCCGACGACGAGCTGCAGGCGCGGTCTCTCGCCGCTGCCCGCCGCATCTAGCCCGCCGCATCTAGCCCACCGCGCGCAAGGAGGACGCGGCGAGTGCAGAAATTCTGGAGATTCTACGATTTTATATGGCCGCGGCGCTGCGAGATTTGCATGGGCAGCGTGGACCATCCGGCGCGGCATATCTGCTCACGCTGTCTGGAAACTCTCGAATTCGCCGAGCCTGGAGGCTGCGAAATTTGCGCGCGCACGCTTCCCGACGGCGTCAAAGGCGGGATTTGCAGCGATTGCGCGGAGAGGCGTCCGTACTTCGAGAAAGCGGCCGGCGCCCTCGCTTTCCTGGGGAACGCGCGCCGCATCGTGATTGACTACAAATTCAACTCTCACATCTGGATGCGCGACGATTTCACCGACTTCCTGCAGGCGGCGTGCGAATTCCGCCTCCCCGAAGACGAGATCGACCTCGTGATCCCCATGCCGCTCACGATCCCGCATCGCTTCACGCGCGGCTTCAACCAATGCGAATATCTGGCAAAACCGCTCGCCAGGCGCATCGGCAAAGAATGCGCAACGCGCGCCGTGCGCCGCAAGGGAATGCCGCGCCGCCAATCCGGGCTCCGGGGGTGCGAGAGAATCGCGAATGTCGCCGGCACGTTCGAAGTCACGGCGCCGGAGACCGTCGCCAACCGCACCATATTGCTTCTCGACGACATCATGACAACCGGCGCCACGCTCTCCGAATGTTCGAAGACTCTCCGGGAAGCGGGCGCGTCGCGGGTATTCGCCCTCGCGCTTGCGCGCGTCATCTAAATCCGAGCGTTGCGTGCTTGCGGCCTTTGTTTTCACTAGAATAGAGTTTTAAGCTTTCACCAAGCGGGTGAAAAGCGAAGTCTCCTTTGCCATGCTTTCAGGTGCAAAGCCAAAAAGCCGGAAAGGCGGCATGAGAAACAACGGTCTGCGGATGTGCAGACAATCCCGACTCCTGGAGGCGGCTGCTCCTTGCCAAAACCACGATTTTCCCCTCATTTGACGATTATTCTGGCGATTTTAGTCGCGAAGCAAGGCGACTCCAGTCGCGAGACAAAGCGACTCCAGTCGCGAGCCAAGGCGACTCCAGTCGCGAGGCAAGGCGACTCCAGTCGCGAGACAAAGCGACTCCAGTCGCAAAAGCGGACGACTCTGGCCGACAAACATCGTGAACATGGACACGCCAAATGGCGGCCAAGAAGCGCGCCCAAACCATATCTTCTGGCCTTTTACATCACCCCCCACCCCGATCCCGCAAGACATCGGGAGGGACGCGCTCCCGCGCGCACCTTTTTCGTTCATCCCAAACGTCGCAGTTGCAAGGCCACAATCATGATAGCGGCCTTGCAACTGTGACGCTTAGGTTCAACTGCGAAGTTCACGCCGCGAATTCTTCGACGAGTTCTTCGACGATCGTGCGTTTTTCGGACGAAAAGGAAATGCCGATAAGCGTAATGCGCTTATCCGAAAGCGCGTATTTCCCGGCGTATTCCTTGCCCTTGATCTGTTCCATCGCTTCGGACGCCGGGCGGTCGAGCTTGAACTCTATAATATATATATCGCCGGGCACTTCCGCGACCATGTCGATGCGGCCGTCGTGCGTCTTGACTTCGCCCCAAACGCCTGCGCCGATCGCCTTCAGAACGACATAGACGATCGTCTGCCACATCTGCTCGTTCTGCCGGTCTGTGAGATCGTAAGGGATATTGGCGAAGAACGCCTTCAGCGCCTTCAGAAACTTCGGCACGTCATGGGCGTACAACGCTTCGGCCGCTGCGAACTGCGCGCTTTCCGCTCTGTCCGGCTCCAGCCCGGCGTATGCAGGTGCGAGACGGGATACAAACGAGTTCTGCACTTCCTGATTCGGGAAGCCGAGATCGTATTTCCGCATGCCGACCATTTGGCGGAAACCCTTTATCGTCAGATACCCCGTCTGGTAGAGAAGCGTCGTAATATCTGGATTTTCCGGCTCGTACGCCTCCAAACGATTGTCGGTAATGTCGATAGACGCGAAATTGAGAGGATGCTTCTTCAGTATGTCGATCAAGAACGTCGGCACCGCCGTCTTCGACCAGTAGTCGTTGAACTCGCGGTTCTGAAAACACTGACCAAGCGAGACGGGGTTGATAACCGGTTTCGCGGTAGGATGAAACTTGTAGCCGTCGTACCACTTGACGATTTCGTCGAACGCGCCCTTGTCGTCGAGACCGTTCGCCTCGGCGAGCGAGTGGATGCGCCCTGGGAAATATTTCAGCACCTCTTCGTGGGTATAGCCGAAGAGCGTAGCCATGCCGGAGTGCATCGTCCAGTCGTTGAGGTTGTTCAAGTCGGAGAAGATCGAGACCTTCGAAAACTTGCTAACCCCCGTTATGAACGTGAAACGCAACTTCGCTTCGAGCGTCTTGATGACGGAATAGAACGCCTTAAGCTCGTCGCGGAATTCCGTGACATCCGGCTTCATCAGATGGCCGAGAAGCGGCTTGTCATATTCATCGACGAGCAGGACTGCGCGACCGTCTTCCGACGCGGCGGCCAAGTCGTTGATCGTATTTTCAAAAACGGTCGCGGGGTTCTCGTCATCTCTAAAGGCAATGCCGTTGCGCGCACATTCATTTGCAAGGATCGCCCGCCAGCGTCTTTCCAATCTCGCGGTCGTATCCGTCTGCGCCGATCCCATGTCGAGATGCAATACGGGCCACTTCTTCGACCAGTCCCAAAGCGGCTCGATGGCGAGACCGGCGAAAAGATCGCGCCGCCCCTCGAAAAGCGCCTTCAGCGTGGAGACTGCGAGAGACTTCCCGAAGCGCCGCGGCCGCGCGATGAAAAACTGCTTGCCGCTTTCCCCGGACGCCATTGCATACAGAGCCTCCGTCTTATCGACGTAAGTGAAACCGCTACTCCGCAGCTCCGAAAAGGTGTAAATATCTGTCGCAATCTTTTCCATGTTGCCGCTATTATATCATATTCCATGACGGCTTGCATAGGGGCGCGCTTTCTGGAGTTTACCAACACGCATTCTACGATTATTTCATCGGGGAAGGCCGCGACTTCATCGTGCGGCTGAAAGGGCGCAGCGTCCTGTCGTGGGGAGGGATGCACGAGGTCCACGACCTTGCCAGGCAGTGCACGATGCGTCATTCGCACCACGTCACGTTCGATTCGCACGGAAAGGAATGCGACGTGCCGGTGTCGTTCGGAGCGATGCCGGTGCGGCTCCCGATGCATCCGGAAAAGGAACTGCATCTCGTTATCGTCAAGGGCTTCGGATAGGATCCGATGATGCTCCTGACTTCGCTTCCCGTCGACGGAGCATTCAAGTCGCAGTGGCGCATCGTGGAGGCGTACCTCACGCGCTGGAGGGTCGAGGAAACCATCAGATTCGTCAAGCAGTCGTACGGCTTCGAGAACATCCGGGTGAAGACCTACACGCGCATCCGCAACATGGCCTCGCTTGTCCTTGCCAGCGCGTATTTCGCCACGGTGTGGATAGGCCGCAACATCAGGCGCGAAATCCTCGCGGAGCATCTGAAGCGCCTCGGAAAGCGGCTTGACGAAGTCCCGGAGTTCGCGGCATACGCCATCGCGGACGGCATTAGACGCGCGTTCACCCGCTTCGGGAAGTGGGTGCGCAGCTCAAAAATGGGTAAACTCCAGCATGTTGAGATTTCAACCGCTGGGGAAGGACTTCCGCTACCGGATCTCGACCGAGGCGCTCACAGACGTTTTTTTCACCGACAGCGTGCCGTACCCCTTGTCGCCGACAAGGATTCCGGACACGTTCACCGTCGTCGCCTTCGGCTTGCCATTTACCAGTGTGTACGCCTTGAACGTGCCCTTGAACGTCCCGTCCTTCGCCTTGTACGTGAGTTTCAGCGCGGACGGGTTCGCCCCGGCTTTCGTCACGTCGATGTCCGCCGGAGACGCCGCGCCTTTCGCGAGCTGCACCTTCCCGGCCTTCGCCCCGCCGGCCACGATCCACTTCTTGCCGTCCTGCTCCACGGACAGCCCGTCCGGCAGCTGCGCGGCGTACGTCGCGTCGCCGAGCGCCGACGCAAGCGCCGCCGCGTCGAACTTGAACGCCGCGCCGAACTTTAGCGCGCCCGCCTTTCCGGCGACCGCGCCGTTAGGAAGCCCCTCGACCACAACCTCGCCGCCGTCGCTCGGCAGCCAGAGCGTGAAAGCAATGTTCACTTTCTTCGCCACGACGACCGGTACGCACAGCCACGCTTCGCCGACGAGCAGCTGGGAGTTCGCCGTCGCCTTCGTCCCGTTCGCGAGCGTGACCGACGCTTTCACCTTGCCCTTCTTCGCGATGGACACGGAAGCGACCCCGCCGTCCCACACCACGTTCACCGCGCCGATCCACTGCGCGATGACGTCGTTCGCCGCGTTCGCTTCGGACTTGTCCTTCGATGTGAAGAA
>DEWI01000136.1:9250-9713 GCA_002363575.1 Verrucomicrobia bacterium UBA3214 | reverse complement strand
GCGAACTTCGACCCGGCCAATACGTGGCGCGGGCTCGGCTTCCAGCACAAGATCGCCGTGGACGGCACCCCCATGTCGTCCGTCATGGCCGAGCAGGGCTACGCCGACTTCTGCGGCGGCTTCTCCTCGAAGAACCACATCTACCACGGCTCGCGCCTCTCAATTTCCAACCACCTAGATTCGACAGGCGTCCTGCTCGAAGCGGCTCCCTATGTTTCACAGTGGCGCCCGACGCGCGTCCCAGAGACGCAGGAGATCAAGTGCTCTGTGACATACGGCTCTTCGCTTCCGGGCGATACGGAGTTTGCGCTGTCATATCCCGATCCCGAGGCTGAAATCTACTACCAAGTGTACGAACTGAACAACAGCGACTTTGTGAAATACACGGAGCCGTTCACGGTTCCTGAAAGCGCGGGTTCTGCATATATCAGCGCATACGTCGTGAAGGATGGCGTGTCGAGCG
>DEWI01000136.1:8203-9090 GCA_002363575.1 Verrucomicrobia bacterium UBA3214 | reverse complement strand
ATCCATCGACGGCGGCTGGGCGGAGGCAAGCGGCGAAGGGTATCTCGAAGTCGCCGACGGCTTCACTGGAAAGCGCACGGCGGAAAGCACACTATCGACGACCGTCACGGGTCCGGACGTACTGACGTTCGAGCATTGCGAGAAACTGCTGTTCAACGCCGGCCCGTGGTCCGATGTGAGATATCCGCACACACATCCAGATTCATCCTTCTGTGTTTGGGTTGACGGCAAATTGGCCTATTCGCTTCACGGGCCGACGAACACGTTGGAAAGTTGGACCACCACCGACATCGCGATTCCAGAAGGGACGCACAAGGTCGATTTCATCTATTCCCATCGCAGCGGTTACGTAAGCGGCGAGACGGTGCGCATCAAGAGTGTTGCGCTTGCGTCTGCGCAGAAGCCGGAAGATCCCGACTCGTACGTCATCGAGCCTCTTGCGGTCTGGTACAAGGACTTCAAGACGGCGGAGAAGGGCGGTTATACGCTTTCGACGAGCGGCACAACTGCGATTGCGGACGACACATACGGTTCGACGCTCACCATCGGCGACGCGGCGGCGGTGATCGATACGTCGGCGGCAAATACGAACGAACTGACCGTCCTCGTCAAATACACCGCCGCGCCGAACGTGACATCTGCGCCGGTCGTCGCATTCGGCGGCATGGCTGGCGATGGCACGGTCGGCCTTGACGTCGGCGCATACACTAAGGCGGACAAAACGCTCGCCGTTTACCGGAATTTCAACACCGACAACGGCAAGCCGTACGAGTTTGCTTCCGCGCCAGTCCTGTCGGCGACCGGCGGCTACCTGCTTTGCGCGCGCGACAACGTACAGGGCTTCAGGGCGTACGTCGGCGAATCGCTCGACTCGATGACCGGCGAAA
>DEWI01000136.1:0-8035 GCA_002363575.1 Verrucomicrobia bacterium UBA3214 | reverse complement strand
TTCGTCGTGGAGAAGATCGCGGTCTTCAAAGGCTACTATACGCCGAGGGATCTGATTCCCCTAGAAAACCCCGAAGACGCGGCGACGCTTTCCATAGCCGACAATGCGACGTGGAACTTTGCGGCGGGTTCGACGCGCACGTATGAAAGCATCGGGACGCTTTCGTCTTCCGGCGCCATCGCCGTCACGAACGACACTGTCGCCGCCGGCGTATACAAGCTTGCCGAATGGACGACGCCGCAGACAATGTCGGCGGGTTACGGGCGCGTCGGAACTCTTAACATCCCGAATCTGCCGTCGAATCTCACCGCCGAGCTTGTCTATGGCGTAAACGCGATTTATCTGCGCGTCTACGACGAGACTGCGCAGTTCCTCAAGCCGACTCTCAAAATCTGGCCTTACGGCGACTCCATAACCGAGGGCTTTAACGCGGGCAACTCCAAGGCCAACTATCGTGTTTTGATCGGGCAGAAGCTAAAGCTTCTCGGTTACAATGTGGCGATGGTCGGATGCTACGACAAGATTCAGACCGCAAGCGGGACGGATAACTTCATGGACGCCGTCGATCCCTCCGGCGCAGTCATTCCAGACGAATGGAAGTGGCATTCCGCCAAGCACGGCGGCACGCTCGGAGTTACGAGCGTTACGAGCTACCAGCGCTCCGCCATGGTCGAGAACGTCGATACGCTATGCGCACAGGCCGGCAATCCAGACGTTTTGCTGCTGCACGGTGGAATCAACGACCTTTCCGTCGTCGGCGACGCGTCAACGGTTTTCGCGAACTGGACGAACGTCGTGTGGAGAATCCTCGAAGACCTACCGCAGACAAAGATCGTCGTCTCCACCACGATGTACGCCACTTACGCCAACAAGGCGACGCTCAACGCCCGCAGCGATTCGTTCAACGCGCTCGTGAAGGCACAGGTCGCAAAGGCCGAGGGTGACGACGGCGCATTTCCGGCCGGTCGCGTCTATCTCGCGGATCTGAATACATACGTCAGATCGACTGAGACTGGCGTTCTTTCGTCCGACGGTCTGCATCCCGACTGGTGGGGACACGACCAGATGGCGGAAGGATTCCTCAGTCAGGTCACGAACATATTCACGAGCGCGAACGGGCCGTTCAATTCATATCTCGATTATGTGGACGACAGTTCGCTTGGCGCTGCCGCAAAGACAGAGCTTGCCGACTACATAAACGGTTTCACGCTTGCGCAGACAATCGATGTCGCCAGCACCAACGCGCCGACGGTCGTAAATGGCGAAGGTCCGGCGACTAGCATCGGCAAGGTCGGTTATTTCGTCGAATACGTCCGTGCCGACAACGAGACGCACAAGTGGGTGTGGGTCGATATGGACGCACCCGCAACGACTCTTGCAGCCCTCGGTCTGCCGACGGCGAACCGCCAGCAAGTCGTCACGTCTCTTCACGTCAAGTCGAACCACAACGGCATCGATGATATTGCGGCCGACGACGACACGGCGACGGGATGGATAGAGTTCTCGCCGTTCGACTACACGGGGGGCGAGTCAGGAGCCGAAGGCGCTCCGGCGGCTCACGGTGGATCGGGCAAGACGATGTTCGACTGGAATGACACGCTTGGCTCGTCCGGTACGATGGGTTCCATGCAGGTCTTTCGCATTGCGCCGCCCTCTGGCCGTCCGGCGCAGGCTCTCTTCGCCTA
Organism: Verrucomicrobia bacterium UBA3214; assembly: GCA_002363575.1. Taxonomy (GTDB): domain Bacteria; phylum Verrucomicrobiota; class Kiritimatiellia; order RFP12; family UBA1067; genus UBA1067. The sequence goes on along the minus strand of DEWI01000136.1, from coordinate 6,350 downwards.
CAACAACTGGCAGAGCGATTCTACCGCCGCCGAGTTCGGCATCGGCAACTTCGCCCAGCATTTCTGGGGCGGGGCGCAGACGCTCGACTACACCTACACCAAGGGGCTGGAGAAGATGAACGCCTCGGCCTACCGCGTCAAGCGAATCGAAATCTGGACGAAGGCGGCCAACGTGCGGCGTATCGCGGTTACCGAGGGTGAGACTGCCACGGTCGATGACTATCAACCTGGCGTGACATACATCATCTCCGGTGCTGGCACGGTCGCCTTCACGCAGCTTCCTGCGGCGAGTTCGCTTTCGTTCGAGGATTGGACGGGCACGCTGGTGTTGCCGGCGTTCCGGGCGAGCGGTCAGGTCCTGACCGATTATGTCGTGAACGGTGTCTCGAAGCTCGAGTTGAACGGCATAACGGGCGGGTATTTGATGTGGAATGATCTCTATTTCCAATCAGAACTCATACTCGCAGGCGACTTCGTGCTGACCGACATGTCTGCGCGCGACTATTCGTTCGCGAAGATTTCCGGCACGGGCAACATCAGCCTTTCGCCGGGAACATACGAGCTGAAGTCCTTTAGGATCGGCGAATATTCGGCAAGTGGAATCGTCAGCAACAATATGTCCGCCACGGCGATTGCGATTGGTACGTTGGCGCTGCCGGAAGGAACGAGCGTCGCGGGCGGTACGCGGCTCCTTGCCACGGGCGGCACGGGTGCGGTGTCTGTAGAGAACGTTGCCGTCGGCGGCGTCGCGCAGAGCATCAGCCTCGTCAATGGCGGCGAAGGAGATGAAGCCGGGCTTTATGTGGAAAGTTCGAGTGCGACTGCGACTGTCGTGCGCGTCCATCCGCGCCTGACACGCGGACTCGCGCGCGAGTCGCTTCTTGGCATTCGCTTCGATAATGCACTAGGCGGCAACGCAAGCGCGTTCGACGTCAAGTTCCGTCTCGTGAACTGCACAAAGGCGGACATCACGGACATCAAATACTGGCGCCAGCCCTATACGCACAACTACGGCTTCTACGAGGCAGAGGCGACTTCAGGCCCGACCGCCACGGTAGCGGCGGCGGATGACGCGACGGAATTCACCGCGTCCTTCCCGGCGGGAAGCGTTTGGTTCTATCCGCAGACCGGCACGCGCGAGGACAGCGACTATCTCTGGGTGACGGCGACGATCAATCCGGAGATTTCGCCCGACGCTGAAATCTGGGTCTCGGTGCCGACGGCGAAGATCACGCTTTCGAACGGCGGCGTCTTCGATGTCGTCAACGGCGCGGAGACGCAGCCGCATCGCGTCTTCCCGTTCGTCCACCAGATCGGCGCGTATTTGAGGCAGGACGGCACGGCGCTCACCGGCACATGGGCCGGGAAACTCGAAGATTCGCCGGCCGATCGCGTCGGCAATCTGACGGACATCGTCGTCTGCAACGACTTCCTTGTCGCGTACGACTCCGGAAACGATACGTTCAAGACAACGTGGGACGCGCGCGGACGCGACAACACCGCGCAAGTTGCGCGTATCAAGGCTCTTCGCGACCAATACAACCCGAAGTGCATGATCCGCGGCTCCCTTACGAAGGGCGATGGCACCATAACAGTAGATGGCGTCACGGGGCGGCCGATCGCCTGCGCCGCCGCGTCCGCCGCGCGCCGCAAGCAGCTGATCGACTCCATTCTCGCCGTGATGGAATCGGCGGGACTGGACGGCCTCGACATCGATTGGGAATATCCCGGCGACCATGCCGTTACGACTGCCAACACGCAGCGCGACTGGCACGCCTACGGACTTCTCATGCGCGATCTCGCCGCCGCGTTCTTCGACAAGGGATACGTCCTTTCGTTCTGCTCCAATCTCGGCTACCAAATGGCGCCGTCCGGCTATTACGCCGCGTTCCACGCCGCCGATTTCATAAACGCTATGGCATACGGCAACACGACGCTCAATGCCTCGCCGCAGGTTATGATGACCGGCATCAATGTTTGCACGTCGCGCGGCGTGCCGCTACGTCGCATCGTCGTAGGACAGGCGATGTATGCGTACGAAGTCCAGAATCCCGGCTGGGGTTCGGTCGTCGGCTGGCTGAAGGATGAGTGGCCGAGTGACAAGACGCGCTGGTGGGATGCCGACCTGATCTGGATGGACCGCAGCGCTACGAAGGCCGACGGCACGGTGCTTTCGACCGAGAAGGAGACGTTCGAGGGTCCGGCGAGCTACCAAGCGAAGTGCAACTGGTGCCGCGCCAACGGCTACGGCGGTGTCATGAGCTGGGGCTACTACACCGATGTCTCGTGGAACGATGCCGACCTCATGTCCCTCTCTCGCCATCAGGCCAAGAGCTGCTGGCCGCGCACCAACTGGTCGTGGCCCGCGCCGCAGCAGGATTCGGACGGCGCGTATCTCCTCGACAGCGAAGAGGATTGGTTCTGGCTGCGGTCAAACCCCGGCGTCAATGCGCGTTTCGCCGCCGACATCACGCTCGCGCACGATCCATTGCCGATCGAGACGTTCTCCGGGACTCTCGACGGCGCTGGCCATACGCTCACCATCCCTGTCGATACATGGCTCGCCTACGACTCGAACCCCGCGCTCATTCGCGCCCTCGCGGGAACTGTGAAGAATCTCAAGATCGACCTCTACGGCCGCGTCGTCAATCGCGCTTCGCGCTGGAACGACACGACCGTGAGCACATCCGCCAACACCCTCGCATCCGGGACGCACAACGCCGCCGTCCTTGCCGCGAATCTCGCCGCGGGCGGCATGATCGACGGCGTGGAGCTCTTCATCCGCCCCGGCGCCGAAGTGCAGGGACCTCAGCGTGTCGCGGGACTTGCCGCGAGCGTGTGGGTGGGGAGCGGCAGCTATGCGGAGATTCGCAATTGCCGCGTGCATGTCGCCGGGACGCTGCGTTCGCTCGCCCGCAACACGGCCGAGGGTGACATTACAGTCGCGAATCAGTGCGCAGGAGGTCTCGCAGGATGGGTGGGATGCCCGGGCGCGCAGAATATCGTCGTCACGAACAACATCGTCTCGCTCGCTTCCACTGGACGCGTTGCCGTCGAGACGGGCAGTTCCTCGTCGGCTGGTGGCGTTGTCGGAGACTTGAACAACGTAAATCCGCTCGTTCAGGGCAGCGCGGTGTATGTGGCGGCAGGTGCCGTCGTCTCCGCAAACGAGAGCGCGGAAGCCGGCAAAGTCCGCACTTCCCACGCCGTCGCGTCCTATTCGAGAGCCGACAGCGGCAATGCGCATGAAACGATGCGCTATATGGAGAGCGGCGCGGAGAATCTCGCTGATTCCGTAGGCGGATATTTCACCTCCGCCGGTTCGGTAGTTGTGTCTTCCGATGAAGATGCGGCTGTCGGCGCCGTGGCGATCGCGCCGGATCTTGCCTCTAGCGTCGTGATCCCCGCCGATGTCGAGACGCCGCGGATATTCATCGACGGCGTGGAAGTCACGGGTGCGTTCGCTACGCCCGAGAAGGGTGTCGCTACGACGCTCGTTCTCGATCCCGAGGGCTCGGCCTGCGGTGTCCCCGTGCGCCCGGAACTGGCCGGGCAAAACGGCTTTGCCGTCGAGTCTGTCGATGGAGAGGATGCCGCGGAGGCCGTCTTCACGGTCAAGACAATCCCCGGCCTCTGGTACTCGGTCGTTTACGGCGACGAGTTGGGCGCCGGCGGAATCGCCGGTGAAGTCTTCGAGACGGACGCCGGAAAGGCCGTTTCTTCCACGACAGTGCTGTCTGCGCCGAAGGGCGCCGGGAAGCGCTTCTACCAAATCAAGGTCTCCCCGACGGAATAATCGTGGAGATCGCCAGATGGCTGGTAAATATGGGAATGAAGGTATTTGCAAGATTTCTTTTCGATAGGATAGCCAGAACAATGGAATCGCCCCAAACACTTGTGCATCGCGAAAATCTTGTAAATCTGGCCGATCTTGTCTGAAAAGGGAACGCCATGGGCAAGGGTTTTGCAATTGATTCAAAGGAATACCGTTCTCGCTGCGCCGGCATGCGCTTCGCCGCGCTCGTCGCGCTTGCGGCGGCCGCATGCTCGGCGTGCGCCGATTGTCTAGACGAACTTCTGCCGCGCCCGCGCTCCGTCGTGCGCGGTGCCGCTGCGCCTCATGAGGTTCCGGCGGTCCCCGGCGGCTACCGGCTTGTCGTGCGCGGCGGCAAGCCGTCCTTCGCCGGCGATGTGCAGGGGCGGCGCTACGCGCGCGCCACGTTTGCGCAGTTGCGTAAGCTGGCCGGCGCCTCCGAAGTCCCCGATTGCGTGATAACGGATTGGCCGGAGTTCGCATATCGCGGATTGATGCTCGATTGCGGCAGGAACTATCAGAACGTTGAGGCGATCAAGGACGTGATCTCCATGCTCGCGGCATACAAGTTCAACGTCTTCCATTGGCACTTGACGGACAATTACGGCTGGCGTCTGGAATCCAAGAAGCACCCGGAATTGCAGAAGCGCGCGGCGTTTGCCCGCAATCCAGGGAAATTCTACAGCCAGGCGGAGTTCAAGGATGTCGTGGAGTTCGCGGCCGCGCGCGGCGTCACTGTCATTCCGGAGCTGGACATGCCCGGCCATACGCTTGCATTCAGGAAGGCCACGGGAATAAACGACCTCGCCTCGGACAAGGCGCGCGTCGTGCTAGGCGAACTTATCGACGAACTATGCTCGCTCGTCCCCGCCGAACGCATGCCGATAATCCATCTCGGCACCGACGAAGCGCGCGAGCGCGGTGAAAAGGTTCCGCAGAGCCATCTCGATTACTGGGCGGGAAGAGTCGCCGCGAATGGACGCATCCTCATGGGGTGGTCGCCAGGCCTGCGGCTCCCGGGGCAGGCGATAAAGCACCTCTGGATGGGAGCGAAGGATCCGCGCGGCGATGCGACGCCGTATATCGATTCGCAGAACAGCTTCTATATCAACCATGTCGATCCGGAGGAACTGCTTTCCGTCGCCGCGTATCAGCAGCCTTGCAGATGGGGCGGCCGCGATGAAAAGCTCGGCGCGATCATCTGTGTCTGGCACGATGACGCAATCGCCGATACCGAGGATGTCGCGCGCATGAATGCCGTGTATCCGGCTATCGCGCTTCTTTCCGATGGCTTTTGGCGAGGGCGAGAGCGCGACGAACCTTCGCTGTATGCGCGCCTCCCGCCGCCTGATGATCCTCGCTTTGCTCTCGCCGCCGATCTTGAGCGTCGTCTTCTCGCGCAACGCGACAAGGTCCTTTCGGGTCTGCGCCATCCTTTCCCGTATGTCGCGCAGACGCAAATGCGCTGGCGCATGTCCACGCCGCAGGGTTCCGTCATAGCGCGCGACATTGCACAGGCGACGATATACCCGCGCCATTTCTGGTTTCCCGCCAGCGCTTTCGTCCCCGCAAACGATGGCACCGTCATTCTCGAGACGTGGATACGCTCGGAGCGCGATATGGAGTGCGGCGCATGGATTGGCATGACCGGCTTTTCGCGTTCCGACGGGCGAAGCCGCGATGCGCCGACGCCGGCGCTTGGCCAATGGAACAAGCATGGCGCGACTGTGGAATTGAATGGCAGGATGATCGATCCACCTCGTTGGGTGCATCCAGACGTCAAAGGCAATCCCAAAGAGACGCCGCTTGTGGACGAGGACTACTGGTATCGCGAGCCAGCGCGAATACGTTTCGCCAAGGGCGTGAACCATGTCAAAATCACGCTCCCCAAGCACGGTGGATGGAAATGGATATGTACATTCACGCCCATCCTGGGCGATAGCGACCATCCTCGCGAAGTGCCCGGCTTGATATTTTCGTCAACCGAGCCGCAGGAGCAGGTGCTGTCAAAGTAGCCCGCCGAAGTCTTGTGTCTGGCCACTTGTCTGTCGCCGGGCGGGATTCTTGCCGGCATCTCTCGTGGCGCACGCGGAGCATGATGGCGTGTCTGTAGCGTTTTTCGCGCCGCCGCCGGCTTGTTCGCCGCGGGAAAGCGTTTGCGCCGCTGCCTTGCGAGGGCGCGATGGAATATGGTATAATAGCGCCAACATGGAAAAGATTGCGACAGATATTTACACCTTTTCGGAGCTGCGGAGTAGCGGTTTCACCTACGTCGATAAGACGGAGGCTCTGTATGCAATGGCGTCCGGGGAAAGCGGCAAGCAGTTTTTCATTGCGCGTCCGCGGCGTTTCGGGAAGTCTCTCGCAGTTTCCACGCTGAAGGCGCTTTTCGAGGGGCGGCGCGAGCTTTTCGCCGGTCTCGCCATCGAGCCGGAATGGGACTGGTCGAAGAAGTGGCCGGTATTGCATCTCGACATGGGGACGATGCAATACGACACCGTCGAGAATCTAGACAAGGCGATGAAGGACTATTTCC
>DEWI01000167.1:8776-16626 GCA_002363575.1 Verrucomicrobia bacterium UBA3214 | reverse complement strand
GCGCGCGCCTTTCCGCGGGAACGTCCCGCGCAGGGGCGCGCGCTTTCCGTCGCGCGGCCCGCCGGCGCGCGCGCAGAAAGCGCTCCCCCTTGAAAGACGGGACGGAAAATGGTAAAATCTGCCCTGCTCAAATTGGAAAGGGTACAACTTGATGGACAGCAAGAAGAAATTGTTGATTGTGGAGTCGCCGGCGAAGGCCAAGACGATAGGCAAATATCTCGGCGGCGATTTCATCGTTAAGAGTTCTGTCGGGCATATACGCGATCTGCCGAAGACGGGCAACGCCATTCGCATTGAAAGCGTCGGCGAAGGAAAATGGGTGTTTACGCCGACGTATGAGATTTCCGACGACAAGAAGAAGGTGGTTGCGGAGTTGCGCGCGCAGGCGAAGTCGGCAAGCGCCGTGTATCTTGCGAGCGATCCCGACCGCGAAGGGGAGGCGATCGCCTGGCATTTGCGGGAAGTCCTCAAGACGGCCGCGGCGAAGAAGCCGTTCTACCGCGTCTCCTACAACGAGATAACGAAGCCCGCAGTCCTCGCGGCCGTGGAAAACCCCGGCGATATAAACATGCCGCGCGTGGATGCGCAGCAGGCGCGCCGCATCCTCGACCGTCTGGTGGGCTACAAAGTCTCGCCGCTGCTGTGGGCGAATATCAACTGCGCGAACCCGAAGACCCTGAGCGCGGGCCGCGTGCAGTCCGTAGCGCTGCGCCTTCTCGTGGAGCGCCAGCGCGAGATCGACGCTTTCGTCCCCGAGACGTTTTTCGTGATGGGCGTGGAGGCCGCGAAGAAGGAGCCGCGCGCCGAGAAATTCGTCGCCCGCCTATGGCGTTGCGACGGCGAAAAGCCGGATATCCGCGAGCGCCAGACGGCCGACAACATCCTTCTCGAGCTGGCCGGCGCCGAACTCGAAGTCGAGAATCTCAAGGCGCAGCCGAAGAAGCGCCGCCCGCTTCCGCCTTTCACGACTTCGACGCTCCAGCAGGCCGCGTCGAGCGCGCTTGGCATGTCGCCGGGAAGGGCGATGAAGCTGGCGCAGTCGCTCTACGAGCAGGGCTTCATCACCTATATGCGCACGGACTCCGTGAATGTCTCGGCGCAGGCGCGCCAGGCCGCCAAGGAGTACATCTCCGCGACATACGGCGACCAGTACTACCCGCCGACGCCGAATTTCTACAAGTCCAAATCCTCGGCGCAGGAGGCCCACGAAGCCATCCGCCCAACAGACGTCGCGCGCGCTCCGCACGCCTCCGGGCTCGCCGATGCAGAGCTGAAGCTCTACGATCTCATATGGCGGCGCTTCCTCGCCAGCCAGATGGCCGAGGCCCGCACCACCGTGCGGACCGTCGTGCTGCGCGCCGTCAAGGACACCCTCACGCGGTCCTACCAATTCACCGCGTCGGCCACGGACATAGATTTCGACGGCTTCCTCAAGGTCTTGCGCCTGCCGGCGAAGAAAAAAACGCAGGATGGCACCGACGACGAAGCCCCGGACGACAGCGACGAAGTGGACAAGCTCCCGCCGCTCGAGCCTGGCGAGATTCTCGCCGCGAAGCGCTGGATCGCGGACGAGCGCCAGACGAAAGGGCCGCAGCACTATTCCGAAGCTTCGCTCGTCAAGGCGCTGGAGGAGAATGGCGTCGGCCGTCCTTCCACCTACGCGCAGACGATCGAGACTCTGAAGCTGCGCAAGTACGCCGCGACAGAATCGCGCAAGCTCGTTCCGCTGGAGCGCGGCATTCTCGTCTGCGACTGGCTGGTGAAGAAGATGGAAGCGCTTTTCAACGTCGGCTACACCGCGAAGATGGAGGAGGAGCTGGACAAGATCGAAGAACACGGCGAGCCGATGAACGACATGCTCTCCGGTTTCTACTCCCGCTTCTCCGAGACGCTCGCCGAGGCGAATCCGGCGCCGGGCGCCAAGAAGTTCGAAGTCGTCTTCGCGCTTCTCGACGAAGTCAAGGAGTGGAAGAGCGCCAAGAAGATCGGCAAGCGCGTCTATGACGACAAGGCTTTCGTCGAAAGCGTGAAAACACAGCTTGCCGAAGGCAGGAAGCCGCTCAGCAACCGCCAGCTCGACGCGCTTATCCGCATGGCCGTCGGCTACTCGGCGCAAATTCCCGACGTGGAAGCGCGCCTGCGCGCCGAAGGCATGGGCGCGGGCGCTTCCATCATGCCGCAGATGGCCGACGACGAGCTGGTCAAGTACAGCTTCGAAGTCATGGATCGCATCGGCGGCATGCTGCGCAATCCGTTTCTCAAGTCGCTTCGCGAGCAGTGGGACAAGGGACGTTCGCTTTCCATGAAGCAGTTCGTCATACTCGCGCGCGCCGTCGGCGAGAACGCTTCTTCCCTGCCGGACTGCCAGGAAGTGCGCGAGCGCCTCTCCGAATTCGTCCCGGAGGGCTTCACGGGCGACGACACCGACCCCGCCGTGCCCGGCCTCCTCGCGCTGATGAAGACCGTCACGGAATGGCGCCCGCAGCAGAAACGCGGCAAGAAGGTTTACGACGACAAGAGCTTCGTGGAGTCTCTGGCCGACCAGTTCCTGCGCAGGCATTCGCTTTCGAAGCGCCAGGTGATGGCGCTGCGCCGCGTCGCCGTCTCCTACAAGGACAGGATTCCCGGCTTCGCCGCGAAGGCCACAGAGCTAGGACTCGATTCAATTCCGTCCAGCAGCGACAAGCAGGCGGAAGTGCTGGAAAGCTGAAACGCCGATGGCACCGGGTGCTAACCACAGGATCTGCGAAGATCCGCTGATGCGGCGCTTTGAGAACTACCTTATGGCGGAGCGCAACGTCTCCGCCAACACTCTTCTCGGCTACGATATAGACCTCGCGCAGTTCGCGCAGATGATGTGGGGCATGGATGCCGCGCCGCCTTTCCCCTGGGCGCAGGCCACGGCGCAGGACGCCGCCAGGTACTTGCGCATGCACGCAAAGGCCGGCGCGGGCGCCACTACCGTGCGGCGCAAGCTCTCCGCCGTCAGGGCGTTCTACCGGTTTCTGCGCCGCGAAGGGCTGGTGGCGGAGAATCCGTTCTCCATGCTGCACGGGCCGCGCAAGCCGAAGACGCTGCCGAAAGTCATGTCGATCGAAGATACTCGGCGCTTTCTCGAGCGCCCCTTGGCGGACAAGAAAGACGGCCTCCTCGCCGAGTATTCCGCGATGCGCGACAGCGCGCTTTTCGAGTTTCTATATTCGACCGGCTGCCGCATCAGCGAGGCGCTCGGCGTCAAGTGGGGGGAGATAGACTACGGGCGCGGCTGCGTGATCGTCAACGGCAAAGGCTCGAAGCAGCGCCTCGTGATTCTCGGCAAGCCTTGCCTCGCCGCCTTGCGCAGGCTCCACGACGCGATTTCCGCGCGCCGCAGCGACCTCACCGGGCCGGGCGCGCCGGTCTTCCTAGGCGATTCTCTCAAGGCGCTCTCCGCGCGCTTCGTCGAGCGGCGCATGAAGCGCTATCTCGCCGAGGCGGGGCTGTCCACGCAGCTCACGCCGCACAAGCTGCGCCACAGCTTCGCGACGCATCTGCTGGACGCCGGCGCGGATTTGCGCAGCGTCCAGGAGATGCTCGGCCACGCATCGCTTTCGACTACGCAGATATACACCCACGTTTCCGTGGAGCGCTTGAAGGACGAATTCGCCTCTTCCCATCCACGGGCTTGACCATGCCATGCAGAAGAAAGCAGCAGTCATAAACGATTTCGCCGGTTTCGGGAGATGTTCGCTCGCCGTCGCGCTTCCCATTCTCTCGGCCTCGAAAATACAATGCTGCCCGGTGCCGACGGCCATCTTCACCAACCACACCGGCTTCCCTTCCTATTCCTGGACGGACCACACTCCGCACCTCGACGACTACATCGTCCAGTGGAAGAAGCTCGATCTTCGCTTCGATGCCATCCAGTCCGGCTTTCTCGGCTCCGAGGCTCAAATAGATTTCGTGTTGCGTTTCGTCGCGGCGTTCCGCCGCCCGGAAACCCTCGTTGCGATAGACCCGGTGATGGGCGATTACGGCAGGCTTTACGCGACGTACAGCCGCGAGCTTGCCGAGGGCATGCGCCGCCTTCTCGATGTGGCCGACGTCCTCACGCCGAATCTCACGGAGGCGTGCGTGCTGGCGGGCTGCTCCTACGACCCGGAAATGCACGATTCCCGCCTCACCTCGATAGCGCGCGAGCTTTCCGGTCCCAACGGCGCGAAAGTCGTCATCACGGGAATACCGCGCGGCGGCGCGCTGCTGAATTTCGCCTGGCAGCGCGGCAGGCGGCCGTTCTTCCACGCGGAGCGCAAGCTTGGCGAGGATCGCAGCGGCACGGGGGATGTGTTTTCTTCCGTCCTTCTCGGGGCGTTGATGAACGGCAAGGCGTTTGAAGACGCCGTCGTCCGCGCGAGCCGTTTTGTCGCCGCCGCCGTCCGCCGCAGCATAGAACTGGAAATTCCCGTCCGCCACGGCCTCGCTTTCGAGGAATTGCTCGAAATCCGCGACGATGCGTGAACGCGCCGCTTGCGCGTTCGCGGGCGAATGTGGTATAATTTACGGCATGGCGAACAAAGCATATATGCTTGCGGCGCTCGTATTTGCGCTGGCATGCGCGGCGACAGGCGCGCCGCGCTCGCGTTCGCTTCCGGAGCGCGAGTGGGCGATGATCCGCCAGATTGCCGTGAATTACGAGCTTAACGAGGAGCAGACGTGGCTGCTGGCGGCGATCCGCAGGCACGAGAACGGGCGTCCCGGTCTGGAGTTCGGCATAGGCGGGCCGATGGATTCCGGGCATCCTTCCCATCGCTACCGCGACGGCTTCAAGTCGTTCTACGTGCAGGGCGCGTGGGCGGCCGGCACGGTGAAGAAGCATTTCACCGGCGATCTCGAAGCTTTCGGCAAGCGCTATTGCCCCGGCGGCGCGAAACACTGGGCGAAGAGCGTAGGCTCCGTGATAATCCGCCTCAAGGGCGAGAACCGCTTCCGCCTGCCGGGCGAGCGCCCGCCGAAGCGCTGCATAGATTTCCCGTGATCGCGCACGATCGCGCCGCATATATGAAAAGACTCAATCCAAAGGCGCCGCCGTTGATTTACGAAGATTCGCGGCTTGTCGTTCTCGACAAGCCGGCCGGCTTGCTTACGACTCATACGCGAGTCGCCGGCAGGGCGGCGCGCGAAGCGCAGACGACCGCGGAGAATCTCCTTTCCTGCTACCTTCGCAAGGGGCAGGCGAAGAGCCGCCTGCGCGCTTGGCTCGTGCACAGGCTGGATCGCGGCACGAGCGGCGTGCTCGTCTTCGCGAAGAGCGAAGAGTTCGCCGGGCATCTGCGCGAGAACTGGAATGCCATCGCGTCCAAGACGTATCTGGCGGTCGTGGAAGGGCGCATGGAGAGCGACGGCGGCGTTTTCGAGAGCTGGCTGCGCGACGATCCGCGCACGTTTCGCGTCGCGAGCGTTCGCGATTCTTCGATGGGGAAATTCGCGCGCACGCGCTGGCGCGTGCTGTCGCGCGGCTCCGCGTTTTCGGTAGTCGAAGTTTCTCCGGAGACGGGAAGGAAGAACCAGATTCGCGTGCATTTCGCGGAAGCCGGCCACCCTGTCGCGGGGGATGTCAAATACGGCGCGGCGCGCGCGTCCCGCCTCATGCTGCATGCGTGGAAGCTCGCGCTTTCCGATCCATCCGCCGGCCTTTCGCTTTCGCTGGAAAGCAAGCCGCCGCGGGAATTCGGCCGCGCCTTCGCCGGAAGCGCTGGCGGCGGCGGATCTGATGCGGGGAGCGGGGGATGAAAGCGGGCTTCAAAGTCAAAATCTGCGGCATTGCGGAGCCGGAGTCCGCGTGCGCCGCCGTGCGCGCCGGCGCGGATTTCCTCGGCTTCATATTCGCCGCGGCGTCGCCGCGCGCCGTCTCGCCGGCGAAAGCCATTGAAATAAAGCACGTCGCCGCCTCCGCAGGCGACGTGCGTTTCGCCGGCGTCTTCGCCGCCCGCACGCTCGATGAAATCCTCGAAATCGCGGACGCGCTTTCGCTTGACGTCGTCCAACTGCATTCCGCCGCCTACGGGCCGCGCGAAATAGCCGCGCTGCGCGCCGCCGGCCGCGAAGTCTGGCTGCTCGATTCGCCAGACGCTTTGCCGCGCTGCCGCGCCGCCGCTGTCTATCCCGACGCTTTTCTCGTGGATGGCGCGAAAGGCGGACGCACCGGCGGCACCGGATGCCTCGCGGATTGGCGGCGCGTCGCCGCCCTCAAGGCCGAAGGCTCCCGCGTCGTCCTCGCAGGCGGCATTTCGCCGGAGAATTTCACCGACGCGCTCGCCACCGGCGCGGACGTCCTCGACCTCAATTCTTCTCTTGAAATTTCTCCGGGCGTCAAGTCTCCGGCGCGCCTAGCCGAACTCGCGGAAATCCTGCGCCGGTGCCGCTAGACCCCGCGCGCGCCGCTTTCTCACGCCCGCTTCCGCGGACGGAAAAATCGCGTCCGCACCCCCTTGACAACCGATACCCCCTAGGGGTATAATATGCGCCGATTCTTCGAGAAGGGAGAGACGGCGTGAAAAGGTGCCAGAACGACAAGAAGACATTGACCGTCCGGCTGAACAGGATAGCCGGACAGTTGAACGGCGTGCAGAAGATGATCGCCGACGACGCGGCGTGCGAAGACGTCCTGATGCAGTTGAACGCTGCGAACGCGGCGCTCCATCGCGTCTCGCTGATGGTGCTGGAGGATCACTTGCGGCACTGCGTCCGCGAAGGGATCGAGAAGGGCCAGGCCGACGAGACGATAGAAAACTTCGCCGACGCGCTCGAGCATTTCGCCCGCATTTCGTGAGGGGTGCGCGGCATGCCGCGCGCCGCCGCCAGACACGTTGATAGGTTCTAACATATTTCATCATTATGGGAAGTTGTTGTGGAGCGGACCGCGAAGCGGTCGAGAAATTGGCAGGGGACGCCGGCGTTGCCGGACGCATCGTCGCTGTCGCCGCGAAGATTCGCGACGCCGCCGGTTCATGGTGGGTGCTGGCGCTTTCGGCATGCGCGCTCGTCGCGAGTTTCGCGCTGAACGGGCATGGATGCGGCGGCGGCGCGTGCGCACGCGCTAGAGTCTTCGATCCGGCGTGGATAGCGCTCGTCGCCTGCGGCCTGCCGATCGTCTATGAGGCGGTGCTCGCGCTTGTCGCGGAGAAGCGCATACGCGCGGCGCTCTTGATGTCTATAGCGATGGTGTCGTGCGTGGCGATCGGCCAGTATTTCGCGGCGGGCGAAATCGCCTTCATCATGGGGCTTGGCGAAAAGCTCGAAGGCTGGACCGTCGGGCGCGCGAAGAAGGGGATCGGCAAGCTCGTCTCGCTCCTGCCTGCGACGGCGCGCTATGTCGTGACATGCCCGAAATGCCTTGCCAGGGGAGAGAAGTTCCGCGATGTGCCGCCGGAGAAGATCGAGCCTGGCGATGGCGTGCGCATCCTGCCCGGCGAGACCGTCCCCGTCGATGGCGTGATAACCGAAGGCTCTACGACGGTGGATCAAAGCGCGATGACAGGCGAATCCCTTCCGGTGGATAAAACCGTCGGCGACGAGGTCTATTCCGGCACGGTGAACCGTTTCGGCGCCATTACCATCCGCGCGACAAAGGCGGGCGCCGATTCTTCGCTCCAGATGCTTGTCGGCCTCGTGAAGGAAGCCGAAAAGAAGAAAGCGCCGATGCAGCGCATCGCCGATCGCTGGGCGGCGATACTCGTGCCGGTTTCGATGTGCATCGCGCTCGCGACATTCGCGGCGGCGTGGCCGCTCCTCGGCGATTTCCACGCCGCGCTAGTGCGCGGCGTCACGGTAATGGTCGTCTTCTGCCCGTGCGCGCTCGCGCTCGCCACGCC
>DEWI01000167.1:0-8643 GCA_002363575.1 Verrucomicrobia bacterium UBA3214 | reverse complement strand
GGCGTCGATACCATATGCTTCGACAAGACCGGCACGCTGACGGCCGGCCGCCTCTCCGTCTCCGCCGTGCGCGCATACGGCGCGGCCGCGCCCGGCGACGTGCTGCGCGCCGCCGCCGCCGCCGAGGCGTCGAGCGAGCATCCCGTCGCCGCCGCTATTCTCGAAGAAGCGAAAGCGCACGGCATCGAAATCGCCCCTTCGCGCGACTTCGTCATGGAGCCGGGGCGCGGCATAGCCGCGAACTGCGATACCGGCGCTTCCTCTCCGCGCGTTCTCTGCGGGAACGCCGCATGGCTGGAGGAAAACGGCGTCGCCGTCCCCGCGCAGGCGGAAAAGGATGCCGAGGAGCTGCGCGCGACAGGCAAGGCCGTCGTGCTGGTCGCGAGCGGCGGCGCTTTCGCCGGCGTCGTCGCGCTCGCCGATACCGTGCGGCAGGATGCGAAGACGATGCTGGATACTTTGCACGGGCTTGGCGTGCGCCCGGTGTTGCTGACCGGCGACCATGCTTCAACGGCGCGGCATGTCGCCGGCGTCCTCGGCATAAGCGATGTGCGCGCGGCTCTCGCGCCCGCGCAGAAGGCGCAGGCCGTATCCGCTTTGCAGGGCGAAGGGCGCAGCGTCGCCATGGTCGGCGACGGCGTCAACGACGCGCCCGCGCTGAAAACTGCCGCCGTCGGCGTGGCGATGGGGTCCGTCGGCTGCGACATTGCTGTGGAAGCGGCGGATATCGCGCTCGTCGGCGACGACCTTTCGAAGCTTCCCTATTTGAAACGCCTTGCCGACGCCTGCGTGCGCCTCGTCAAAATCAATATCGCGATTTCGATGTGCATAAACGCCGCGGCGATAACATGCTCGATACTCGGCCTGCTCACTCCCGTGACGGGCGCGCTCGTCCACAATATGGGCTCGCTTCTCGTCATTCTCAACGCCGCGCTGCTCTACGACCGCGAGCCTTGAGAAGCTCGCCGCGCGGGGAGGACGCGCCGCGCAATGCGCGCCGGCCCCCCGCCGGCGGCGCCGGCGTTTTTCAGCGCCGCGCAGCGGCCTGCGCCTTCTTGATTTTGAAGGATATGGTGCCGTTGCGGAAAATGTCGTCGATATCCTTTTGGAATTTCGCGTCGTTCTTTTCTCTTGCCGCGTCCGCGCTGTCGCGTCTCGCATTGCGGATGTCCTCGTAATACGCCTTCTCCCGCTGTTCTTCTTCCAGCGCCTGCTGGCGCAGCGATTCCCAGCGCGCAGAGTCGTTGTTGTCGCTTGTGTATGTCCGCGTGCGGTTGATGGTGTTGGGAAATGTCGTCGACAGGATCCTGGTCCGTTGCGGCGGGCGCATCCTCGGGATGTATGTAATGCCGTCCACGCCTTGCTTGATCATCGCGCCGCCGTAGAATTTCACCGTGCGCTTGAATTTTGGGACTTTTGCGCGCGAGACGCCTCCGGAATACCGCCGCGTCGCCAGATTCGCGTCCGCGATGGCCTCGTGCGCGTGTTGAATCGACCATTCTCCGCCGAACGGGATGTTCTCTACGAATATCGCGCGCTTTGAATTTTTCGGCGTGAAGAAGATGTCGAAAGTCAATTCTTCATATGTAGGCTTCAAGACTTTCAAAGCGGGCGCGAGAGAGCCGAAGAACGTCTCCGCCGGATCGGATTCGGCGGCGCTGGAGAGCACCCCGGATGCAGGATGCGCCTTCATCGACTTGAAATGCACCTTGCCGTTCTTCGCGACGAGATAGTCGGTCTTCGCGATCATCGACTGGAAAAGAGGATAGGCGATTTCCGCCTTGTTCCCTTCGCTGTCGAGCCTGAAGACGCGGCAGGTGCCGTTCGTCCCGTATATCGCGTGGTAGAGCGGTATGGAGGCTTCCGTCGACGGCAGAAGGTAGCATAGCTCTCCGCCCGTCTCCGGCAGTTTGTTCGTCACGGAATTCATGAAAAGATCGAAGGCGTTCTCGCGCATCGCCAGCATGAACAAGTCGTAGAGCGCCTTGTTTTCCTGCGCCGCGATCCTGGCGCGCTCGCGTGATTCCTCGAGCCGCGCCTGCTCCGCGCGTTTCTTTTCTTGCTCGGCTTCGTAGGCGAGGCGGTCTTTCTCGCGCTGCTCGCGGGCGAATCTGTCGCGCTCTTCCGCCAGCCGGAGGTTCTCGGCGGCCGCTTCCGCTTCGATGCGCGCGTTCTCTTCCGCGACTTTGACTTTGTGGGCTTTCCACCAGAGAATCAGCCCGATCACCGCCGCAAGCGTCGTCAATAGTATAAGCGTGTCCGTAAGCTTGCGCACTAGCTTCGCCCGCGCCATTTTGTTCCGCATGCCTTCGAACATCTTGATGCGCTCTTCGGCGGCGGTCAGTCCGGTGTGCCCGGTCGGGGAGGTCGGGAGCGCGGTTGGGGAGGCCGGGAGCGAGGGGTCGATCGTAGCGCGCAATTTATCTTCGAGATTCGCGCTCGTCTGCACGCCGCGCTTGCGCAATCCGAGTTTTGGTTTGTTCGCGGCTATTGTGAACTCCTGCTTGCATATGTCGCACTTCACGACGCCGCTAGCGTCATTTTCCGCGGTTTCATATTCCGTACCGCAGTGCGGGCATTTGAAATTCATTTCTTCCCTTCTCTACTTTGGTTGCTGCGTGTGCGTAAATTCGGGGATATAATATCATAATCCCCTCTAGCCCGTCAATGGTGCGCCGCGAAAAAGCCCTCACGGGGCGACACAAGACAACCGGGAGTATCGCGCTGGAGCGCGTCCTTCCCGATGCTGATGTGCGCGTGTTTCATTCGATGTCCTGCGGGCGGTGGGGGAAAACGCAAAGCCCCGAAGATTCGGTTTGGGCGCGCTGCCTGGACGCCATTTGGGGTGTGCAGGTTCGAAACGTTTGACGATTGGGGTCGGTTTGCTTTGCGACTGGGGTCGCCAGCGCAAGCGACAGGGGTCGCCCGAACAAGCGACTGGGGTCGCCCGAACAAGCGACTGGAGTCGCCAGCGCAAGCGACTGGAGTCGCCAGAGCAAGCGACTGGGGTCGCCAGAGCAAGCGGCAAAGGAGGCTGAAATCGTGGTTTTGGCGGGGTTTTGCATTGGATTCGGGGGATTAGATGCGCGCGCACGGGCGGGAGGGGGTTTTGTGCGGCGCCCGGAAGGGCGGCGGCGGGGCTGCCGGCTGCGCTCAAACGCGCGGCAAGCGCGCGGGAAACAAAAAAAAATGCCGGGGTGACACGTTATCGTGTCACCCCGGCGGGGGACGAATCAACTTCCGCGTTTCGCGGGGGCGTGCGGCGCGCTTACAGCGCCAGCGCCTTGCCGTCGGCCGTGGCAGAGACGTGGATCGTCGAGCCAGGCGGATAAGCGCCGGCGATGATCTTCTTGGCGACCGGGTTTTCGAGGTCGCGCTGGATGGCGCGTTTGACGGGGCGCGCGCCATATGCCGGGTCGTAGCCGTCGCGGACGAGGACGTCGATAGCGGCGTCGTCGATGTCGAGCGAAAGATTCTGGTCTGCCAGCCGTTTCGAGAAGTCTTTGAGTTGCAGGCGGACGATTTTCGCAATCTGGTCGCGCGTCAGCGAATCGAACTCCAGAATCTCGTCGAGGCGGTTGAGAAATTCCGGCCGGAACAAGTCCTTGAGAGAATCCTTCGGCGCGTTCGAGGTCATGATAACGACGGTGTTCTTGAAAGAAACCGTGCGGCCATGGCTGTCGGTGAGGCGGCCGTCGTCCAGGACTTGCAGAAGCATGTTGAAGACGTCGGGATGCGCCTTTTCGATTTCATCGAGCAGCACGACGGAGAACTGCTTGCGGCGCACGGCTTCGGTGAGCTGGCCGCCATCCTCGAAACCGACGTAGCCGGGCGGCGCGCCGACCAGCCGCGAGACTGCGAATTTCTCCATGTACTCGGACATGTCGAGGCGGACCATCGCGTTTTCGTCGTCGAAGAGTTCCTGCGCGAGCGCTTTGGCAAGTTCCGTCTTGCCCACGCCAGTGGGGCCGAGGAAAAGGAATGCGCCGATCGGCCGCATGCGGTTCTTGATTCCCGCGCGGCTGCGCAGCACGGCATCCGCCACCGCGTCCACGGCCTTGTCCTGGCCGATGACGCGCTCGTGCAGAATGTCGGCAAGGCGCATCAATTTCTCGCGCTCGCCTTCGACGAGCTTGGCGACTGGTATTCCCGACCACCTGCTGACGACTTGGGCGATCTCGTCGGCGTTCACTTCCTCGTGCAGAAGCGCGGAAGAGGCGTTCTTGCTCGAATCTTCCTCGTGCGCCTTGAGCTTGCGCTCCAGATCGGGGATGATCCAGTTCTTGTAGCGCGCGGCCGTCTCGATGTCGCCGCGGTTGTACGCGATTTCGTAGGCGTTGCGCGCTTCATCGAGCTGCGAGCGCGTGCGGCGGACTTCTTCGAGGGCGGCTTTTTCCTTCTTCCACTGCGCCGTCATGGCGTCGCTTTTCGCCTTCAGCGTCTTGAGTTCGTTCTGCAACTCCTCGAGACGCTTGCGCGAAGACTCGTCCTTTTCCTTCTTGAGGGCGATTTCCTCGATTTCCAGCCTTCTGACGTGGCGGGAGATTTCATCCAGCTCCTGCGGGCAGGAATCCATCTCCGTCCTGATGCGCGCGCACGCTTCATCGAGCAGATCGATCGCCTTGTCCGGCAGGAAGCGGTCTTGGATGTATCTGCTGGAGAGCGTGACGGCGGAGACGATCGCTTCGTCGCGTATGCGGACGTTGTGGTATTTCTCGAAACGCTCCTTGATGCCGCGCAGAATGGAGATTGCGTCTTCCTCGCTAGGCGCTTCGACCATGACAGGCTGGAAGCGGCGCTCGAGTGCGGCGTCCTTCTCCATGTATTTGCGGTATTCGTCCAGCGTCGTCGCGCCGACGCAGTGCAGCTCGCCGCGCGCGAGCAGCGGCTTTAGCATGTTCCCTGCATCGGTGGAGCCTTCGGTCTTGCCGGCGCCGACGATCGTGTGGATTTCGTCGATGAAGAGGATGATTTTGCCGTTGGAGTCCTTGATCTCCTTCAAGACGGCTTTCAAGCGCTCTTCGAACTGCCCGCGATACATGGCGCCGGCCATAAGCGCGGTCATGTCGAGCGAAAATACGGTTCTGTCTTTCAGGCCTTCGGGAACGTCGCCGCGAATGATTCGCTGCGCCAGTCCTTCGACGATCGCCGTCTTGCCGACGCCAGGTTCGCCGATGAGCACCGGGTTGTTCTTTGTCTTGCGCGAAAGAATTCTGATTACATTTCTGATTTCCGTGTCTCTGCCGATCACGGGATCGAGCTTGCCGGAACGGGCGAGTTCAGTCAAGTCGCTGCCGTATTTCTCCAGCGCCTTGCCTTCCTCTTCCGGCGGATTGTATTGCATGTTCATGTTTTCTTCCCTCCTGCCCGTTCCCCCAGCACCACCCATGCCACAAGGATAATAGCGACATTTTGGCGCGAAAGCGCGCCATTCTAGCACGTTTTCGCCCAACGCGGCGCGCAAGCGCGCGCCTTTGGCGTCTTGGGAAGGCGCGATGCGGCGCCCGGCGGCGGGAGGCGGCAGTGCGCGCTCCGGCGCCGTGCGCCGGCGCGCTGCGTCATTGTTTCAGCGAAGCGCCCGTCGCGGCGTTGCCTACGAGGCGCGCGTAGCGCTCCAGCCAGCCTCCGGAAATGCGCGGCTTCCACGGCGCGAGAGCGGCGCGGCGGCGCGCGATTTCATCTTCGCCGAGCGCAACGGAAATCGAGCGCTTGGGGATGTCGATCGTGATGGAGTCGCCATCTTCGACAAGCGCGATGAGGCCGCCTTCGGCCGCTTCCGGCGAGATATGGCCGACGCAAGCGCCGTGAGTCGCGCCGGAGAAGCGGCCGTCGGTGATAAGGGCGACGGAGCTGCCAAGCCCCGCTCCTATTATATAGGATGTGGGCGCGAGCATTTCCTGCATGCCCGGGCCGCCTTTCGGGCCTTCGTAGCGGATCACGACGACATGCCCGGGCTTGACTTTGCCGCCGAGAATCCCTTCGCACGCCTCTTCCTGCGAATTGAAGCAGATCGCCTTGCCCGTGAAGGACATCATCGAGGGCGCGACGCCGCCTTTCTTGACCACCGCGCCTTTTTCCGCGAGATTCCCCCAGAGCACGGCGAGGCCGCCATCGCGCGAATACGGGTCGAGCGCGCGCCGGATCACGTCGCTGTCGCGGACTTCCGCTTCCGCGACGAGCGCGCCCAGGCGCTTCCCGGAGACCGTCATCGCGTCGCGGTGCAGCAGGACGTCGGGAAGGCGCTTGAGGATCGCCATCACGCCGCCTGCGCGGTCGAGATCGCTGATATGGTAGTGTCCGGAGGGCGCGAGCTTGCATATGTATGGAGTCCTGGCGGAAATCCTGTTCATGCGCTCGAGCGAGAAATCTATATCTGCCTCGCGCGCGATCGCGAGCGTATGGAGGACGGTGTTGGTGGAGCCGCCCATGGCCATGTCGAGCGTGAGCGCGTTGTCCAGCGCGTCGCGCGTGACGATGTCGCGCAAACGCGGCTTGCCGGCTTTGGCGATTTCTACGGCGCGGAAGGCGGCCGCGCGGAAGAGTTCGAGGCGCCGCGGATCGTTGGCGAGTATCGTGCCGTTGCCCGGGAGGGCGACGCCGAGAGCTTCGTAGAGGCAGTTCATCGAATTTGCCGTGAACATCCCCGAGCAAGAGCCGCAGCCGGGGCACGAAGTCTCTTCGATCTTCTCCAGCGTGGCGGTCGTTATCCTGCCGGCGTTTTCCGCGCCCACGGCTTCGAAGACGGTGTTCAAATCGCTGTCCTTGCCGGTGACCGGGTGCTTGCCCGGCGCCATCGGGCCGCCCGATGCGAAGATCGTCGGGATATTGACGCGCAGCGCGCCGAGCATCATGCCGGGAACGATCTTGTCGCAGTTCGGGATGCAGATCATGGCGTCGAAGCAGTGCGCGCGCGCCACGGTCTCGACGCAATCCGCGATGAGTTCGCGGCTCGGCAGGGAGTATTTCATCCCCGGATGGGCCATGGCGAGGCCGTCGCAGACGGCGATCGTGTTGAACTCCATCGGCACGCCGCCCGCTTCGACGACGCACTTTTTCACGAATTCCCCGACTTTGTCGAGGTGGCAGTGGCCGGGCACGAAGCTTTCGTAGGAGTTGCAAATGCCGATGAACGGCTTTGACATGTCTTCGCGCTTCATGCCGGTTGCGAAGAGCAGCGAACGGTGGGGCGAGCGCTCCTTGCCGAGTTTCATCTGATCGGAAATCATGGTCGTACTCTTTCTATTGACTTTCTTCTGTCTTGACAGGTGGTTTATCGACTGGAAAATTCTCAAGCGCGCGGTTCAGCGGGCGCGCGCAGCGTTTCCGAAGGATCGAGGCGAGCGCTTTCCCAAGGGAACGCGCCGAGCGCGCGCAAGGCGTCGCCGGCGAGGAAAAGGCTGCCGCAGACGAGCGCGTCGCCGCGCGTGCGCTCGAGCGCGTCTTCGAGGCTTTCGCAAGGCGCGGCGGGGATGCCTGCCGCCGCGAGGCGCGCGGCGAGTTCCGCCGGCGGCATGGAGCGCGCGTTCGTCGTCTTCACTGCGAATGCGCGCCTTGCGAAGGGCGCGAGGATCGCGAGTGTGGCGTCGATATCCTTGTCGGCGCAAAAGCCGCATACGAGATCTAGCGAGCCGCGCGCGACGCCGTCCGCGGCGAGCGCGCCTGCGAGCGCGCGGGCGGCCGGCGGGTTGTGCGCGCCATCGACGATGAAGCGCCCGACGCGCTGGAATCTGCCCGGCCACACGACATTCGCGAAGCCGCCCAGCGCCGTCTGGAGATCGAAGGCGCATACGCGGGAAGAGAGTGTTTCGAGGGCGGCGAGCGCCGTGACAGCGTTCTCGCGGTTGAATGCGCCGCGAAGCGAAAAGTCGCGGGGGATGCGCGCTTCGCCGGCGCATTGCGGGGCGTAGATGAACGGCGCGGAAAGCACGCGCGCCTTCTCTTCGAGAACTTCGAGGACGGCGCTTTCGTTCGCGCCCGCGACGACCGGCACGCCATGCTTGATTATCCCGGCTTTTTCCGCGGCGATCTCTCTTGTCGTCGCGCCCAGCCAATCGCAGTGGTCGAGGCCGATGCGCGTTATCACCGCGAGCGACGGCGTGCAGACGTTGGTCGCGTCCAGCCGCCCGCCCAGCCCCGTTTCGAGAATCGTGAAATCCGGCTCCGCCTGCGCGAAGACGATGAACGCCGCCGCCGTGAGCGCTTCGAAGAATGTCATGTCTGCGCAGGCTTCGCAGCGCCTGCAGACATCTTCGACTTTCGCGGCGGCGGATGCGAGCGTCGCGTCATCGACAGGCGCGCCGCAGAGAAAGAAGCGCTCGTTCAGCTTCGCGAGATGCGGAGACGTGTAGCGCGCGACGCGGTAGCCGCAGGCGCCCAGCGCCGCATCGAGAATCGCCGCCGTCGCGCCCTTGCCGTTCGTGCCGGCGATATGGACGACGCGCCGCAGGCGCGTCTGCGGGGAGCCGAGCGCCGCGCACGCAGCGCGTATCGTCTCCAGCCCCGGCTTCATGCCGAAGCGGCGCCGTGATGCAAGCTCTTCAAGAAATCCCATCGTTTCCCGCCTCGCCCATCATTGCTTTGCCATTCGCGGTCCGTCTGCTTCCCGCGGCGTCGCGCGTCGGTGCGGCATCGCCGGGCTTCCGC
>DEWI01000131.1 GCA_002363575.1 Verrucomicrobia bacterium UBA3214 | reverse complement strand
GGAGTCACTCCGCCTTCAGGCCGCGTTGCATCAATTCCGCGATCGCGGCGGACGAGGAGAAATCCTCGAAGCAAAGACGGCAAACCATTTCCGTGATCGGCATTTCGACGTTCAACTCCGCCGCGAGTTCGCGTATCACCTTCGCGTTGCACACGCCCTCCGCGACCATCGACATGGACGCGAGAATATCCGCCATCTTCTCGCCCTTCCCCAGGCGTTCGCCGACATTGTGGTTGCGACTGTGGCGGCTTGTGCATGTGACGATCAGATCGCCCACCCCGGAAAGCCCGTACACCGTCTCTTTCTTCGCTCCGCAGGCGAGCGCGAAGCGCGAAACTTCGGCGAGGCCGCGCGTGATGAGCGCCGCGCGCGTATTGTCGCCGAAGCCCAGACCGTCGCTCACGCCTACGGCCACGGCGATCACATTCTTCACGGCGCCGCCGATCTCCACGCCCGCCGGATCGTCGGAAGTATATACGCGCAGGAAAGGCCCGCTCCAGATTTCCTGCACCGTTTTCGCCGTGCGCCCGTCCATCGACGCGGCGACAATCGCGCTCGGCACGCCGCGCGAGATTTCCTCGGCGTGCGTGGGTCCGGAAAGGACGGCGACGTTTTTCACGCCCAGCACCGCGGAAGCGATTTCGCTCATGCGGCTGTGCGAAGTCTCGCATATCCCTTTCGTCAGCGAAACGACGAGCGTGCCGGGCTTCACCATCCCCATGAACGACGCGCACACGTCGCGGAAGAACTTAGAGGGGCTGGCGAGAACGACGATGTCCGCGCCTGCGAGCACCTCGGCGCGGTCGGAAGTCCATCGTATCGCCGCCGGCAGCGGCACCCCCTTCAAGAACTTGACGTTCTCGCCGCGCCGCTTTATTTCCTCTATATAATCCTTGAACGGCCCCCAGACGGCGACTTCGTGGCCATAGCCTGCAAGCAGAATCGCATTTGCCGTGCCCCAGCCGCCATCGCCTATTATCGCAATCTTCATAGCTTGTCTCCTCTCTTTTCTGTTTCCGCCGGGGCATAATATACCACAAATTACCGCCGGTTGGCAATAGGGCCGCATATATCCTATATATATAATAGATGCGGACCGGCAGACCGGCCGTCTCCCCGCCCCCTTCCTGCATGGCGTTTCGCGGAGAAAAAAATCTTCTCCAGCCCCCTTGCGCGGCGCGAAGGGAATATGGTATAATATGCGCCGTTTGAGACGTTCGGGCGTGGCGCAGTGGTAGCGCAGTTGACTGTTAATCAATTGGTCGCTGGTTCGAATCCAGCCGCCCGAGCCAATCAGACGAAAACAAGAAGACCCCGTCCACGGGGTTCTTTTTTTGTCCCCCGTTCCGCGCCATCGGAGGAATCGGCGACGTGAAGACGAATCCAACGAGCTCCTACGGAATCTGCCGCCATGTGATAACATGGGTGACGCCGGCGTATGCGCCGCGCCTGGCGGGCATTGCGCGCTATGCGAGACGCCACGGCTGGCATTTGACGATTCTCGACAGGATCGCGCGCAAGCCGAGAGGCTGGCGCGGCGACGGCGCGCTCGTCACTCTCCGCGACAACCCGGAAGCGATAGAGTTCGCCATGTCGCTGGCCAAGCGCGGCATACCCGTCGTCGATCTTACGCTCAACCATCCGGAGCTTGGCCTTCCGTGCGTCAGCGGCGACCACGAAGCGATGGGGAGAGTAGCGCGCGAACATTTCGAAGAGCGGAATTTCCGGAACTTCGCATGGTTCTCGACCCAATGGCTGAACATCCACCGCATACGCTGCGAAGCGTTCGCGCGCGGCGACGCATCCATGCCTCGCTGGGTGCTTTCGGAAGAAGCGCCGCCGGAAATGCTGGACGATTTCACATGGATCGAGAAATGGCTGGGCGCGAAGCTCCGCGCATCCGCGAAGCCGCTGGCGATTCTCGCATACGACGACGCGGACGCCGCGCGCGTTCTCGACGCCGCGCTCGGCGCCAACCTCAGCGTCCCGGAAGAAGTGGCGATAATCGGCATCGGCGGCGACAGGCTGATCTGCGAAAACCAGGTGGTGCCGCTTTCATCGGTCGAACACGATCAAGGGCGCACCGGCTTCGAGGGCGCCGCCCTCCTCGACCGCCTCATGGCGGGGGGAAAACCGCCGCGCGAGCCGATTCTCATACAGCCGCGCGGCGTGAGCGCGCGCGCTTCGACGGACATTCTCGCGGCCACAAGCCCGATAGTCCGCAACGCGCTCGCATACATCCGCACGAACATCGCGCGCTCCTTCGGCCTCGCGCAAGTCTCCAGCGATCTCGGCGTGCCGCGCTCGACACTCGCGCGGCTTTTCGTGAATGAAGTGGGGCGCTCGATCGGCGAAGAAACGCAGCGCCAGCGCATCGCCGCCGCCAAACGCCTCCTAGTGCGCGACGAAAAGACGATCGCCGAGATCGCGTACGCGACCGGCTTCTGCAATCCCGGCTACTTCACCAACGTCTTCAAGGCGGAGACCGGGCTTTCGCCGCGCGAATTCAAGCGCGCCAACTACGAGACTTGAAGCGGCGCGCCGCGCTGC
>DEWI01000027.1 GCA_002363575.1 Verrucomicrobia bacterium UBA3214 | reverse complement strand
CGCGCCCGCGACGAGGCCGACAAGGTCCAGGCGCAGTTCCAGCAGGGTATCATCACCGAAGGCGAGCGCCACAACAAGATCGTCGATATCTGGGCGGCGACGACGGAAAAGATCGGCGAGTCGCTCTACAAGACGATCGACAAGAACATCTCGCCGGAGAATCCCAATCCCACCGAGCTGAACCCGGTTTACATGTTCGCGGATTCCAAGGCCCGCGGCTCCAAACTCCAGATTCGACAGCTCGCCGGCATGCGCGGCCTCATGTCCAATCCGTCGGGCGATATCATCGAACGCCCGATTACCGCGTCGTTCCGCGAAGGCCTCTCCGTCCTCGAGTACTTCATTTCTTCGCACGGCGCCCGCAAGGGCCTGGCGGATACCGCCCTCAAGACTGCAGACGCCGGCTACCTGACGCGCAAGCTCGTCGATGTCTCGCAGGACGTCATCATCACGCAGGAAGACTGCAACACCGTCAACGGCATCGAAGTCGAGGCGATCGTCGAGGGCGACGAAGTCAAGGTCTCGCTCGGCGACCGCGTGCTCGGGCGCACCGCGCTCTATGACGTGCTCGCGCCCAAGACGCTCGACGTCATCGTCCGCGCCAACGAAATCATCGACGAAGAAGCCGCCGCGAAGATCAATTCCCTTGGCGTGGAGTCGATATGGATTCGCTCCGGCCTGACGTGCGACGCGGAGCACGGCATGTGCGCAAAGTGCTACGGCCGCGACCTTTCCACGGGCCGCGAAGTCGAGATCGGCACCGCCGTCGGCATCATCGCCGCGCAGTCCATCGGCGAGCCCGGCACGCAGCTCACGATGCGTACCTTCCACATCGGCGGCACGGCGTCCGCGACCGCGAAAGTCCCGGAAATCGTTCTCAAGTCCGACGGCGTCGCGCGCTACGTCGATGTCCGCAAGGTGCGCAACGACGAAGGCCAGGAAGTCGTCCTCAACAAGAACGGCGCGCTCGAAATCCACGCTCCCGACGGCACGAAGGACACCTACCAGTTGCAGATGGGCACGACGCTTCTCGTCGAGGACGGCGCGAGCGTGAAGAAGGGCCAGAAGGTCGCCGTCTGGGATCCTCACTCCGTCCCCGTGCTTTCCGAATCCGCCGGTTCCATCGTCTTCGTCGATTTCGAGGAAGATGTTTCCGTGAAGACGGAGACCGACCGCGCGACAGGCGCCAAGACGCTCGTCGTGCTCTCCTCCGGCGAATCCAACCTGCATCCGCGCATTGATATCGTCGAGGACACCGCCGACGGCCACCGCATCGTCGATTCCCACGATATTCCCACTGGCGCCATCGTCATGGTGCGCGACGGCGCGAAGGCTACGCCGGGCATGCTGCTCGCGAAGACTCCGCGCGAGGCCGCCAAGACGCGCGACATTACCGGCGGTCTTCCGCGCGTCGCCGAGCTTTTCGAAGCACGGCAGCCCAAGGATGCGGCCGAGATTGCGAAGATCGAGGGCGTCATCGAGTTTGGGCCGAACGTGCGCGGCAAGCGCTGCGTCAAGGTCGTGGACGAGGTCACGGGCCTTGTCGAGGAACACCACATTCCGATGGGCAAGCAGATCGTCGTCTTCAAGGGCGACCGCGTCAAGAAGGGCCAGCAGCTCACCGAAGGACCTATCATCCCGCAGGAGATTCTTGAGGTGTCCGGCCCGCAGGAGCTGGAGAAGTATCTCGTCAACGAAGTCCAGCAGGTCTATCGTCTCCAGGGCGTCGAAATCAACGACAAGCACATCGAGATTATCGTGCGCCAGATGCTCCGCAAGGTCAGGATCACGAATCCGGGCGATACGGACTTCCTCTGGGGCGAACAGGTCACGCGCCAGACCTTCCTCAAGGTCAACGAGCAGATGATGGAAGAAGGTCGCCGCCCGGCCGAAGCGCAGCCCGCGCTCCTCGGCATCACCAAGGCGGCTCTCGAAACCGACTCCTTCATCTCCGCCGCGTCCTTCCAGGATACGACGCGCGTGCTCACCGAAGCTGCCACGATGGGCAGGGTTGACGAATTGCGCGGCTTCAAGGAGAATGTCATCCTCGGCCACCTCATCCCCGGCGGCACCGGCTTCCCGCTCCACCGCTATCTCAAGCTCGTCCCGCTTTGCGAGACGATTTCCGACGCGGAAATGGAGAAGCTTCGCGAAGAGCAGCGCAAGCGCCACGAGGAGCTTTACGGAATCCCGACGAAGGGCTCGATCCCCGGCGAGGAGAACGACGACGACGACGCGCTCCCCGAACCGGTCCTCATCCAGGATACCGGCGATGTCTCCGCCGACGGCGGCGACATGCTCACCTCCGACGACATGGGCTTCGGGAGCGCCGGCGATTCCTTCGAAAGCGACGACGGCACTATCGACCTCATCTGAGGACGTGCAATGCGAATGCAGAAGGGGGTGGACGGCCCGTATGGCGCGGCGTCTGCGCCGCGCCACGGGCGAGCCCCCTCTTCTTCATTTATGTTGCCGCGCCCGTCTTCTTGCGCCGTCAATAATACAATATACCGATGAGGGCTTCATTGTTCTGGTATCCGCTCCCCGAGCGGCTTATAGCCCAGCATCCCGTCGAGCGGAGGGGAACCGAGAAGATGATGGTGCTCCATCGCGCCACTGGCGTGCTGGAGCATCGCCATATCGGCGATATAGTCGAATATATCGAGCCAAACGATTTGCTGGTCGTAAACGACACGAAAGTTTTCCCTGCGCGCATCATCGGCGAGTGGCCCGATACGCACGGCCAGGTCGAAATCCTTCTCGTGGCCGCGCTCCCGGATTCTGGCGACTGGCGGTGCATCATAGGCTCCGGGCGGAAGTGCCGCGAAGGGCAGATTGCGAAGTTCGGCCCGGCGGGCGAATTGACCGCGAAGCTCGTAAAGCCCCTCGAAGGAATAGGGATGTGGCGCGTGGAATTCTCGTCCTCCCGCCCCTTGATGGAGCTTCTCGACGAATTCGGCCGCACGCCCGTCCCGCCGTACGTGAAGCGCGAAGGCACCCTCGAAGAAGAAAAGGCCGATCGCGAACGCTACCAGACCATATACGCGCGCAATGTCGGCTCCGTCGCCGCTCCTACGGCGGGTTTGCATTTCACGCCGGAGATCTTTGCGGCGCTCGACGCCAAAGGTGTGCAGCGCGTCGCCGTCACGCTCCATGTCGGCCCAGGCACTTTCCGCCCCGTCAAGACGGAGAATATCGAAGACCACCACATGGATTTCGAGGCGTTTTCGATTCCCCTGGAAACGGCTGACGCAATCAACGCATGCAAGGCGCGGGGCGGCCGCGTCTTCTGCTGCGGCTCCACCACCGTGAGGACTCTCGAGACGGTGGCGGCTGCGAATGACGGCAAAATCGTCGCAGGTAGCGGCGCGAGCGATATATTCATATATCCTCCTTTCGACTTCAAGGCGACGGATTGCATGCTCACGAATTTTCATCTCCCGAAATCCACGCTGTTGATGATGGTTTCGGCGCTCGCCGGACGGGAGCGGATGCTTTGCGCGTACGCAATGGCCGTGCGCGCGAACTACCGTTTCTTCTCGTACGGCGATTGCATGCTGATTGTCTGAGGATCCGGCTTTGCGCCTGCGGTGCCATGCGCAGTCACGATGGGTTTGCCATGACGACGCGGCGAAGATTCATTCTCGGCTCTTGCGCTGCCGCCGCCGCCGCCGGCGGCGGCGGCGCGGCGTTCTTGAATACTGCGCAATTCGGGCGCCCGCCGTCAGCGGCGCGGCGCGCGCGCATTCTCGCTTCCCCCAACTGGAAGAACGGCTGTTTCAGGAACGCCGAGCCTTTCGCCCATCCGCGGGCGCAATTCCGCGAAAACAGATTGAAGATTTGGTGGAAGTTCCTTTTCGCCGACAAGACGGCGCTTTCTCCGCCCGCGCCCCTTGAAATCGTGAAACCGGATTTCGCCGCGCTGTCGGCCGGCGGCGATTGCGCGGTTTGGCTCGGGCATTCCAGCGTTTTTCTCCGCCTCGACGGCGTGAATGTCGTTTTCGACCCCGTGTTTTCGCCGTACGCTTCGCCGCTGCCGTTTGTCAATCGCGCGTTTCGCGCTAGCGCGGCTTTCGCGCCCGGCGATCTCCCGGATATCGATATTCTCGCGATTTCGCACGATCATTGGGATCATCTCGATTATCCCACGGTGCATGCGCTGATACCGCGCGTGAAGCATGCCGTCTGCCCTCTCGGCGTAGGCGAATATCTCGAACAGTGGGGAATGCCGCCCGATAGAATCTTCGAGGGCGATTGGTTCGATGAATTCGATATCGCCAATCTGCATTGGGCGATTACGCCCGCCAGACATTTTTCCGGCCGTCTCTCCCGCATGAACGGCACCCTTTGGGGAGGGTTCGCGCTTCGCTCGAGCAAGCGCGCCGTCTTTTTCTCCGGCGATGGCGGTTGGGGACGCCATTTCGCGGAAATCGCCAGGCGCTTCGCGCCGTTCGATTTCGCTTTCATGGAAAACGGCCAGTACAACGTCCGCTGGCCGAGCGTCCATTCCCACCCGCCGGAGACCGCCGCAGCGGCCGAACTTCTGCGCGCGCGTTTCCTCGTACCGATCCATAATTCAAAATTCGCGCTTTCTGACCATCGCTGGAACGAGCCGATGGATGCGCTCGCGGCGCTCGCCCCCGCATATTCTTGGAAGCTGGCGGCCCAGCCAATCGGTCGCCCGATCCTTTTTGATGCTCCGCCTGACTGCGAGATGTGGTGGAAGCGCGCCTAGCGCCAGACGCTTGCTTTTGCGCTCCTCGTTAGCTTCGCGCCCAAACCGTTCGCCGTATCGTGCCTGTTCGCGCCAATCCTGCGAGAAACACCGCATCTAGTCCGTTCCTCCCTCAATCCGCCCGGCGCTTGGATTCATAACCCGCACTAGAGCCAGATTACGCGCCATGAATGCGTGGTTATGTCGCCCTAGGTGGTGATCCGTGGCGACCCCAGTCGCGCCGTCCGGCGACTCCAGTCGCCCCGCCAAGCGACCCCAGTCGCCCCGCCAACCGACCCTCGTCGCCCCGCCAACCGACCCTCGTCGCCCCTCTAAGCGACCCTAGTCGCAAGAGCAGCTGCCACTAGACGCATGCTGGCTTGTCTTGGGGAGGCCTTTCTTTCGCTTCCCCGCGCAACTTTTGTTGCTCTGGCGCTGGCCTGAAATCAACTTCCGTTTGTCCAGCTGCCGTGTTTCCATCTTGACATTGCGATATTTCCTGCGTTCCCGACCGCAGGCTACTCTCTCCGAACTGAGACTAAAATTGATATTTTAAGAAAATTCCAATACGAATTTTTTCCAATGACATCTCATCCAGCATACACTATTTTTGGTATAATGTTGCTAAGGTGCTCAGGCAATCGTTCATAGATTTTATTTTCACCACGAACACGGACGGAAGCGGCAAGGCCGCGTCCTACGTCCGTGC
>DEWI01000153.1:23459-35372 GCA_002363575.1 Verrucomicrobia bacterium UBA3214 | reverse complement strand
GGAAATAGTCCTTCATCGCCTTGTCGAGATTCTCGACGGTGTCGTATTGCATCGTCCCCATGTCGAGGTGCAGGACCGGCCACTTCTTCGACCAGTCCCAGAGCGGCTCGACGGCGAGACCGGCGAAAAGATCGCGCCGCCCCTCGAAAAGCGCCTTCAGCGTGGAGACTGCGAGAGACTTCCCGAAGCGCCGCGGACGCGCAATGAAAAACTGCTTGCCGCTTTCCCCGGACGCCATTGCATACAGCGCCTCCGTCTTATCGACGTAGGTGAAACCGCTACTCCGCAGCTCCGAAAAGGTGTAAATATCTGTCGCAATCTTTTCCATGTTGTCGCTATTATATCATATTCCATGACGACTTGCATAGGGGCGCGCTTTCTGGAGTTTACCCATTTTTTGGCGAGGTTCGATTGGCGGGCGGAAAAAGCGCGGCAACCACCAGCCGTTTTTCGGCAGAATACCGACTTGAAATACAAACAAGACAAGGAGGGTGCCGCGCCATGAATGATACCAAAATCGCGTCGAAAGCGAAAGCCAACTCGCCAATTTCATGGGCAAAGTGTTTACCCATTTTTCGAAACCTGCGAGGAAGGGAGAGCCGGGCTCTGTCCCGGCCATGGCCGACACGGAGGTCTGCCCTCCCGATAATCGCCGGCCTCCCTACGCACCGCCAGAGGTTTTGGTGCTCATCAAAATCTTTTTAGACCAGCACCAAAGCTCCAGAGGTCCCGGCGATACAGCTCCTTCCGGGCTTCGCCGAGCTCTTCGACACCGACGACGGATAGCCGCTTTGGACGCGAAGCGCCGAAAACCACATCCCTAAACGCACTTCGGCCTTTATTTACTAAGGTGCGGCGCATTCCCACGCTCAAAAAATGGGTAAACTCCAGGTGGCGGTCTGGACTTCGATATTTGTTTTACGCCTGGCAACTGCAATGGCACGCATTTCGCCGTTGCGGTTCCAGATACTATATATATAGACCCCATTCTCCATATATAGAGTCGCGGGCACTCTATATATGGAGAATGGGGTCTATATATATAGAGAGAGCACGGGTTCTCCATATAGAGAACATGGCACTCTATATATGTGGGGTGCAGACGGAGCCAGCCTGCGGCGACCCGAAATGCGAAGAAACGCGCCTCTTCACTACTACTTGACGATAATAATCAGCCCTTCCGCCAAATTCTCGACGGCGCAGGAAACAGGCTCGCCCGCGACTTCATTGCCAAACACAGAATAGAACGGCGTGACGGTGTAGGCATCTGTTGCACCGCCCTTCTCCCATGCGACTTCAAGCGAACCATCCTCACCGCCTTCGACCGCCTCGCCGTTCTTCGTCCACTTGTAGCTCTGCGCACCGATTGCGAGAGCCTTGAGCGTCGTCGAGCCGCCGCTCCTCGTCAGGTTCGTATTCTGCGGCTCGATTATCCACTCCTCCGCGCCGTTGTGTCCGCGCCCGGAGACGGTGAGACCCGTCGCCGTCAGCAGCGCGCTCTCGGGATGGACAAGATCGCGAAGCCCCGCAACGCCGTCCACGACGGCCGGCACGTATTCGCGCACCTTCTCGCCGTTGTCGTAAATCGTGAGTCGATAGAGGCGGATCTTGGCGAAGTTGCCCGTCCCCGAGACATTTGAACCTATTTTCGTAGTCGCCGTGCAGACCCCATCGTGCTGATTGGAGAACAGGCTGTCTTGATTGATAGTAGAGTCATCGGTTGCGCCAGGCGTCATTCGCATTTGGCCGTTCGGGGCATCAATTGTGATGAGACGGCGCTGGTGGTCAACGGCAACACCCGTCCCAGGCCATTTTCCCGCGTTGAAGAAGTTCCAGGCGTATTTCGCGTCATTCCCGCCAGAGGCACTTGTGTAGATACGCCCGATGATCTGCCCAGCCGTCTCCCCTGTATTGAATACGAACTGCTGCGGAACATTATAGCCGTTGGCGAATGAGAAATCGACCACGAACTTCGTTTTGCCGTTCGCTTTGTAGCCGGTGTCGAGCGACTGCGCGCCCGTGAAGAGAACGAATGCATCGCGGTCGGATTCGGACGACACGGCAATATCTCCGCCAGCCACTGGAATACCGGCGGATCCATTGTCGTTTTTGGCTCTCCAGGAAACATTTAGCGTGGACGAACCAGAGACGAGAACCGGCGCACCGTTCACGATTTTCGGCTTGTAGTCGTACGCGAGAGTGTCGTTCTCGTAGATTTTCAGCCCGTAGATGCGCATCGACGCATATGCGCCTGTGCCTGACTGCGCGGAACCTATTTTCAGTGTCGAAGATGCCTCCCCCGTAAACGCGGCGAAACCGCTGTTGTTCGTGCTTGCGTAATTGACATATCCGGCCGTGACGAGCGTCGCCGCCATGTTCGGCGCGTCGAGGATTATCGTGCGACGGGCAAACGCCGTATTTGTCGGCGCCGGCATGCCGGTTCCAACCCAAGAACTGGCCTTTCCAAGGCAATTGCCGAGAGCGGTTTTACTGGCGTAGTGCGCCATTGCGTTGCCATTTTGTATGACACCCGCGCCCAGAATGTACCAGTCGATGTGGCCAACCACGTTGGAGGATATTGCGTAGTCGAGTTCGAGGCGGGTCTCCGGGCCGGGCTTGTAGCCGGTGTCGATGTAGTGTCCGCCGACGGTGTCGTTGTTGCCGACAAGCTCGATGTAGCCGTCGTCGGGAATGCGCACGACATTGTCGCTCGCCGAAAGGCCCTGCACATTGAACTCGCCAGTGTGGAACGTGCCGCCCACGGTATCGCGAAAACCAGGCACGTCGCCTTTAATGCACGGCACGAGATTCCTGACAAGCGTCGAGCCCTTATAGAACTTAGCGCCGTAAATTCGGGCTTTGGCGCGGCCACCCGCCCAGTCCGTCGATCCGTTTGCGCTGTAGATACGCCCGAAAAGCGCGATCGGCACGGTCCCTTTCGCGTCAATGGGCAACTTAGTGTTGAGGTTCCACGTCCCTGCCGTCGTTGCGCCCGCAATCATCTGCGCCTTGCCATTCGGAATATCGACGACGAAAGTGCGGCGTCGCGTATCCAAGGTGCCCATGCTTGTTCCGCCCGGCCAACCCTTGCCGACGCAGAAATTCATTTTCGTTCCATCCTGGCTGACATACAGCTCGATGGTCTGAACGCCCGTCGCATTGTTGCCCGAAACGCGGACGTCTTTTTGCTCCGTTGTCGTAAGCGCATAGTCGAGCTCCATTCGCAAATCGGTGTCGGGCAGGATGCCGGTGTTGATGACGCTTGTGCCGTCGCTCTCGATGTAGGGGTCGTCCTCGAGCGTCTCGTAGTCGCCGCCGATCTGAAGCGGCGTCGCGCCAAAGCGATGCTCGCGAATGAATGAGTTGTCCACCTTATCGACGAAGCCGACTTCGCCGCCTTTCATGGCAGGCTGCCAGTTGTGAACGAGGTCCGTCCCCTCCCAGACCTTGAAGGAATAGATTCGGCATGTGCCGAAATACTCCATCGCAGAACCGTTGGCGTCTTTGCAGTTGGCGAAGAGCGCGAGCGGGAAGTTCGCCGCGCCCTTGTCGAAAACCTTGTCGGAGCCCTTTGTGTTGAGCGGAGTTGTGCTGCCGTGCGCGTATATCTTTACCGTCTTGCCCGGCATGTCGAAGACTACCGTGCGGCGCTCCGTCTTGGCCGGGCCTTCGATGCCGCCGCACCATCCACCGAAGTTCGGCTCCAGATTGCCGTTGCCGTTTATCCAAAGGCAGCACGTCGTGCCGGAAGAGCCGGAGGCACCGAAGATTTCCGTCGACTTGTTGAGTGCATCAAGCTTGAAATCTATCTCAATCTTCGTCTTTGAATTGACGCGGTAGCCGGTGTTGATCGACTGCGCACCCGTGGACGCGACATACGCGTCTTCTGCCAAGGCAAGGCCGCCGAATGCAAACACCGCAATCGCACCCGCAACAATACTCAGCATTTTTTGCCGAGCACGTCTCGGCGTTACCGCCGAGGCGACGTCCCCGTGGTCAAACCGCCCCATGGCACCGTGGCATTGCGAAGGCGCAATATGCAGGTTTGCTGCATCAGGCGTTTGTACGTGGATTGTGTTTTTCATTGTTTTTCACCCTTTCTCGTAACTTTCGACGTTTATTAGAAAATGGTTGTTGATTCCAGTGAGGACCCGGGAGCGGGCCCTCATTCCTTTAACTCTGCGACAAGTGTCGCAGACCCCATCCGAATTCCGATGGAGCCAAAAGACTGTTCGATTGTACCCGTCCGAACGCGGAATGCACGTTTATTGATGGGGGTAATTTCGGGCAAACGCACACTACTCGCGTTTCCAGCGAGCCTTTTGCGTTGCCGTAAAGGCTATACACAATGCCATGCATACCGATACCAACCCCTATTACGACCGATAGTATAGCATATATACCGCCAAAATGGTAGTGACCTGTCGTTTATTGGCATTTCATAATTTGTCCGGTGAAATTGCAAAAAAAGCAGATTGGAAACCAACTCTTTGAAAAGGCGGCAAGTGCGGCGCCGGGGAGCGCCCGCCAAAGCGACAGGTATCGGTTGCCGAGGCGACAGTTATCGCCTCGCGAAGCGATAGGTATCGGTTGGCGAAGCGATAGTTATCGGTTGAAGAGGCGATAGGTATCGGTCGAGGAAGCGATAGGTATCGGTTGAAGAGGCGATAGGTATCGGTTGCGAAAGCGCCGGGGAGCGCCGGGTGTTCCGCAATGGGGGGATCGACGAGGAAACCGCGCGGCGGCGCCGGCCAAGCGCCGCCGCATTCAAGAAACCGGGGGGCGGGGAAAACGCCCGGCATTTTCAAACATGGTTCGTAGAATTATCGAGAATTATTCGATAAATACTCAATGCCGCGACGATATTTTCTCGCAAATCCGCGACTGAAAAACATGACGGGAGATTCTTCCTGCCAGCCGCCGTATAAAAAGTCCGGGCAGGGTTTGCGGGATGGTAAAGCCTAGGGGCGGAGAGCTATACGACCGCGAGGATGAAAGCCACGATGACGAGCGTGAAAGCCGCCAGACGCCGCGAGACGGGAACGGGAGCGCCCTCGTCCGGAGTCTGAAGCGGCGTGCCGCGCGCTTTGGCGATAGCGCGCTGGATAGCGCGCACCGGGAGGGGTTCGCGGCCTTTCGGCGTCGCCAACACACCGGCATACACAACGAGAGCAATGACGGCTGCGACTCTTGCAAACTGTATCATGCGAAAACCCCTCGGACCTGCACGGGAATCCCGGCGCGCTTTGCTCCATCCCCCAGCCGCTTCCGGAGGCAGGCGGACGCGGCGCGGCGCGCATTCGCGCGCCGCGCGCTCACGTATAGCGCAGGACTTCGTCGATCGTAGTATAGCCGTCGAGAATGGCCTGGATGCCGTGTTCGCGCATCGTCCGCATGCCGAGTTCGCGAGCCTTCTCGCGAAGAATCAACGTCGGCGCGCGGTTGTTGACGAGTTCGCGCAGGGGATTGGACATGCGCAGATACTCGACGACCGCCTTGCGGCCCTTGTAGCCGGTGCCGTTGCACGTCTTGCAGCCCTTGCCGAAATAGAACGGGCGGCCGCCTATCTGTTCGCGGGTCATTTCGATGCGTTCGAGCTGCTCGTCGTCCGGCTCGTACGCCACCTTGCATTCTGCGCAGCAGGTTCTGACGAGGCGCTGGCCGAGCACGCCTTCGAGAGTGGAAGAAAGCAGATACGGCGCGACGTTCATATCGACAAAGCGCGTGACGGCGCCTGCGGCGTCGTTCGTGTGCAGAGTCGAGAATACGAAGTGGCCGGTGAGCGCGGCTTGAATAGCGATTTCGGCGGTCTCCAAATCGCGAATCTCGCCGATCATCATCACATCCGGGTCTTGGCGGAGGAAGGCGCGCAGCACTTTCGCGAACGTATTGCCGACCTTGGGATCGATCGGCACCTGGACGATGCCATCGACATTGTATTCGACCGGCTCTTCCGCCGTCAGGAGCTTGGTGTCGATCTGGTTGATGCGGCGGAGGATGGAGTAGAGCGTGGTGGTCTTTCCCGATCCCGTAGGGCCGGTGACGATGAAGATGCCGTTCGGCTTCTCGATATCGAGCGTGATCTGCTCGTACACGTCTTCGGGCAGACCGACGTTTTCCAGGTCGAGAGAAGTCGCCGACTGGTCGAGAATACGCATTACGACAGACTCGCCGTGGGTCGTGGGCAGGCAGGAGACGCGCAAATCCACCGGGCGCCCCGCGACGGTGAGCGCGATGCGGCCGTCCTGCGGGATGCGGCGCTCGGAGATGTTCAAGTTGGCGAGGATCTTGATACGCGAAATGATCGCCGGCGCCATCTTCACATCCGGCGCCTTCATCTCGTAAAGCGCGCCATCGACGCGGTAGCGGATCTTGAAATCGTTTTCGAACGGCTCGATGTGGATATCGGCGGCGCGGTCCACGACGCCCTGGTAGAGAACGAGATTCACGAAGCGGATGATCGCCGATGAATTCGCCGCGGACTCCATCGACGCGATATCGTTGACGTTGGCGCCGGAGAGCGAATCGTCGTCCGACATGCCTTCGCCGAGCTGCTTGATCATGTCGGCGACGGATTCGTTCGCGTCGCCGTAGTACTGCGAAATGCGGGCCATCACGTCGGCCTCGCGCGCAAACACTATCCTGACCGCCTTGCCCAGCGAGAACTGCATTTCGTCGGAAATGCGCGGATCGACGAGATCGAACGCCGCGAGCGTGACCGTCTCGTCGTCGGATTCGACGGGGAAGACGTTGTACATTCTCGCGGTGGAGGCGGGGATGGACTCCGTAACCTCCGTCTCGATGGTCATGGCGCCGAGGTCGATCGCCTCGGTATTCTGGTCGGCCGCCATCAATCCGAGGAGGTCGTCTTCAGTGAGAATCTGCTGATCGATTACGAGCTGACGCACGGTCTTAGACTCGGTCTTCGCGATGTCCGCGAGATCTTTGGCGCCGTCTTCGTCCAGATAGCCGTTTTGGACGAGCAATTGCAATATCGGATCGAGCATGGAGATTGTGGAGTTGTGAAATTATGGAATTGTTGAATCGGGGAATCTGCGTTCCTGCATACGAGGTCTGCGGGTTGCGGGCTTGCGGCGCCGCGGTTTGCTCAGCCCATCTCCTCTTTGAGTTTCTCGACGATGGAATCCGGATCCTGGGACTTGGTGATAAGTTCCTCGTAGGCGATAAGCCCCTGCTTGTAGAGTTGAGTCAAGTGCGCATCGAGCGACTGCATGCCGTACTTCGCGCCGGTCTGGAGATCGGACTTGATCATATTCGTCTTGCCGTCGCGTATTCTGCTGCGGATCGCGTCGGTGGATGTCATGATTTCGAAAGCAGCGACGCGCCCGTGGACTTCGCCGTTCTCGTCCAGGCGCGGCAGGAGAATCTGCGAAATCACGGCCTGGAGGCCGGCGGCGAGCTGCGTGCGGACCTGCGCCTGCTGGTTGGTCGGGAAGGCGTCTATGATGCGGTCCACCGTCTCTGCGGCGCCGGTGGTGTGGAGGGTGCCGAAGACGAGGTGGCCGGTCTCCGCCGCCGTGACAGCCGCGCCGATCGTCTCTATATCGCGCATTTCGCCGACGAGAATGACGTCGGGGTCTTGGCGGAGCGCGCGTCTGATGGCCTCCGCGAACGACGGCACGTCGTCGCCGACTTCACGCTGCGTAATCAAAGACTTGTCGGACTTGTGGTAGAATTCGATAGGGTCTTCGATCGTGATGATGTGAACGGAGCGCTCGTGGTTGATGACGTTGAGCATGGACGCGAGCGTCGTGGATTTGCCGGAGCCTGTCGGGCCGGTGACGAGGATGAGGCCGCGCGGCTTGAAGAGCAGCTCCTTGACGACCGGCGGCAGCCCCAGCTGCTCCATCGTAAGCAGCGTCGAAGGAATCTGGCGCAGCACCATGCCGTAGCGCTTGCGCTCTTTGAAGACGGAGACGCGGAAGCGCGTGTTGAGGCGCTTGGGATCTTCGGTCTGAAGTTCCTCCTCCGTGCACATGTCACTGAAAGCTATGGCGAAGTCCGCGCCGCCGTTCTGCTCTACTTCCGCCATCTGCTCTTCACTGGCGATCTCGCTGCAGAGGTTCAGGGAATCCTCTTCCGTGAGTTCTTCGTCGGCGAGCGGGCAAAGCTCGCCGTGGACGCGCAACTCCGGCGGCATGTACGCGCGGATGTGCAAATCCGAGCCGCCTTCGTCGATCATCGCCATCAGGAGTTCTTTCATCGAAACGTCCATATCCTTCTCCTCGTCAAATTGTTTTGTTTTCCGTGGCGTCGCGGCGGCCTGCCGGCCGCGCCAGCCGTTGTCTTTCGAATCCGCAGTGCGCGCGCGCCGCCGCCATGCGGTGTGCCGGGGCGGCGGCCGTGCGCTGTCAGTCGGCGTCTCCCATCGTGACGCGCAGGACTTCGGAGAGCGAAGTCATGCCGTTTGCGACTTTGAGCATTCCGTCCTCGCGAAGCGTGCGCATGCCCATTTCGCGCGCGCGCTGCCGCAGCAGCGTAGCCGGCGCGTGGTCGAAGATGAGGCGCTGGATCGTGTCATCGACTTTGAAGATTTCGAAAATGCCCTTTCTTCCCTTGTAACCGCTCCTGCCGCACTTCTCGCAGCCTGCGCCGTGGTACATGCGCTCTGGCATTGTCTTCGAGAACTGCCCGAGCATCTTGAGTTCGCGGTCGGAAGGCGTGTAGGCCTCGCGGCAATTCTCGCATATCGCCCTCACGAGGCGCTGCGCCATCGCCGCGCGCAACGCCGATGCGACGAGGAACGGCTTGCAGCCGATGTCGAGCAGACGGGTCACGGCGCTTGGCGCGTCGTTCGTGTGCAGAGTCGAGAACACGAGGTGGCCCGTGAGCGCGGCTTCCATGGCGATGCCCGCGGTCTCCTCGTCGCGGATTTCTCCGATCATCACGATATTCGGCGCCTGGCGGAGGATGGAGCGCAGCGCGGCGGAGAAGTCGAGGCCTACGTCTTTATTGACCTGGACCTGGTTGATGCCGCTCATCTGGTATTCGACAGGGTCTTCGACGGTGATGAGCTTCTTGTCCGGGGTGTTGATCTGCCCGAGGCAGGCGTAGAGCGTCGTCGTCTTTCCGGAGCCGGTCGGCCCGGTGACAAGAACGACGCCGTCCGGAAGCTTGATGAGGCGCTCGAACGTCGTCTGGTCGTCTGAAAGGAAGCCGAGCTGCGGGAGGCCGAGCGCGAGATTGGATTTGTCGAGGACGCGCATGACGATCGATTCGCCATGGTTTGTCGGCACGGAGCTTACGCGCAGGTCGAGGTCTTTGCCGTTGACGGTAATCTGGATGCGGCCGTCCTGCGGGATGCGCTTCTCCGAGATTTTCATTTTCGACATGATCTTGATGCGGCTGATGATCGCGCTCTGCAGGCGCTTCGGCGGCGAATCCATCTTGCGCAGCGCGCCGTCGATGCGGTAGCGCACGCGGAATTCCTTCTCCATCGGCTCGAGGTGGATATCGGAAGCCTTCATCTTGATGCCGTTGGTGATAAGCATCGTCGCGAGCTTGATCACCGGCGCGTCGTTGCCGTTTGCGTCTTCGGCGTCGGCGAACTCGTCGCGGGTCTGCACGTCGGCGGGTTCGTCGGCCTGGTAGAGCTTCGCCATCGCGGCGACGATCTCCTCCTTCGGCGTGATGACGGCTTCCACTTCGCGGCCGTTCAAGACGTAGCGAAGGGAATCGATCGCGTCGTAGCCCATCGGGTCGGAAAGCGCGACGGTTATTGAGTCGCCGTCGGCCACCACCGGCACGACGCCGTAGCGCTTGGCGATGTCGGCCGGGATTTCTTTGGTGATCTCCGGGTCGATCGCCTCCGGGTTGATGTGGCAATACTTCAAACCGAACTGATCGGCCACGGTGCCGAGGACATCGTCTTCGCTGAGCGTGCCGCCGGCGACGAGCACGTCGAGCGTCGTCTCGTTTTCGGCCCTCATCGACATTGCAGCCGCCTGTACCTGCTCTTCGGATACGAATCCGCGCTCGGTCAGCAGCTGCAATACATATTCATCGTTGCTTGTCATATTCTCTGGAACGTATTATAGCATATAACCGGTGAATAGGCAATGGGACGGGGCGTGCGAATTTCGCCCCGCGCGCGCGCATCGCCTCCCCCTGCTACCTGCGGCGGCGCGGCTTCGCGCGGCGCGCCTTCGCTTCGCGCGCGTCCCGGCCGCCCTCCGCGCCCTTCAAAGACTTGATGCGGTCGCGCAAATACGCCGCGCGCTCGAATTCGAGATTGTCGGCCGCCTCGAGCATCTCGCGCGTCAATTCGGCGATCAGCTCCGCGCCGGCTGCTGCGGCGGCGCCCTGCGCGGCGGCGCCGTCTGCGGCGGGCGGCGGCGGGAGCGCCGCGTCCTGCCTGCCGTCGGCCTTGTAGAGATAGGTGGATTCGGTGATTTCGCGCTTGACGGAATGCGGCACGATGCCATGCTCCTTGTTCCATTGCATCTGCCTCTTGCGGTGGTCGCCGGTGATCCGCAGAAGCGTTTTTATCGCATCCGTCTTTTTGTCGGCATAGAGGATGACGCGGCCTTTGACATGGCGCGCGGCGCGTCCGGCCGTCTGCACGAGGGAAGTATCCGAGCGCAGGAAGCCTTCCTTGTCGGCATCGAGGATCGCGACGAGTTCGACTTCCGGGAGATCGAGGCCTTCTCGGAGAAGGTTGATTCCGACGAGCACGTCGAAATCGCCCTTGCGCAGGCGCTGTAGAATCGCGACGCGCTCGATCGCGTCGATTCCCGAATGGAGATACTCGACGCGGATTCCCGTTTCGCGCAGATACGCGCTCAAGTCTTCGGAGCTGCGCTTCGTCAGCGTCGTGACGAGCACGCGCCCCGGCTCTTCGCTCTCCACGACTTTGTGGATTTCCGCTATGAGGTCGTCGATCTGGTTTGCGAGCGGGCGGATTTCGATTTCCGGGTCGAGGAGGCCTGTCGGGCGCAAGACCTGCTCGGCGACGGTATGCGACTCGGAATATTCGTACGCGCCGGGCGTGGCGGAGCAGAATACGATCTGGCCGACTTTCGCGTTGAACTCGTCGAAGGTGAGCGGGCGGTTGTCTTTCGCGCTTGGCAGGCGGAAGCCGTAATCGACCAGCATCTGCTTGCGCGCCTGGTCGCCGTTGTACATCGCGCGAATCTGCGGCACGGCGACATGGCTTTCGTCGATGATCGTCAGGAAGTCTTGCGGGAAATAGTCCAGCAGGCACTCGGGATGCGAACCGGGCGCGCGCCCCGTAAGCGGCCGCGAATAGTTTTCGATGCCGTTGCAGTAGCCTAGCTCGCGCATCATTTCGATATCGTATTCGGTGCGCTCGCGCAGTCTCTGGGCTTCAAGAAGCTTGCCTTTCGCTTCGAAATACGCCAGGCGCTCCGCCAGCTCCTCGCGTATGCGCACGAACGCCGCCTCGAACTTGTCCTTGCCGAGCACGAACTGCTTGGCGGGCGTTATCGTCACTGCCGGCATGGCGACGCCCCTCTTGCCGCTCACGGGGTCGAGCTCGCTTATCGCGTCGATCTCGTCGCCGAAAAACTCGATCCGCACGGCTTTCGTCTCGTAGGCGGGGAAGACGTCCAGCGTGTCGCCGCGCACGCGGAAGAAGCCCGGCGCGAACTCGATGTCGTTGCGCGCGTACTGCGCGGCGGCGAGACGCGAAGCGAGCGCGCTTCGCGAAACCGTCTCGCCGCGCCGCACGCTGACGGCCAGCTCGCGATACTCCGTGGATTCGCCCAGCCCGTAGATGCACGACACCGAAGACACCACGATCACATCGCGCCGCGCGATCAGCGCGTTCGTCGCCGCCAGGCGGTAGCGCTCGATCTCGGCGTTGATCGAAGCGTCCTTTTCGATGTAGGTGTCCGTCTGCGGGATGTAGGCTTCGGGCTGGTAGTAGTCGTA
>DEWI01000153.1:0-23397 GCA_002363575.1 Verrucomicrobia bacterium UBA3214 | reverse complement strand
AGATGAAGTACTCCACGGCGTTGCGAGGAAAGAAGCCCTTCAACTCGCTGAAAAGCTGCGCCGCCAGCGTCTTGTTGTGCGAAAGCACGAGCGCAGGGCGGTCGCACTGCGCTATCAGATTCGCGATGGAGAACGTCTTTCCGCTCCCCGTCACGCCCTGGAGAACGACGCGCCGCTCCCCGCGCTCCAACGCCTCGCGGAGACGGGCGACCGCCTGCGGCTGGTCGCCCGTCATCGAGAATTTCGATTCTAGCTGGAACAAGCCCATGCTTCGCCCCCATGCCGCAAACGCGGCTTCGGCGCGGCGCGCCGGCGAGCCGCGCTCAACCGGCGCTTGGCCCTCGCGCCTCCAGGCGCCTTTGCACGGCGGCGGTGACGAACGGCGCGGTGTCGCCATCGTAGCGCGCGATCTCCCGCACCGTCGAAGCGGTGACGTACGCGAGATTCTCCGACGGCATCATGAACAGCGTCTCGATCTCCGGAGCGAGCCGGCGGTTCGTAAGCGCCATCTGGAATTCATATTCGAAATCGCTGTACACCCTGACGCCGCGTATCACGACATTCGCGCCTTCGCGGCGGCAGAACTCCACCAGCAGCGAATCGAGAAGCTTTATCTCGACGTTGGCGAGCCCCGCCTTCTCGACGTCTTCGCGTATCATCGCGAGCCGCTCGGACGCGGGGAACATCGCGCCTGCCTTCGTCGATGTCGCCGCGACTGCTACGACCAGACGCTCGTAAAGACGCGCGGCGCGGACGATCAAATCGAAGTGCCCGCGTGTCATCGGATCGAATGTCCCAGGGTAAACCGCTGTCATGGCATATTCTCGAGGAAGCCGCAATCCGTCTGCCGGCCATCCGCCGCAATGGCGCCTTGCGTCTGTCTCTTCCGGTTGGTTGATTTCTAATTGACCGCCAAGGCGCGACGGCATGCGCCGCCGCGCCGCCGGGCCTATTCGACTTCTATGCCGCCGCCAAGCGCCTTGTACAGCGCCACAAGCTCCTGCGAGATGTTCCCGCGGCTCACGACAAGAGATTCCGCCAGCGTGAGCAGCGAGCGCTGCGCGTCGATGACCGCCGTGAAATCCTTCAAGCCGTTCTTGTACAGATCCCTCGAAATCGTCACGGCGTCCTCTGCGGCTTTGACGGCCGCCTGCAGCGCCTGGTAGCGATGGTATTCCTGCGTATATGCGGCATAGGCGTCGCGAATTTCCGCGTATGCTTTCTGTATCGCGAGATCGTAGGCGAGGACGGCTTCATTGACTTTGGCTTCCTCCGCCATCACGCTGGCATAGACGTTGCCGCCCTGGAAGATCGGCCAGCTGAACGCCGGGCCGATCGACCCCATCAGCGCGTCGCGGTGCAAAAGCTTCTGCGGATGCACCGATTCGAGGCCGAGCGAG
The DNA here is from genome assembly GCA_002363575.1 of Verrucomicrobia bacterium UBA3214. Lineage (GTDB taxonomy): Bacteria > Verrucomicrobiota > Kiritimatiellia > RFP12 > UBA1067 > UBA1067. The sequence continues at coordinate 21,997 of DEWI01000153.1, read as the reverse complement.
CCGTTGATGTAGAGCTTCGGATACCACCTGCTCTCGGCCACGCCGACATACGCGACCTGCGCGGCGAGCCGGCGCTCCGCCGCGCGCACGTCGGGACGCGCGCGAATCATGTCCAGACTCACCCCGTCCAGCTTCTGCGGCGCGACGAGCCAATCGCGGTCCGGGCATTCGCAAAGCATCTCTTCCAGCGAGCCGGGCATCGTCCCCGTCAAAATCGCGAGCGCGTTCTTCAACTTCTCTTCCTGCGCGAGGAGCGGCGGAATCGCCGCATGCGTCTGCTCTACGATGTACTTGGACTGGCTGACGGCCAGCTCGTCGCCTATGCCGGAATCGAGCCGGGACTTGAGAATATCGTACGTCTCGCGCTGAAGCACGAGGTTGGTGCGCGCGACTTCGATGCGCTGCTGCGTCGTGCGCAGCGCGATGTAGTTGCGCCCGACTTCCGAAGTGAGGCTGACCCACGCATCGGCGACCGACCAGCCGGCCGCCTCCGCCTCCGCGAACGCCGCCTCCGTAGCGCGCCTGCTGCCCCCGAATATGTCGATCTCCCACGTCGCGTCGAAGCCGCCCTGGAAAATATCGCGGTGGAGCTTGTTGTCCGTCCCCCACATCGTCGTGGTGTTCTTGCCGCGCTCCATACGCGTCGCGGAGCCGGAGATGTTGAACTGCGGCATGAACGCCGCGTACGAGCCGACGAGCGCCCAGCGCGCCGCCGTCAGGCGCTCCTGCGCCATCAAATACGATAGATTGTTGGATACGGATGAATCGACCAGCCCGGTGAGCACGGGATCGTCAAACTTCGCCCACCACCTGCGGATTTCATTCGTCGTGATAGCGACGCGCCAATCCTCCGCGCCTTCCGCGACCTTGTACTCGCCATTTGAAAGCTGGTTGGTCGTAGGATACCCGGCGTCAGGCAACGCATGCGACGGCAATTCGCGCTCCGGCTCCTTGTAATCCGGCCCCACTGACGGCAACATAGAGCATCCCGCCGCAACAAACGCGACCGCGCCCGCTACCCACCTTCGATTCATCTTCTTTTCTCCTTCCAGATGGCCGTATATTATACCATATTTCGCGCCGCGGGAGCGCGTCCCTCCCGAACGGACGCGCAAGAGAAAACGGGCGCGAGGGGCGAGTCCCTCCCGGCACGCCGGGCCTTGCGCATATGCGCAGAGGGAGGGCGCGTGGATGCGTCCTCCCTCTGTCGGTCCCGGAAAAGCAAAGACCTCTTTAGCCGTTCGAATTGCCCCAAGCGTAGTGGGCGAACGCCTTGTTCGCCTGCGCCATCTTGTGGACGTCGTCACGCTTCTTGATAACGCTGCCCTGGCCAAGGAAGGCATCCGTGATTTCCGCGGCGACGGCGGCGGGCATGCCCATGCCGTGACGGCCGGATGCATACTGCGTGGTCCAGCGCAAAGCGAGCGAGAGCTGGCGGTTCGCGGCGATCGGCACCGGCACCGGGTAGGTGGTGCCGCCGACGCGGCGAGTCTTGACCTCGACCTGCGGCTTCATGTTGTCGATCGCGGCCGAGACGACTTCCAAGGCGTCGGTGAACACCTTGTCGTCCTTCTTGAACTTCTCGGGGTCTGCTTCGAGGGCGCTCTTGATCTTGTCGATCGCGCCATAGACGATCTTCTCTGCGACGGACTTCTTGCCGTCCTTCATGATCACGCGAATCATGTGCGCGACCAGCTCCGAATTGTACTTCGGATCGAGCGTGACGCGCTTTACAATCTTTCTTGCTCTGCGTGACATGGCTTACTTCCCTTCCTTCTTCTGACGCTTCATGCCGTACTTCGAACGGCTGCGGTTGCGGCCCGCGACTCCGAGGGAGTCGAGCTTGCCGCGGACGATATGGTAGCGCACGCCAGGCAGGTCCTTCACACGGCCGCCGCGGACGAGCACGACGGAGTGTTCCTGGAGGTTGTGGCCTTCGCCGGGGATGTAGGCCGTGACTTCGTAACCGCTCGTGAGGCGCACGCGCGCCACCTTGCGGAGAGCCGAGTTCGGCTTCTTCGGGGTCATCGTCTTAACGACGAGACATACGCCGCGGCGCTGCGGGCACGCCTTCAGCGCGGGCGACTTCGAATGCTTCGCCAAGGGGCTGCGGCCCTTGCGGATCAACTGGTTTATCGTCGGCATTTACTGGTTTTCCTTGCTTTTCCGAAAATCGGAGCGATATTTTACCATTTTTGCCGTCCGCTGACAAGGGGGGGGCGGGCGGATTTTTCGTTTTTCGCATTTTCGAAGTTTGCGGCGTCCGGCGCAAGCAGCGGGCAGACCGGGAAGGAGCGGCTCGCCGCGCTTCCGCGTGGCTGGTCTTCGAGGCCCTAGCCTTGCGAATCGCGCTTCATGTTCCTGTAGTCGCGCATCGCCATGCCGAAGCGCTTGCGGAAAAGCCGCTTCAGATTGTCGGGATCGTTGAAGCCGCATTCTCGCCCGATTTGCAGGATCGTCCTGTTTGTAGAAGCGAGCAGACGCTTGGTTTCCGCCAGTCGCACATCGAGGATTTCGCCGAGGATGGATTTGTTCCTGACTTGCGCGAAGCGAAGGTCGAGAAGGCTGCGCGATACGCCGAGGTGCTGGACGACGTCCGCTGCGCCTATGCCTTCGCATGCGTGGAGATTGATGTAGTTCAGCGCGCGTTCGACGAGCGCGATCGACGGCGGGACGGGCGCGGACGAGCCACGCTCCACGAGGCGCGTACCCGAGATGCGGATTGTTTCGGACGGCGGCTTTCTTCCGCAGAGCAGCCGCTCCAGCATTCCGCAAGCTTTGTAGCCGAGTTCGCGGAAAGGCAGCTGGAAGCTCGTCAGCTGCACTTTCGTGCTGGTGCAGATGAGCGGATCGTTGTCGCAGCCGACGACGGAAACCTGCTGCGGGATTTTCAATCCCAGCCTGTCGCACGCGGTCAGGACGTCGCGCGCAAAGAGATCGTTCGCGCCGAAAACGGCGGCCGGCTTCGGGAGCGCCTGCACCCACTGCGCGAGGCTCTCCAGATCTATGGCGCTGGTAAAGCCTTCTGTTTCCATGTCGCAGGTTTCCGGGTAGATGAAAAGCTCCGTCGCCTTCGCCTTGAAATTCCGGAAACCGTTTTCGCGCTCGATCGACCACGGGAAGCGCTTGTGCCCGTGTACGAAGCCGTAAGAGGCGAAGCGCCCGAGAGAATTGAAATAACGCGCCGCGTCGCGGCCGATCGAGACGCTGTCCAGCAAAAGCGTGCAGGAGTTCGGGCTCTTGGCGTAGAGCGGCGCGAGGTGGTCGTTCGTCACGACCATCTTCATGTTCGAAGAAAGGAAGTGCCGGGCGATGCGCTCCGAATCGTAGGCGATCGAAAGCAACACGCCGTCGGCGTCGCGCGAAAGCTTCTCTAGCGCGCCCGAAGCCATGTCGGTCCGCGCGTTTATGATCTGCACTTCCCAGCGAGGATGCTCGCCGATCCAGTCGAACGCTCCTGAGACCATTTCCCGGCCGTCCGCGCCGTTTGTCGGTATCGCAATTACTACCTTGGAGCTCTTTTTGCTTTTCATAGGCGCGCTCTCGATTCGTGACGTTCCGGCGCATAGTATATCATATATTCCGGGCATGGCGGAAACGCCGCCTTAATTTTGGCGAAAACGCCGCCTTCTGACATTGCTGTTCAACAGGGAAATATGTTAAAATACAGGCGAAATGAAAGCGGGAAACTGAAGTGGGAAAGACCTTCAAAACGCTAAAATTCCCGGCGGGCGGGCTGCTCCTGTCCGTCATTGCGTCCGTCATGCCGGTTTGCGCGCTGGCGGACGCCGGAGAATTGCAGCTGTGGCCCGCCGGCGAAGCGCAGATTCGCGCGCAGCCTTCTTCGTCGATAGAGCCGCTGCCCGGCGGCGCGCTCCAAATCCGGACTGGGACGCAATATAAATGGCCGGGCGCGCGCGTGGAGTTCGCCGCGGGCGAAACGGATCTTTCGGAATTCGGCTTTGTCTCCGTCGCCGTGAGCAACATGACCGCCAAGCCGCTGAAAGTCCATGCGAGCGTCAAGGGACGCAAAGACGATGCGACGATCGACGGGCCAGGAGGGAATATCGAATTGGCAGCGCGCGAAGCGGGCGAGATTTCCATCCGGCTCCATGAAATGGCATGGACGCTCGACAAGCCGCTCGACCTGCCGGGGATGAACGGCCGCCCGAAAGCGCGCAACGCCGGAGACGGCTTCTCTCTCGCGCGCGTGCGCTCAATCCACATCTTCCTGTCGCGGCCGGACGAAGAGGCGCGTTTCGCGATTTGCGGCGTGACGGCGTTTCGCATTGCGCGCAAGGTCATTTCCGCCGATGCATTCTTCCCTTTCGTGGACAAGTACGGGCAATTCATGCACGACGACTGGCCGGGGAAAATCCACAACGACGAAGAGCTGGTCGCGCTGGGCAGGCGCGAAGACGCGCTTCTCGCGAAATCCGCGAAATCCCCCGCCGCCGGCCTGGATGGATTCGGCGGCTGGAAAGACGGGCCGCAGCTCGCGGCGACAGGGTTCTTCCGCACGGAAAAGTTCGAAGGCAAGTGGTGGCTCGTCGATCCCGAAGGCCGCTTGTTCTGGTCGCACGGTGTAAACGCGGTTTGCCAGGGCGAGGCGACAGGCATTGGCGGACGCGAGAAATTCTTCGCCTTCCTGCCGCCGAAAGACGATGCCGTTTTCGGCCGCTTCCGCTCGAAATCGTGGAAAGCCGCCGCGCACGGCTTCTACAGCGACGCGGCGAACGTCCCCTTCGAGACGTTCGACTTCGCGCGGGCGAACGCGAGAAGGAAATACGGCGAAGATTTCGCGGAGCGTTTCGCCGGCCGCACCCTTGCGAGGCTGAAGGCGTGGGGGCTGAACACCATCGCGAGCTGGAGCGACAGGGAACTTCAGCTCGCGCATCGCGTGCCATACACGATACTGCTCAAGACGTCGCGCTCGCCGCGTCTCGAAGGCACGAAAGGCTGGTGGGGTTCGTTGCCCGATCCGTACAGCCCGGAATTCGAAGAAACCCTTCGCGAGCGCGCACGGGAAGTCGCCCCGCAAGTCCGCGACGATCCCTGGTGCCTTGGCGTGTTCGTGGACAACGAGCTATCCTGGAACGACGACGCGCGCATGGCGGAAATCGCGGAGCGATATTTCTCCACCGTGCGCCGCGTATTGAAGGAAGAGCTTCCCAACCACCTTTATCTGGGCTGCAGAATCGCATGGGGCGGCGACGCCGTCTGGCGGGCCGCGGCGAAATACTGCGATGTCGTGAGCTGCAACATCTACAAGCGCATGCCGCGCCGCGATTGGCCGGAGGGCGCCGGAGACAAGCCTGTGCTCGTGAGCGAATTCCACTTTGGCGCCACCGACCGCGGGATGTTCCATCCGGGGCTGGCGGCCGCGCCGGATCAGCGGCGCCGCGCGAAGATGTATCGCGATTTCGCGCTCGCGTGCCTCGACGATCCACGCATCGTCGGCGCGCACTGGTTCCAGTGGCGCGACCAGCCGCTCGCAGGCAGACCGGACGGCGAGAACTATGCGATAGGACTTGTCTCGGTAGCCGACGTCCCGCATCTGGAAATCGTAAAAGCCGTGCGGAAAACCGCGCGCGAAATGTATCGACGGAGAAACCAATCCAACTCTCACACCGGAGGAAACAACAGATGAAAAAGATAGCGAAAATCGCGCTTGCCTGCGTCGTTGCCGTCGCCGGCTTGCATTCCAAAGCCGAAAAGCCGGATAAATTCGTGCGCTACGTCGAAGCGACCGGCTCGCAGTATGTCGATACCGGCATTGTCGGCCGGCACGGCACAAAGACAGAGTGCAAGGTCGAGTGGATGAACCTCGCCGACACCGCATTCCTCGCCTCGGGCTATTGGTCGGACAACACTCGCTTCTACGCCTGCTGGTGCAGTTCCGCGTCCGGCAACATGTTCACGGCGCAAGGGAAAGGCGACAAGATCAACAACGGGCAGGATCTGCTGTTCGAGAAGAAGCGCGTTTACACCTACACGACGGACTTCTCCGCCCCCGACGAAAACGAATATTCGACAAACACGGTAACCATCGACGGCACGCAGGTCTTTTCGAAGGCATATCCCGCGCTCGATACCGGATACAACCTCTACGTCTTCGCCAACAACCAGAAAGGCACGGCGGCGGGCTTCTCAAAAACGCGCTGCTACGGCCTGAAGATATGGCAGGACGGAACGCTCGTGCGCGACTTCAAGCCTTGCGTCCACGGCGGCCGCGCCGGTCTCTACGACACGGTTTCGGAGACGATCTTCTACTCTGGCTCCGGAACGGATCTGACATACGACACGAACTGCGATGTGCCGGATGCGTTCATCGAATACGTGGAGTCCTTTGGCAACTCCTATATCGACACCAAGGTGACCGGTCGTTCCGGAACCGCCGCGAAGATGGAAATGGCCTGGATAGGAACGAGTTCAGACCAGGCATTGCTGGATTCCCGCGACGGAACCAACAAGCGGTTTTACCTCGTCCACCGCAATACGGGCGACAAATGGCTTTGGGGCTACGGCTCGTATGGAACGTTCGGCACTTTCACGCCTGGCGAAAGATACCATGTCGATGCGTCGTTCGCCGCCGGGGAGCAGTCGATAACCGTCCGCGAAGGCGGAGCGGAGGGAACCGTCGTCGGAAGTTATTCGGGGGCGAACGAGACAGCCGTAGATACCGGGCGCAGCATGTATCTCTTCTGCTGCAACCAGAGCGGCAGCGCGCTCGCCAAGCAGTACTGGGGCAAGGCGAAAATATACTGGCTCAAGCTTTACCAGGACGGCGCGCTCGTGCGCGATTTCAAGCCATGCTTGAAGTATGGCGAAGCGGCGCTCTACGACGACGTCTCGAAGACTATCTTCTACCCGGAGGGCGAGGCGCTCGGATACGACAACTCCGTCACGGCAAACGCCGAAGAACTGGTGTTCGTCGATTATATCGAGTCCGACGGCTTCACGCACCTCGACACGCAGGTCGATGCGAGTTCGCCGACACGCGCGACGGGCGAAATGGCGTGGACGCAGATGCGCACGACGGCCGAAGAAAAGCAGTATCTCGACGAAGCCCACCATTCCTATCTCGCCTGCGGATGCTACAACAGCGGTTCCGACGCCAACCGCTTCTACATGATCGACCAGACCGCGCAGAAGCCGTGGATCGGATATGGCAACAATTCCCAGTCGTTCGGCTCTGCGTATGCCGCCGTAACGAAATACTCCTTTGACGTGTCGTTCGCCGCAGGGGCGCAGTCCGTCACGCTGACGCCGGAAGGCGGTTCGCCAACGACGACATCCCAGACTTGGTCCGGCGACGCTACAGGCAAGGGCAATCTCTACCTCTTCGCCTGCAACGACGCCAAGAACGGCAAGCCGATCTACCGTTCCGCCGCGCGCTGCTACGGACTGAAAATCTGGCATGGCGAGACGCTCGTGCGCGATTTCAAGCCGTGCGTCAAGGATGGCCAGGCCGCGCTTTTCGACACCGTCTCCAGCCGCATATTCTACCCTGTCCCCGCGATCGCCGCGGACGACGGCGCCGGCCCCGTGAGCGAAGAATCGCTGGCGTCGCCTTTCGAATCCTACCTTCAATACGTGGAGACGGACGGCACGCAGTATGTCGATACAGGCGTCATCGGCAGGGCGGGAACGGTCGCGGAATTCACAGAAATGAACCTTCGACCGAACGGCGGCGGCGAAGAATGCTTCCTCGGCGCCATCGACGGCGACAAGGACCACAGGTTCTTCATGTGGTATCATGGAGGCATAGACACGCTCGCGTTCGGCTACGCCGGCTCGTACTGGCGGCCGAGCCTGAGCGATCCCGCGAAGCCCGCCGCGCAGTGGGGCGAGGGATACGAAGACGTCTTCCGGCTCTACCAAGGCGACAAGTTGCACGCGCGCGTTTCTTTCGAGGCGCTTTCGCAGACGATCCAGCTGATCGACGACGCGACGAAGGCGAGGACGGTCGTTTCGCAGCGCTCGCTGGAGGAAAACATCGACACCGGAAAGAACCTCTACGTCTTCGCGCGCAACAACAACGGCACCGCCGATGCGTTTGCGAGATCGCGTCTCTACTCCCTGCGCATCTGGCAGGACGGGGCGAGAGTCCGCAAGTTCCGCCCGGCGAAGCTGAAAAACGGTCTCGCCGTGCTTCTGGACGTCGATAGCGGCGTGCGCTATTTCCCGAAAGACCCCTCCGGCGCCGTCACCGTATTCAGCGCGCTCGGCCCGGTGGACGCCGCAATGGAGCCAGGCTTGCTGATCATACTCAAATGACCGGACGCGGGCACGCCATGATTACGCGAAGATGTTTTCTGGGCGGGACGCTGGCCGTTGCGGCCATGCGTCCCCTGCACGGCCTCGCAACGGCTCTCGGAGAAGAAAGCCGCGCGGCGCTGCGCTTCGGCGCGATAAGCGATCTGCATGTGCGCGGCAGGGAAGGCATGTTCGGAATCGAACACCTCCTGAAGGCCTTGCGGTGGTATCGCCAGATGGATGTCGATGCCGTGGTCGTCGCCGGAGACATGGCCGACAACGGCCTCGTGGCCGAGCTGCAACTCGTCGCCGATGCGTGGAACGAAGTCTTTCCCGGCGGCAAAGGCCGCGACGGGCGGAAAGTGGAAAAACTTTTCGTCTATGGCAACCACGACATCGAAGGGGCGAAGTACAATCCCAAACTCAAGCCCGCCCCGGAAGAAGTCGTTGCGACGGATCGCGCGGCCGCGTGGGAAAAAGTCTTCGGCGAGCCTTACGAGCCGGTCTGGAAAAAGGAAATCAACGGCTATGCGTTCGTCGGCGCGCATTGGGTGGACTGGAACGGCGTGCCGGAAATTGGGAAATACCTGGAAGAGCACGCGGCGGATTTACGCGGCGGCAAGCCCTTCTTCTACATCCAGCATCCGCATCCGTCGAACACCTGCCACGGCCCGTGGGCGTGGGGACGCGACGACGGGTGCGCGACGAAAGCGCTCTCGCGCTTCCCCGGCGCCGTCGCCCTCTCGGGGCACTCGCACCATTCGCTCACGGACGAGAAGGCGATCTGGCAGGGGGCGTTCACCTCGATCGGCACGGCTTCGCTGCGCTACGTCGCGCCGATGTTCGGGCGCGAGAACGCAGGCCCTTCGCAGCTCGCCGATCTGCGCCAAATGCCCGAAGTGGACAAATTCAGCGAGAAGCAGGGCTTGCTCTTAAGCGTCTTCGCCGACAGGATCGTCGTCGAACGCCGCGATTTCGCCAACGACGGCGCGCTCGGCGCGCCGTGGATCGTGCCGCTCGCGACGGCGGAACGCCCCTATGCTTTCGAAGCGCGGCGCGCGGCGGCGAAAGCGCCGGTGTTCGCGCCGGACGCGAAAGTATCTGTGGCCGGCCCTCTCGACGGCAAAGACCGCAAAGGCCGCGCGACGCGCCAGCTCGTCGTCACGTTCCCTTCCGCGCTACAAGGCGAAGGCTTGACGCGCGCGTTCGACTACGAAGTCGCCGCGGAACTTTCCGAATGCGACGTCGTGCGGATCGTAAAGACCAAGCGCGTCCATTCGCCGGGATTTTTCAAGAAGCCGGAATGCGAAAGCGCGACCGTGAAATGCGTCTTCTCGCTCGACGAACTCCAGACGCGCCGCGTTTCGTATTTCGAGCCCGGAGTCCGCTTCATCGTCCGCGCCGCGGAGTCGTTCGGCAAGATGAGCGAGCCGATCTTTTCAGAGCGGATAATGCTCTGAGGAAGGAGGAAGGAAAACATGAAACATTCCAAGACGGTTTCGGCGCTTTGCATGCTGGCGGCGACGGCCTTTTGCGCGCTCGCCCATTGCGCAGTCGCGCCGTTCGGCCGCTACGAGGACGGGATGCTTTCCAAGACGCGCCCGCACGGCTGGCTCTTGCAGGCCTGCCGCACGCAGCGCGACGGCCTGACGGGCCACCCGGAAGCGCTCAGCTATCCGTACGATTCGTGTCTGTGGGCGGGGGAGATCGCGCGCGAAGGCGGGCATGGCGACGGCTGGTGGAGGTATGAGCAGACCGCGTACTACACCGACGGACTGCTGCGCCTGGGCTACGCGCTCGGCGACGCCGCGCTCGCGGCCAAAGGCGAAGCCGGCGTCGATTGGACGCTCGCGCACGCTTCGCCGGACGGGCATCTCGGGAACGCCTGCCTGTGGGACGCAAAGAACCACAAGCTCGCACGCGGCTACGAAATGTGGCCAATGGCGGTGTTCTTCCGCGTGATGAAAGCGAAGTACGACGCGACAGCCGATCCGCGCATACCCGCGGCTCTCGCGAAATACTACCTCCTATATGCGCCCGGGGAAATCGCTAAGGGGCGCAACACGGTGAACATCGAAGGCATGGTGTGGACGTACCGCATGACGGGCGAGAAGAAACTCGTGGAGCTGGCGGAAAACGCCTGGCGCGCGAAGAAGTCGAAAGACGATTGGTCGGGAGATTTGACGCCGCGCAACTGCGCCGATTCCAAGCCGATCTATATGCACGGCGTGAGCTACTGCGAAGAGATGAAAATCCCCCTTCTGCTTTATGCCGCGACGGGCAAAGACGAATATCTGCAACAGGCCGAAAACGTCGAACGCAAGCTCGACGCATACCATATGCTCCCCGACGGCTGCCCAAGCTCCACCGAGCAAACGCGCGGCAACTGCATCCATTGGGGGCACGAGACTTGCGTAATCTCCGACTACACATGGGCGCTCGGCTGCTACCTCGAAACCACGGGAGACGCGCAGTATGCCGATAAAATCGAGCGTTGCGTCTTCAACGCTGGCTTCGGCGCGATCGACAACGACTTCAAGGCGTTGCAGTATTTCTCGAACATCAACCAGTTTATCGCGACCGCGGACTCCAACCACAATCCGTATTTCTACGGCACCACATGGGCGCAATACCGCCCGACGCACGAAACCGAGTGCTGCGCCGGCAATGTCCACCGCTTTCTGCCCAACTACATTTCCCGCATGTGGCTGAAGGATTCTTCCGGAGCGCCGGTCGCCGCGCTCTACGGCCCTTCCGAAGTCGATTTCGGATGGTGCAGGATAAGCGAACAGACCGGCTATCCTTTCGACGGAAAAATCGTATTCCGCTTCTCGCTTGAAGAACCGCGAGAAAGCGCGTTCTCGTACCGCGTGCCCGGCTGGTGCCGCGGCGCCTCCGTGAAAATCAACGGCGAAAGCCTTGAACCCGCCGCAATCCCGCCTCCGGGAAAATTCGGCTGCATAAAGCGCGTCTTCGCCGACGGCGATACGATCGAGCTTTCCTTCCCCATGGATGTCGAGTTCGAAGCGATCGCGCGCTGCAGATATGTCATCAAGGACGCCGTCAGCAAATGGGTCGGCGCGATAGACGGGCCGAGTGGAAGCCAAGGCACGATCGTGCGCCGCGGCCCCGTTTTGTTCGCCTATCCTATTCCGGCCGCGCGCAGCGAAGACGTCGTGGAACATGCCAACATGCGCGGCAAGAAAAGCGGCAATCCCGATTTCAAATGCTGGGATCTCCGTCCGGCGGGGCCGTTCAATTTCGCGCTCTCCCGCCATGCCTGCGAAGTCGTCGAGACGCCACGGGAAGGTTTCGGCTCCATAGTCGTCAAAGTCCCGGCGCGCCGCATAAAATGGGAACTGGAGAATGGCGCGATGACCCCGCGAAACCCGGAGAACATCGAGCTTTTGCCAGGCGGCGAAGAAACGCTTGCGCTTGTCCCCTACGGCGCGACGACTCTGCGCCTCGCGGCGTTCCCCGATCTCGCAAAATAGCAATCGGCTCTATTCGACACCGGACGGGATTTGCCGGCCGCCGGGATAAAAAATCCTGTCGCGCCGGCGAATCCCGTCTAATATAATATAGTAGTGTGTTGCCCAAGGGGGGATTTCGGATCCCGGCGGCGCGCGAATCCCGTCCGGCTTGCCGCTTCAAGCGCCTTCGGGCGGAAGCGCGGCGTCGTCGCGTTCCGGAATGTTGTAACGGCGGCGGATGGATGCGAGGAAGCGCGCTGCCTTTCTGCGGAGTTTCCGCCGGCGATACCAAGGCCAGACGAGTTCGAGAGGGATGAGCGTCTTGGATTCCGGCTCGAAATCCACGATGCGCATTTCCAGCGAGCCGTCGCCCTTGAACATGACATGGATGTTGCCCGGCTCGTGGAAAAGCGCCGCGTTGGCGATGAGCAAATCCAGCACGTGGCTCGCCTGGCGGTAGATTTCGCGTATGACGGCAGGATCGTGCTGCCTGCGCAGTTCCTTGTCGTAGGGGATTACAGCCGTGCCGTCGGGATTCGTATAGTAGGTTTCTATCACGCCCCATCCCCAGCGCGGGTGATAGACGCGCTCGCAGACTTCGGGAAGCATGCGCTTGATTTCCGCGGGCATAGTGTGCCGGATGACGTTGTAGATATGCACTTCCGCGGAACAGGAGTTGCGGTGCTTGTTGAAACGCCGCCATTTGACGTCGCGCCGCACGGAAGATTTCATCTTCGCCGCTTCCTCCGGAAGACGGTAGAATTTCACGCAAAGCCCGGTGTCGCCGAGCTTGTAGGCGACGCGCCGCGTGCCGCGGCCGATCTCGACCATCGGATGCTCGTAGAGGAGGGCGTTCAGCGGCCCGGTGCGCCGCGCGAAGCGCCGGTATTTGTCTTTGAGGAAAAGGACCGCCCAATTCAGCAGGAAGAGGTCGCCGAGGAACTGCACGACTTCCGCGGCGCATTCGCGGAGGTTGTGCGTGCCTTCGATACCGGGGATCGCCACCTGCCACAGCCACTTCGCCTTGGCGATATTCGGCAGCAGCGAGACGCCGAGCAGCCCCCAGGCGAGTATCGGCGCGCGGCGGTTGCGGAAGACCGCGCGCAGCCCGGGAAGCACCGTGCCGCGGTTGATAACGGCGGCCGCGACGCCTCCCGCGAGGATGGAAAGGATCGGCAGAAGCTCCGGCTCGTCATAGTCGGGATCGCAGAACACCAGCCAGAAAAGCTCACACTCGTTGGCGGCCGCCGCCAGCGCTACCGCCGAGAGGATGGCGAGGCCGCCGCGCCATTCTTCATGGCGCACGGCGGCGACTATCATGCAAACCGCACCTGTAAGCGTGACAAGGAATTGAAGTACCGCGAGCATCCGCAAAGCGCGGCCGGCGTTTGCGCTGTACGGCCGCAACATTCGATTCGTCGCTTTTCTTTCCGCGTCTGCGTTGTCAGAAGAATAGTTTGGCCAGCGCCAGCAGGCCCTGTTTCCACGGCACGCGGTGCGAGACGCCGCTCTTGCCTTCGAATTCGCCCAGATGCGCAACGTACCAATCGTAGTTGCGCACGAGCGCTTCCTTGTTCGAATAGCGCGGCGCGTAGTCCAGCAGTTTCTCCGCCTTCTCTATCGACACGAAGGAATCCTTGGAAGCCGTCTCGTAAACCCATGGATACAGCGGCGAGAGATGCAGCTTCTCCAGTATCCGCAGCATGAATATCAGCGGCGCGACAGGCATGCCGACGATCTTCTTGCCGTGGCCGGCGCGGTCCAGCACCGCCTGGTAGTCCTCCTTCATCGTCGTGAATTCCTTCGCGCCGATGTTGAACTCCGTGGCCACGACATCCTTCGGGTACGTCATGGCGTTCCATATCGCATGGTCGAGATCATCGACATCCATGAGCTGGTAGCGGTTCGCGCCGCTGCCGATCATCGGGAAGCCGTGGCCAGTGTACGCCCAGTCGTAGAACAGCGCGAACACCCCGAGGCGCTCGGGGCCAATGAAACTCTTCGGGCGGATTATCGAGACGCAGTACCCGTCGGCTATCGCCGCGCGGCAGATGTTCTCCGCTTCGATCTTGGCGTGGCCGTACGGCCCTACGCCGACAAGCGGATCCGTCTCGTATATCGGGTGCTTCTCGGGGACGCCATAGACGGCGGTGGAGGAAATCTGGATCATCCTGTCGAGGCCGAATTTCCGCGCGGCCGCCAGCACGTTGCGGCAGCCGTCTATCTCCGTGGTGCGGATGTCCTCTTCGGAATACAGCGGGAGCGCGGCCGCGCAATGCACGACTATGTCGCAGCCCTTCGTCACGCTCTCGACGGCCGCGACGTCGCGCACGTCGCCAAGCGTGAATTTCAGCCACGGCTCGTCCTTCTCCGGGTAGTCGAAAGGCGCGATGTCCAGAACGCGGATTTCCTCGACGCCGCGCGTGCGCAGGAATCTGATAAGATTTATTCCGAGGAACCCGGAACCACCCGTCACCAGAACTTTCATGTCAATTAAACAATTGCGGAGTCAACGGCATTCAGGCTGCCGCACGCCCTTACATGACATACCAGAGAATCGAGAAGAACTGGCAGATAGTGCCGGCCAGCACGAAAAGATGCCAGATGAAATGGTGGTACGGCATGCCCTTCCAGAGGTAGAAGACCGTTCCGGAAGTATAGAGCACGCCGCCTATTACCAGCCACATGACGCCGAGCGCGCCCAGCCCGCGCGCGATAGGCCCGAACGCGAACACCGCCACCCAGCCCATCACCACATACGCCGCCGTGGAAATAAAACGGAATCTGCCCGTCGTCCAAATCTTGAATACGATCCCCACGAGAGCAGCGCCCCACTCGATGCCGAAAATCACCCACCCTAGCGCCGCATACCCGGTGCCGCGCAGCGTCTGCAGGCAGAATGGCGTGTAGGAACCGGCGATCAGCACGTAAATGGCCATGTGGTCCATCACGTTCAGGACGTCCTTGGCCGGCTTGTAGTTCACGGCGTGGTACGCGCCGGAAATCGCATACAGGAATATCGTCGAAAAACCGAATATGCAGCCGGAGACGGTTTTCCAGGCGACATCCACGCCGCTCAGATACGCGGCGTAGCAGAGGATCGCGGTCATCGCGGCGCCGAGATGCGAACCGACTATGTGGGAGACGGCGTTCGCCGTCTCTTCCCCGGCGGTGTACGCATCTTCCCACTGCGTGACCATGCGCACGATCCTTTGCGTGGCGGACAACCGCATGCGGACGCATTGCGCAAGGCGGCCGGCGCGCAGACCGCGCAGCGCGGCTTCGCATGCGCGAAGCGCCGCCTGGCTACTGCGCGGGCTGCTCGGCGGCAGGCGCGGCAGGCGCCTCTCCGGACACGACAGAACCGGATTTCGGCGTCGAAGTCAGGCGGACGAGCAAAAGCGTATTGAGCAGGAAAACCGTTCCGAGGATGGCCGTCGCCTTGATCAGCACGTTTCCGGCATCGGCGCCGAGAGCCGCTTCCATCGCGCTGCCGCCGCCGAGGCCTCCGAGGCCGCCTTCTTTCGGCTTCTGCAACATAACGGCGAGGACGAGGAGCGCGCATGCCGCGACTTCGACCACGTAGAGAAACCCGATCAGTATGTTCATAGAGCTGTCTTTCCTTTCGTGAGACGCATATTATACCATAAAAGGCGCGCCAGCGGCCATTGACACTGCCTGAAATTTTCGCTATACTTGCGCGCCATGTTCCCCGTGGAAGAGAAAATCGGCGCGATACGCCGGCTGCTGGCCGAAAACCGCAGCGTCGTGCTGACCGCGCCGCCCGGCAGCGGCAAGACGACGTGCGTGCCGCCGGCGCTGCTCGGCGAGCCGTGGCTGGCCGGGAAGAAGATCGTCATGCTGGAGCCGCGCCGTCTGGCCGCGCGCTCCTGCGCGGGGTATATCGCATCGCGGCTGGGCGAGCGCGTCGGCGGCACCGTCGGCTACCAGGTGAGGCTGGAGAAGAAGACGAGCGCCGCCACGCGCCTGGAAATCGTGACGGAAGGATTGCTGGCGCAGCGGCTCGTCGAAGACCCTGAGCTTGCCGACACGGGGCTTGTGATTTTCGATGAATTCCACGAACGCTCGCTGCAATGCGATCTCGCCTTCGCGATGGCTCTCGACGTGCGGCGGGCGCTCCGCGAAGATTTGCGCATCCTCGCGATGTCCGCAACGCTCGACGCCGGCGAACTCGCCCGGCACATGCAAGACGCGGAGATCGTGCGCGCGGAAGGCCGCATGTTCCCCGTGGAGACGCGCTATCTCGGCGACGTCTCCATGGCCGCGGCGGTGCGCACCGCTTTGGAGCAGACGGACGGCGACATCCTCTGCTTCCTGCCGGGCGAAGGCGAAATCCGCCGCGTCGCCGCGACGCTTGGCGCCGGCGCGGCCGCGCGCGGCGCGCTCGTCCTCCCGCTCTACGGGGCGCTGCCAAAGGAAGAGCAAGACCGCGTATTCGCGCCTGCGCCGCAGCGCAAAATCATCCTCTCCACGTCCATCGCCGAGACTTCCGTGACGATAGAAGGCATTACGTGCGTGATCGACTCCGGGCTGATGCGCCGCAGCCGCTTCACCCCTTCCACGGGCATGAGCGGACTCGTCACGCTGCCCCTAACGCACGACCGCGCGGAACAGCGACGCGGCCGCGCAGGCCGCGTCCGCCCGGGCGTCTGCTACAGGCTGTGGAGCGAGCGCGACGAAGCCGCGCGCGCCGCGCGCATGACTCCGGAAATACTGGAGGCCGACCTCGCGCCGCTCGTCATGACGTGCGCCGCATGGGGGGCGACGCGCCGCGATGCACTGCCGTGGCTCACGCCGCCCGCCGCCGCCGCGTGGGACGAAGCCGCGGCGCTCCTGCGGCGCCTCGGCGCGCTGGACGCCGACGGCCGCATCACCTCGCGCGGCGGCGCCATGGCGCGCCTCGGCATGCATCCGCGCCTCGCGAACATGATGCTTTCGGCGCCGCGCGGGCGCGCCGCGCAAACGGCCGCCATCCTCGCCGCGATCGTCGAAGAAGGCATGAAAACGAGAGAGACGGACATACGGCGAATACTCGACGAAATCCGCGAAACCCCGGAACTCCCGGCGTCGCGGCGCATACTCCAGCTTGCCAGGCGCTTCGCGCCGCGCGACGCCGCTTCCCCCGCGGACGCGCCGGACGCGCTTTCGGAAGGCGCGCTTCTCGCCCGCGCCTATCCCGACCGCGTGGCGAAAAACCGCGGCAACGGGACTTTCCGGATGGTTTGCGGGCGCGGCGCCGCGCTCGAGCGCGAAGACGTGCTTGCCAAAGCCCCTTTCATCGTCTGCTGCGAGCTAGACGACCGCCAAGGCGACGCGAAAGTCTTCCTCGCTTCGCCTATCTCCAAGGAGGAAATCGAGGAAATCTTCGGCGGCGAAATCGTCCGCGAGGAGATTTGCGAATGGGATCGCGCAGCGGACAGAGTAAAGACGGTAGAGCGCCGCAGAATCGGCCAAATGCCTCTCGACGAGCGCGCCATCCCGCCGGCCCGCGACGGCGCCGCCGCCGCCATGATGGACGGGATACGCGCGCATGGCGTCCAAAATATGCCGTGCTGGACGAAGGAAGCGCTTGCATTGCGCGCGCGCATCGCCTTCCTGCACAAGCATTGCGAAGGCTGGCCGGAAGCCTCCGGCGACGAAATACTCGCGATTCTCGCGCCCTTCCTCGGCGGCATGACGAAATGGAAAGACCTTGAAAATCTCGACCTTTGCAATGTCCTCGACGCGCTGCTGGCCGGCGCCGGGCGCGATCGCCGCGAACTCGACCGCCTCGCGCCGCCGCGCTTCCAAGTCCCGACAGGCAGCAATATAAGGATAAACTACGAAGGCGCCGAGCCGACGGTCGAAGTCCGCCTCCAGGAATGCTTCGGGCTGATGCAAACGCCGAAAGTAGCGCAAGGCCGCGTTCCCGTCGTCATGACGCTTCTCTCGCCCGCCTCGCGACCAATACAGATAACGAAAGACCTCGCCGGATTCTGGCGCGAGGGCTACCAGCTCGTCCGCAAAGACATGCGCGGCAAATACCCCCGCCACTACTGGCCGGAAGACCCCCTCACCGCGACCCCGACGCGCCGAACCGTGAAAGGCATGTCCAGAGGCGCTTAGCGCCAAACCCTTTAGGGATTTAGATGGAAGCGATGTAAGGGAGGCACATCCCTTACATCCTTTTTATCCCTTGCCGCCTGGCGATAGCGCGGGTGGCCGATAAGCTCGAGAAAACCCCGCCTTAGCCAAAGCTTTTGCCGCTTTAGTCGCCTGCTTTCGCGACTGGAGTCGCCTTGCTTCGCGACTGGAGTCGCCTTACCTCGCGACTGGAGTCGCCTTGCCTCGCGACTGGAGTCGCCTTGCTTCGCGACTGGAGTCGCCTTGCTTCGCGACTCTGGTCGCCCGAACTCGCGACTGGAGTCGCGAGGCAAAGCGACAAAAATCGCCGCGAAGCGCGCTTGGGGCTGAAAGCGGAGAGAACGGGAAATGGAAAGACGGAGATCGGGCTTGTCGCGGGATAAGAACAGCGGCGGCCGCGCGCATATGCGCCCGGCCGCCGGTAGTTGTCGCGGCTATGCCGCTTGCGGCTATGCCGCTTGTTATTTGACGGAGACGCCGAAAGTCGCCGCGCCCGGCTTCGTCGCTGTCGCGGTGCCGTAGCCGACGCCATCGACGACGATACCGCTGACTTTCACGGAATAGCGCTTCAGGCGGTTGTTTTCGATCGCATACATCTTGAACGACCCTTTGAACGTCCCCTTCGACGGGACATAGGTCAAGCGCAGCGCGCTCGTGTTCGTCCTGCCGTTCGTGGTGTTCACGGAGAGGCCGGAGTCCTTGCGCGTCGAATCCCAGGCGAGCGAAACCTTCGAAGCCTTGTCGAACGTCCACTTCCCGCCACGCGCGGGATGCACGGCGACGGCGAGCGGCAACACCTCGCGGCGGATCGTCGCGCCCCACTCAACGCTGTCGAGCGCGGACGGATCCAAAGCGAACACCCCCTCGCGAGTCCATTGGCCGCCGACAGCCGCGGACGACACCGCTAGGTCGCCGAGCCTGCCCGCGAATGCATCGTTCTGGATGCGCACGCTGAGCGTGCCAAGCCCCTTCGCATCAAGCACGGCGGAGACAGGCGCCGCCGCGGGCACGTAAGCCGAAACGGCCTTGAGCGAAACCTTCTTGCCGGCCGTGGGAGTGATCGTGCCGGACACCTTCGCATAATAGCGGGAATTCGGCTTGCCGATCTTGAGCTGGATCGTGCCCGCCACGCTGCCGTCGGGATTGTACAGCGCGCCATCGAGGACCGTGCGCTTCGTCTGCGAGTAGATGCTCTTTATGTCGTCTAGCTCGTAAGCCGCGCCGGGATTGTCCGATGCGGAGTCGCCGGACGCGGAGGCTTCGGACGCGGAGCCGCCGGACGCGGAGGCATCGGAAGAACCGTCGCCGCCGGAAGAAGCGTCGCCGCCGGAAGAGGAGCCGCCGCCGGAAGAAGACGGATCGGCGGGAATCTGGACGGAGCTGGCGATCCAATGCGCGTAGTACGTCGTGGACGCCGTCGCGCGGCTGTCGCCGGTTATCTGCTCACCGCCGACGCGCGCAGTCCACCAGCCGTCGAACGCCCAGCCTTGACGGACCGGCTCCGGCAGCGTCACGAATTTCTCGCCGGAGGCGATAGTGCGCGATTCCCCGCCTCTGCCGCCTACGGCGTTGAAATTGACCTTGTACCACACGATAGTGGCGGGGTCGGTATTGCCTTCGTCGGAATCCGGCTCGCCGCTTGTATTCTCCTCCCAGCGGGAATAGAGGTCGGTCACGTCGGGATCGACATATGTAGAGTTGTAAACGCGCTCGCCCTGCGCTTCGTCGGTGTCTTCGGCCGTCGTCCACCAGCCGATGCGGTTGTATCCCGCGCGCGTCGCGCCCGGCAAGCCGTCGTACTCCGTGTAGGCGTAGAACACCATGTTCGTCGTCTCAGGCGAGCCGCCGTTGCCGTGCAGCGTCACTTCTACAGGCCGCGGCAGGATCGCGAGCGTCTTCTCCGTGCTCACCATCCTATTGTAGTTCTTGTCGTAGTACACGAAGCCCAGCACGGCGTAGCGCTCGGTTTTCACACCGGAAGGAACCAAGACCGCGATATACGCGCCTGTCTCGGAATCCAAATCCTCATCCCATCCAATATCGACATCGCTTTCCGAGATGTACCATTGGGCGTTCTTCAAACCGACCACGGACTGCGTGCCGTCCTCGTAAGTCGCGGTAGCGCTGAACACGTAAAATTCGCCGGGCTGCATGGAATCGTCGCCGGCGATTTCCAAGGACGCGACGGCCGGGCGGCGCCAGACGGCGTAATACCTCGCATCGCCTTCCACGATTTCGCCTGCATCGACGATGCGCACGGCGCCGCCCGTTTCGCGCGCTTCCCAATGATCGAGCACGTACCCCGCGCGGGTGTGTCCGGGGAACTCGCCAAGCGCGCTGTAGATCGTCATCTCGCGCGTTTCCGTCGCGCCATTGTCGCTGAAATCGAACGTCACCGTCGCCTTGCGCGGCGTCACTGCGATTTCCTTGAAGACTTCAAGCTCGACGTCCGCTATATATATAGACGCGCCGATCTTCACGGTGCCGTCGTACGGCGTCTCGCAAGCGGTGAAAGCCCCGTCCTCTTCGATGTCGCTAGGCTCGAACCATGCCTCTTCGTCGGAAGGCTCGAAATCCTCTTCGATCCACCAATCGACGTCTTCGACCGTGCGCGAAGCGCCGTCGGAAAACTCCACCGTGACGCTATAGGACGAGCTTTCGCCGGCGCCGACGGAATCCGCGCCGACGATCTCCATGGACTGCGGAGGAAGCTCCTCCCACTGCGCATAGAGCGTCGTCACGCCATCTTCGAGAATATCTTCTGCGGCGACGGGGTCGCCATTCTGCTTCGTCGCCCATCCGGCGAAGCTGTATGTCGCGCGCGAGACGGCGGGCAGCTCGCCGTACGGCCCGTAGAGCGTCAGCTCGACAGGCTCGGGGGGCGTTTCGTCGTCCGCGTCTTCCGCGGAGAACGAGACGGCCACCGTGCGCGGTTCGATCTCGACAGTCTTCGCGTCGGCTTCGACGGTTGTCTCGCGCAGCGTCCATGTCGCCTTGAGGCTTACCGTGCCGGAGACGGCGACTTTGCCGGCCGTGAGCGTGCCGGAGTCATCGACTTCGCCGAAGTCCCCGCCTTCCGCGACGCTCCACTCCGCGGCGATGTCGCGCGTAGTATCGTCGATGAGCGTGACGCGGGCGATGTACTTTGCGCTCGCGCCCGCCGCGACGCTGTCCGCGCCGATGATTTCCAGGCTTTTCGGATCCGGGATGTCCTTCCATTGCGCATAGTACGTCGTATCTTCCGCGACAATCGTCTCCGCGGAGACTTCCTCGCCGCCTTCCGCTTCGGTGAACCATCCGGCCAGATCATATCCCGAAAGCGTAGCTGTGGGGAGCGCGCCGAGCGCGTCTCCCGCCCAGACGATGCGCTCGCTCTCCGAGGCGACGCCGCCGCACGCATCGAACGTCGCGACCGTGCCGACGGTCGCGTCGAAAAGCGAAATCTTCACGCCCTGCCAGACGCTGTACGGCCCGAGCGTTGTCAAATCGATCTCCTTGCCTTGGGTATTGAGCCATCCGGAGGAGCCGGGGCGGACATAAACCGTGCAATCGTCCGGCAAGTAGCGCGTGGAGCCGTATTTGCCGAAGATGTAGTTCCCGACCGCCGGCGCCGTCGCGCCGAGGAAGACGACCTTCTGGAGGGCGGCGCCGCGCTCCGCCGAGGCGTAGTGCCCGAATGCGTAGTCGCCGATCGAAGAAACGTTTTCGCCCACGATCACCGTCTGGAGATTCGTGCAGGCGGAGAACGAGAACTCTCCGATCGCCGTGCATGTCGCGGGGATCTTCAGCTCGACGAGCGAAGTGCAGCCGTAGAATGCGCGCGACGGGATTTCCGCCACGCCTTCGGGAAGCTCGACGGCGCCGAGCGCTTCGCAGGCTTCGAAGGCGTTGGCGCCGATGCTCGCCACCGTGCCGGGGATCTGGAGGCCGGAAAGCTTGCGGCACAGCGCGAACGCGGACTGCCCGATGGATTCGAGCGCTGGCGGCAGCTCCACATTCTGGAGACTTTCGCAGTTGTAGAAGGTGTTTTGCTCGAGTTTCGCGATTTTCGCGCCGAGCGAAATCTCCGCGAGGCTCTTGCAATCCTGGAAAGCGAATTTGCCGAGCGTCCTGACGCCGGC
>DEWI01000031.1:984-9063 GCA_002363575.1 Verrucomicrobia bacterium UBA3214 | reverse complement strand
GCGACGAATATCATGATTTCGACGGTGATGCTGATGCTCTCGCTGTATCTGCCGAGGGCGCTTGCATTCTCCACCTTCCCGTCGATGCTGCTCTTCACGACGCTCTTCCGCCTCGCGCTCAATGTCACTACGACCCGTCTGATCCTTCTCAAGGCCGACGCGGGCGAAATCATCTATACATTCGGCAATTTCGTAGTCGGCGGCAACTTCGTCGTCGGCGCGGTCATCTTCCTTATTATAACCATAGTCCAGTTCGTCGTGATCGCCAAGGGCGCCGAACGTGTCTCGGAAGTCGCTGCGCGCTTCACGCTCGACGCCATGCCCGGCAAGCAGATGTCCATCGACGCGGATATGCGCGCCGGCGCCATCGACCAGGAAACCGCCCGTGAGCGCCGCACGGAACTCGCCAAGGAATCCCAGCTCTACGGCGCCATGGATGGTGCGATGAAGTTCGTCAAGGGCGACGCGATCGCCGGCTTGATAATGACGTCGATAAACATCATCGGCGGCATATGCGTCGGCGTGTTCATGAACGGCAAGGAAGTCGGCTGGGCCGTGACGAAGTACGGCATTCTGACGATCGGCGACGGCCTCGTTTCGCAGATTCCGGCTCTTCTCGTCTCTATCACCGCCGGCGTCATCGTCACGCGCGTAGGCGATATCGACAACAAGCCTCTCGGCCAGGATATCATAAACCAGTTCTTCGCGCAGCCTAAGGCGATTCTGCTAGGCGCGCTGATGATCGCCTTCATAGGTCTCATTCCCGGCTTCCCGAAGATTCAGCTTTTCGGACTTGCCGCTGGCGTGGCCGCCGTTGGCTGGAGCCTCGTGAAAAAGGCGAAGCTCGCCGCTGAGCGCGCCGCGAAGGGGGAAGACCCGCTCGCCGCCGCAGCGCCTTCCGAAGGCGCCAAGCCGCGCCCGAAGAAGAAGGATGGCGACGATTTCGCCATGGTCACGCCGTTGATGGTCGATATCGACGCCGATATCCGCACCGCCCTGTCGTACGAAGTGCTGAACGACAATATCATGGATATACGGCGTGCGCTCTACCACGATCTCGGCGTGCCGTTCCCGGGAATAAATCTTTCGCTCAATCTTGCGATGAAAGACGGGAAGTACCGCCTGCTCGTAAATGAAGTCCCCGTCTCCGAGGGCGCGCTGCGTCCGGGCTTCGTATTCGCGCTCGAAGAGCCGGAGAATCTTTCCGCCACCGGAATTTCCTTCGAGACCGGCCGCCGTTTCCTTTCCGGCTACGAGACGTGCTGGGTGAAGGAAGAGGACAAGACCAAGCTTGAAGAAGCGGGAATCCGCTATCTCGAGCTGAGCGGCGTTTTGACGTACCACCTCTCCGGCGTTCTTCGGCGCTATGCCCACGAGTTCCTTTCGCTTCAGGAAACCCGCCTCCTGTTCGACCATATGGAGAAGGATGCCGCCGAGCTTGTCCGCGAAGTCCAGCGCGTTCTTCCGCTCCAGAAGATTACAGATGTCTTCCAGCGCCTCGTCCAGGAGGGAATTTCGATACGCGATTTGAAGCGGATAACGCAGACGCTCATCGAGTGGGGGCAGAAGGAGAAGGATGCGGTGCTGCTGGTCGAATACGTCCGATCTTCGCTCTCGCGCTACATTTCCTACAAATTCTCCGGCGGACAGAATATCGTGGCGGCGTATCTGCTCGACCCCACGCTCGAAGAGAAGATCCGCAAATCCGTCCGCCAGACTTCCGGCGGATCGTACCTTGCAATGGATCCGGCGACGGTCCGCTCCATCCTCGCCGTCGTGAAGCGCACGATCGGCGATCTGGCGAAGATTCCGCAGAAGCCTGTCGTCATCGTTTCCGTCGATATCCGGCGCTATTTCAGAAAGATGATCGAAAAGGACTATTACGAGCTTCCCGTGCTCTCCTTCCAGGAATTGAGCCCGGAAATCAATATTCAACCGCTTGGGAGGATGAAGCTCTGAGCGCGCGGCGCGCGCTTCGTGCAGACGAAAAAGGCCGGGCGGCCGGGAATCTTCTCCGTTCAGTATCGTAGGCGGTGCATACAGGCAAGGGAACGCCAAACGATCTTCAATCGACAATCGAAACTGTAGATATATCGCATGGGCTTTATTCTAAAGATAGTCGAAGGACCCAACAAGGGCGCGGAAATCGCACTCGTGGAAGGGCTGTGCGTGACGCTGGGCAAGGACGATGCCTGCGATATCATACTTGCCGACCCCACGCTCCCCGACGGCGCTTTGCAGATCGAGGCGGCCGCCGATGGCGTTTCCATCGAAACGCCCGGCGAAGGAAGGCGCCATGTGGAGCCGTACCATGTGATTGCATATGGCTCGACGTCGCTTGCATTCGGCCCTGCCGGGACGCCGTGGCCGGCGCTTGTTTTCGACAAGCCGGCCGACGAGGCGCAAGACCCAGCGGAAGCACCGACTGTCGCCGCGCCTGCTCCGGAGCCGGAAAAGACGGCGCCATCGCAAGAGGCGGCAAGCGTCTCGCGCCGGCGGGGTTTCGCGTTCCTCGTGCGCGCGCTTGGCATTCTCGCCGGTTTGGTGCTGGTCGTTCTGGCGATCTTGGCAATCTGGGCGCATCGCGCGCGTTTCGTCGCTCTCATGCCGGCGGCGCGTGCGGAAGCCGCGCGGCGCGCCGAGGCTTCCCGCGCGGCGGAGAAGAGCGCGGCTCTCGATGCGCTCGTCGCAGAATGTTCGCTTGTGCGCGCCGAGCATAACGGCCGCGCGGTGCTGCGGGGCGATTTCGCGACGCGGGCGTCGCGTCTCGAGGCCGTGGCGCGCGCTTACGACGCCGCGCCTGGCATTGAGCTGGATTTCTCCGATGCCGAGTCGCTCAAAGCCGCGGTGGAAGAGACGCTCGCGCTCGTAGGCGAGTCTTCCCTTGGCGTTGTCTGCGTCACCAATCGCGTGGCTGCGCTTTCGGGCAAGGCGCGCAAACTCCGCTGCGCCTTGGAAGCGCTCGCCGCCGACGTCCCGAAGCTTGCGGGCTTCGATTGCTCCAATGTCGAGATCGTCGGCGATCCTTCCAAGCTCAAAGCCGGCGAAACCTTTGATGAAGAGGGCAACATCGTCGCCGCGCCGATTCCGGCGGAAAAACCGAAGGCCGTGGCGCCAACGCTTCCCGTCTGCGGCATCCTGACAAGCCCGTATCCTTGCCTCGTGATGAAGAACGGCGCCAGGATTCTCGAGGGCGCGCCGCTCGGCGATGGCGTGGTCGTGAAAATCGAGCCTGACGCCGTGACGATAACCAATTCTGCCGGGAGGATCGTATGGAAGCCTTGAAAGAGCCTCTCCGACTTCTGGAAATCGAGAAAGCCCTCGCAGGCCCTCGCAGACTGGAGGCTTTGGACGCCTACGACGCCATCCTCGCCGCGCTGGACAAGCGCATCGACGAAGCCATGCGCCAGGGGCTTTCTCCAGACGATTTTCCTCGCGTCGAGGCCCTAAAGGACGCCAACACCGTGGCAAGAAAAATTTTACGTCTGACCGTCCGGGTGGGCGGGCAGAATTAAAACGCAACAGCCGCAAGGCGACAACGAAGAACAGAAAGGACTCAAATAAATGGCTACATACGTCACAGAGACGACGACAGGTTATGCGCAACCGGTGGATCCTGTCGAGCACATCCAGCGCGTCAACAGCGGGAACATCGGCAACTACATCCACACCGATGCGGTGTACAACGCTCTGTACAACGCCGCCATGACGATGGAGGACCGCCTCAACGAATCGCTCAAGAACTATCAGGAACACCCGGACGTGCAGGCGAACCTCCAGCAGCTGCAGTATGATTTGCAGACCTGGAATCTCGCGCTAACCACGATGACGAACATCAACAAGAACCTTGGCGACGCGATGAACTCGATCGCCTCCAACTTCCGCTGATGTTTGACCTCACGGGCGAGGAGGCGCGGCTGTTGTTGAACATCGCCCTGATGGCTACAGGGCAGAACCGTTTCCAGTCCGCCGCGAAAATCCTGGCGGCGCTGGGCCGGTTCCGCCCTGCGGAGCCGTCGCTCGCGGTATCGAACGCCATCCTCCGCATGAGCATGCAGGATTTCCAAGGCGCGCTGGAGTACATAGATTCTGATGCGCTGCGGCGCTTCCCGGATTCTGCGATGCTTCATGCGTTCAAAGGCATGGCGTTGTTCCGCCTCGACAGGCGCGCGGAAGCGCGCGCACCTCTAGAACTCGCCGCAGGACAGGATGGCGATCCTGCCGCGGCACAACTCGCAAAGGACTTGCTCTCAGATGTCTGAATCAATGATTGTCGAAGCGATTCGCGCCGCCGGCGCGCCAAAGACCGCTGGATTCGCCCAGGGCGCGCAAGGCGTCGCGGGCGCCGCCGATCCGCAGGCTGTGGAGCGCTTCCAGGCCGCGATGGCCGTGGAGGGCGTAGCCGGAGTGGACAAAACGGGCGCGGTGCCGTTCGCATCGGAGATTTCCGCTGCATGGCAAAGCGCGAAGATCAACAATCAGGGGCTGTTGCACCGCATTCGCGCGCTGACGGAAATGCGCAACGAGCATTCCGTGGCCGCCGCAGAAATGGTCGAGCTCCAGTACAACGTCATGAATCTCACGTTCCAGCAGGAGGTGGTGACGAAAATCTCCGACAAGGCTTCCAACGCAATCCAGACGTTGATAAAGAACCAGTAGCAAAGCGGATTTGCGCACAGGAGGATTATGATCGCAAGGAAAACCAGATACGGCGGCGCCTTCACGGCGCGAATCTGCGCGGCTGCGCTCGCGCTCGTCCTCGCCGGCTGCGATAGCGAGACGACGCTCCACGCGGGGCTTGGGGAGCGCCAGGCGAATCTCGTGATGGCCGCGCTTCTCGATGCCGGCATAACATGCCGCAAGACGCCCGGCGAAGAAGGCACCTGGAATGTCATGGTCATGGATTCGAAATTCGCGGCGGCCGTGAATCTGCTTGAATCCAAAGGCCTGCCGCGCCGCGAATTCCAGGGCGTAGGCGAAGTCTTCAAGAAGACGGGCATGATTTCCTCTCCTTCCGAAGAGCGGATACGCTTCATGGATGCGCTTGCGCAGGATTTGTCGCGCACGATCGCGGGGATAGACGGCGTCATCGACGCGCGCGTGCACGTCGTGCTGCCTGAGAACGACCCGTTCGCTCGCAATTCGCTGCCGTCGTCCGCCGCCGTCGCGATTCGCAGCCGCTGGGATGCAGATCTCTCGGATAGCATTCCGGCGATCAAAGGTCTCGTGAAGAATTCCATCGAAGGCCTCGCGTACGATAAAATCGTCGTAACCATTTTCAGGGATTCGCCGCCGGCGCGTTGAACGCCGCGCCGCGGCTCGCGGAAAAATGACAGGAGAAGAGAGGCAATTCATGCATACGGCCGCCTGGATGTTCATCCGGCACGGCCAAGAGCGGCGGGCGCGCGCGATTTGCGAGGCGCTTGTCGAGGATGACGCGCGCGACGGCGTAGCCGTGGCCGCGCTTGCCGGGATTCTGCTTGATTCAGGCGAGCCTGGAAGGGCGCTCGAGATTCTGCGCGCCGCCGATTTCCCTCCTGAACTTTCCCATGCCGAGGCCGTGCTGGAGACGCGCGCGCTCAAGGAATCCGGCAGGCAGCGCGAAGGTGCGGCGCGCTGGCGCCGCTACCTCGAATCTCGCAAAGGAGGCGCCAGACAATGGATAGCGTGATCGACATCGAGAGCGCCCGCGCCCTCGTGGCCGATGGCGCGCTTTGGCCGCGCGTCAGGGATTTCCTGTGGGATTTCGCGCCGTGCGTCCATCCGACGCGCCTTGCGGCGATCGGCATGGACAAAGCCGAGGTGCAATCTTCGCGCGTGCGGCGCTATATTCTGGACGTCCTCGGGGTGAAACCGTTTTTCCACGATTTCCCCGCCGAAGATCTCAGCCGTCTCGCGCTTCTCGATGGCGCGACGCTCGAGAATCTCGTCAAGTGGATGGGTGCGCTCGCATGCGCGCCTTCGCTGCGCATGGTGATGGACGGCGCGCGCGTGCGCGCTCTCAAATCCTCTTTCGCCGGCGTGTATCCGGAGGTCTTTTCGTTTACCGCTTATTTCCCCGGCGCCGCGCTGGACGACGTGAAGGATGCCGCGTCGCTGGCGCCGGACGATGTCGCGGCGGCGGGATTCTCGCTTTTGCTTGCATATATGGAAGGCGCGCCGCGCGCGGTGGTCGAGCGCATGCTCTTGAAGCTTCCGCTGGGATTCCAGGCGGACAAGCAGCGCCCGTCTCCGCCGCGCGCCCGTCTTGCCAAGCTGCTCAAACTCAAGTTCCCGGAGGCGTATGCGTTATGCTGCTGATAAAGAAGAATGATTTCGTGCTGGCCGGCGAGCGCCGCGTCGTCAAGGCCGCTGAAGTGGGGATCGTCGCTGATGCCGCCGCGGTGATGGCCGGAGCGGAGGCGGAGGCCGCGCGCATCCGCGAAGATGCCAAGGCCGCCTACGAACAGGAGCGCCGCCGCGGCTATCAGGATGGCGTCAATGAAGGCAAGATGGAGATCGCGATGCAGAAGCTCGAGCTCGTGGATTCCTCCGTCGTATTCATGGAGCGCGTGGAGAAGAAAATGGCGGATATCGTCATGAAGGCGCTCAGGACGATAGTCTCGGACATCGGCGATACGGAAATGATAATGCAAATCGTCCGCAAGACGCTTTCCGCTGTGATCAGGACGCAGCGCATGGTCACGCTGAAAGTCGCCCCGGATATGCTGGAGACGGTAAAAGCTCGCGTTGGCGAGTTGCGCGTGCAGTACCCGTCCGTCGAGACGTTCGACGTCGTCGAAGACGCGCGTCTCGAAGGCGCGGCGTGCATTCTGGAGACGGAGGCGGGCGTGGCCGACGCATCTGTCGAGACGCAGCTGGCCGCGATCGAGAAATCCCTCCAGAGCCATATATCGCGGGGGTAGGCGAAATGGACGCAGGAGCCTTTGACTACATTCCGGAGGTGCTGAACCGCGCCATCGAAGATACCCGCCCTATCGATGTCAAGGGGCGGGTCATACAGGTCGTCGGCACGATAATCAAGGCGTCGGTGCCGGGCGTCAAAGTCGGCGAGATTTGCATTCTGCGCAATCCATGGGAGGATCACGAAGTCCAGGCGGAGGTAGTCGGCTTTACGCGCGACGCCGTCTTGCTTACCGCGCTCGGTACGATGATCGGAATCAGCGGCGAGACGGAAGTGATACCGACGCGCCGCGTGCAGATGGTTCCTGTGGGCGCGAAACTCCTCGGCCGCATTCTCGATGGTCTGGGGCGGCCGCTCGATTTCGCGACGAAAGGTCCTCTGCGTCCGGACGGGTACTACCCGGTGTATGCCGATCCGCCGTCGCCTCTGGAGCGCACGATCATCTCCAAACCGATATCGCTGGGCATACGCGCGATCGATGGATTGCTCACATGCGGCGAAGGGCAGAGAATGGGAATCTTCGCCGCGGCCGGCGGCGGCAAATCGACGCTCCTTGCATCCATCATCCGCAACACGGAAGCGGAAGTCACGGTACTTGCGCTGATAGGCGAACGCGGCCGCGAAGTCCGCGAATTCATCGAGAAGGATCTCGGCCCGGAGGGGTTGGCGAAATCCGTTCTGGTGATTTCGACATCCGACCGTTCTTCTATGGAGCGTCTCAAGGCCGCATATGTCGCCACGGCGATAGCCGAATCTTTCCGCGACCGCGGCAAAAAGGTTTTGCTCTTGATGGATTCCGTGACCCGATTCGGGCGCGCGCAGCGCGAGATCGGACTTGCCGCCGGCGAGCCGCCGACGCGCCGCGGCTTCCCGCCAAGCGTGTTTTCGGAGTTGCCAAAGCTCATGGAGCGCGCGGGGAATTCCTCGAAAGGCTCTATCACGGCTCTCTATACTGTCCTTGTGGAAGGCGACGACATGACGGAGCCTATCGCCGACGAAACGCGCTCTATTCTCGATGGGCACATAATCCTCTCGCGAAAACTCGCGCAGATGAACCATTACCCTGCGATCGATATTCTCGCGTCCGTATCCCGCTGCCAATCCGCGATCATTCCCAAGGATCACAAGGCGGCCGCCGCAAAGCTGCGCTCTCTGCTCGCCAAGTACGCCGAGGT
>DEWI01000031.1:0-887 GCA_002363575.1 Verrucomicrobia bacterium UBA3214 | reverse complement strand
GACGAAGCCGTGGCCAAAAACGCCGCTGTCAACGGCTTTCTCAAGCAAGGCCTTGATGAAAAGCCGGTTTACGAGGATACCATCCGCAAGCTCAAGGAGGCGGTTGCATAAATGGCGTATCTCCTCCAGCCGCTGCTGCGCATCCGCATGATGCGCGAAGACCGCGCCGCCGGCGAATTGACAGCCGCCAAGCAGGCTGTCGCCGCAGCGCTTGAAGCGCTGGAAGAACGCAAACGCGAGCTTGCCGGCTATCTTAGCACGCGCGAAGAGCGCAGAGACCGCATCTACGACGCGATCATGGGGCGCACCGTATCGCGCGACCAGCTCGATCTCGCGTCGGAAGGCGTCGCGAGGATCGACGAAGAAGGTGTCTTGAAGGAGGATAACGTCAAGCGGGCCGATGCCGATCTGCGCGCCAAGGAGAACGTGGAGGCGAGTGCTCGCGCGGCATTCTCGCTTGCCGTGAAGAACCGCATGAAGATCGACGAGCACAAAGCCGCGTGGCGCGACATGGAAGCGGCGGAGCAGGAACGGCGCGCGGAATCCGAACTCGAGGATTTTATGGTGAGGAAACTGGAAATTTGAATTGTTTGATTTTGATTTGCGAGTTATGTCGATTTTAGCTGTAGAAGGTGTTTTCGATCGTTTTGCGTCTCCCGCGCTTCAAGCGAAGAGCGGCATGTGGCGTTTCACCGTTCCCGATGCATCTCGATTGTCGCCTAATGATTTCCAGAGCGTTCTCGCCGACATATCTTCACGCCGTTTCGGTGTTCCCGTATCTGAACAAGAGGATGGACTCGCTCGCCGCGCGCTGCAATCATTCGCGGCTGCATGCGTATCTGCGGCGCCGGATGTTTTCGCAGGTGGCGCCATAGATGGCGAAGCGA
>DEWI01000070.1 GCA_002363575.1 Verrucomicrobia bacterium UBA3214 | reverse complement strand
GTCGCCACGCCCCTGCGCCCGCGCCGCAAGGTAGGACGTGCGCAGCGAATACAGCTGCGACTGTCCGATTTGAAGCGACGCCATCGCCTGTTGGCGAGTGATCGCACCAGTTACGAACTGCATCATCGTGTCGCGGACATGCGCGACACCCAGTCGGTTTGATATTTGCTGTTTCATGGAGCATGAGTATACTCCATATTCCGGTTTTGCTCGCTACACCGAGACGGACGCCCCCATGGGTGGCGCATGGTTCCCTTATCCTTCCACAATTGACATCTTCGAAGCGAAATCCCTCGCTGAAGCCCGTTTAACAGGCTCTCTCGCTCCATTCCGGTTTTGCTCGCTACAGCATTCCGGTTTTGCTTTCACCGCGACAGGGGGTAAAGACGCTGGGGGCATGGCATTTTATATCTTTGCCATGCTCACGGGAAACCTCGATTATTCAAAAAATCGCCATTGCCGCGCACACGGCCAGCGCCAAAATTGCTATAATGGATTGCATGGAAACGCTTTTCGAGAAAATGATCTACGCAAAGGTCGCATGCGGCTACACATGGGAGGACGAGGGCGTTGTACGTATCGGCGCCGAGCACGACATTGCTGCCTATGCGTGCGGCGACTTCAAGGGGAAGTGCGTTATATTCCTTCATGGCAACGGCGAGACGGCGATTTCGGAGAAATACCTCTTTGCCCAGTTGAACAGGCGCGGAGTTAGTGTCGTGTCGCCGGACTATCGCGGATACGGATTGACCAAAGGAACGTTTTCGGAGAGTGGCTGTTTCGAAGCCGCGCACGCCGCGTACGATTGGCTGGTTGCCGAAAAGAGTGTGCGGCCGGAAGATGTAATCCCGCTAGGCTATTCGCTTGGATCGGGCGTGGCAGTCGAGCTTGCCGCCAGCGAGCGGGTCGGCGGCCTGATACTGCAGGCGCCATACTATAGCGGACGGGCGTTGCTTCCGCATTGGATCAAAAAGTTCGGGGCGCCCAGCCTGCGACAGGAAGGATTCTTCAAGCGATTGTTCACGGTCTTCGCCCGCCGCCGGGATGTCAGAGCCGAGAAATCTTTTGCCACAGATCGCCGGTTGGGCAGGATTTCGTGTCCCGCGCTGGTGTTTCATGGCGACGCCGACACGATAATTCCAGTTTCGCACGGCAAGCGGGTGTTTGCGGCGCTTGCTTCGCGGCGCAAGGAGTTCGCGCGCGTCAAATACGGAGGCCACAACAACTTCCAGTTCATGATGGATTATGACGAGTATGTGCGGAAAATTGTCGCCTTCTGCGCGGGCGCGAAACAGCAGGATCGCCATAAAAGCGGCGCTAGACAGGCTTGGTCTCCGCACTGGGAGGCGGAAGCGCGGTGAAGACAGGCTCTCGCGTCTCCGCCAGTCCCCGTGCAAAATGGGCCGCTCCCC
Source organism: Verrucomicrobia bacterium UBA3214 (assembly GCA_002363575.1). Classification (GTDB taxonomy): domain Bacteria; phylum Verrucomicrobiota; class Kiritimatiellia; order RFP12; family UBA1067; genus UBA1067. The sequence goes on along the minus strand of DEWI01000070.1, from coordinate 10,618 downwards.
ATCTCTTATATTGACCTGAGCATCAGGAATGGCGCTGCGGCGCGCGCTCGGGCGCTGTGCAAATATGCTATAATATCCGGCGATGAGACAGACAGTAAAAGACACGGCGGCGAAGGGTTCGAAAGCCGCCGGCGGTGAAGTTTTTTTTGATTTTCCGGGCATCGAGAAACTCTCGAAAGTGGTATTCGTCTCCGGGACCGGCACCGGCGTGGGGAAGACGGTGGCGACTGGCGCGATCGCGCGCAGGCTGATCGAATGCGGCCGCGACGCGATTACGGTGAAGATGGTGCAGACGGGCAACACCGGATATTCGGAAGACCTGGCGGCGCACCGCGCGATGATGGGCGGCAAATCATTCCCCGAAGACGCCGCAGGCTTGACAGCGCCCGAAATTTTCTCATATCCCGCATCCGCGGAACTCGCCGCGCGCCTCGAAGGCAGGAAGGTGGATACGCGGAAAATCGCCGCCGCGATCGACGCATGCGCGGCCGCCCACGAAGTCGTGCTGGTGGAATCGGCAGGCGGTTTGATGGTCCCGCTGGACGACGAGACGCTGACGATAGACTTCGCGGCCGCGCACGGCTGGCCGCTCATACTCGTGACGAACGGGACGCTTGGCTCGATAAACCACGCCCTCCTCTCGCTGGAAGCGGCGCACGCGCACGGCATCCCCGTCCTCGCCGTCGTTTACGACTGGGCGGAGGACGTGCCCCCGGAAATCGACGCCGACACCCCGAAGGCGATAGCGCGCTGGCTGGAAGCGCACGGCATCGACGCGCCCGTCGCGCGCCTCGGCAGGATGGGAATCCCCGCGGGCGGTCCTGCCGCGCCGTCGCCAGACGAATGCGCCGCGCTCGAATACGACAGACGCAACATCTGGCATCCGTACGCCAGTCTCGCCAATCCCCCGCCGGTGCGCCTGGCGACGGCCGCGCACGGCCTCGAGATCGAGACGGCCGGCGGCAAGCGCCTCATCGACGCCGTATCTTCGTGGTGGTGCGCGGCTCACGGCCACAACCACCCGGCGATCGTCGAAGCGATACGCCGGCAAAGCGCGCGCCTCAGCCATGTCATGTTCGGCGGCTTCACCCACGAGCCGGCCGTGGAGCTGGCGCGGCGTCTCGCGAAGCTAGCGCCGCCGGGGCTGGAGAAAGTCTTCTTCGCGGACTCCGGAAGCATCGCCGTCGAAGTGGCCGTGAAGATGGCTACGCAGTACCAGCACGCGAAAGGACGCGCGAAGCGAACGAAGATGCTCGCGCTCAAAGGCGGCTACCATGGCGACACCGCGTGCGCAATGGCGCTCAGCGATCCCGACGGCATGCACACGCTTTTCGCCGGCATGATGCCGAAGCACTTCTTCGCGGAAAAGCCGCCGCGGCGCGGCGCGGGCGCGGCCGCGCTGGCGGCGTTCCGCGCGAATCTCGAAAGCGTCGTGGCCGCGCACGGCGACGAGATCGCCGGCTTGATCTGCGAGCCGGTGCTGCAGGCGGCGAACGCGATGAACATCTACGAGCCGCAATGCCTCGCGATAATGCGCGAGATAGCCGACGCCAACGACTACGTACTCGTGTTCGACGAGATCGCGACCGGCTTCCACCGCACGGGGCCGCGCTGGGCGTGCGAACACGCCGGCGTCGCTCCAGATGTCATGTGCGTCGGCAAAGCCCTGACAGGCGGGCACATCACGCTCGCGGCGACGATAGCGAGCGACAATGTCGCCGCCGCGATCTCCGCCGGCACGCCCTCCGCATTCATGCACGGCCCGACGTACATGGCCAATCCGCTTGCGTGCGCGGCCGCCAACGCCTCGCTGGAGCTTTTCGAGCGCGGCGACTACGCCGCGGCGGCGCGCCGAATCGAAAACGCGCTCGGCGAAGCGCTGGAGCGCGCGCGCTCCTTCACAAATGTAATTGACGTGCGCACGATCGGCGCGGCGGGAATAATCGAAGTCGAGAGGCTGCCGGCGCGCGCAGATATCGAGCGCGCAATCGACACGCACGGCGTATGGCTGCGCCCATTCTCGAATTTCATCTACGCAATGCCGCCGCTCGTCGCAGACGACGCGGCGATCGCGCGCATCGCCGGCGCGATGCTGGATTTGGCCGCCTCGCCTCCGGGGCCGCAGATCGATGGCAACTTCCACGAATGACCGTGCGGCTTCGCCGTGAACGGCCCGCCGCGCCCGGCGACGGCGGAGATTGCGGCGGCTTGAGGGATTTGGAGCGGACAGAAGATGCAAAAGACTTTGTACTCGGTGAAGATGCGCGCGTCGCGCGCCGGCGCGCATGTCTCAGGCGCTGAAAGAATCGTAGAAGGCGAAGCCGTGGCGCGCACGCTTGGCGCGCTGGCGCGGCGCGCGGAAGGCCGCTTCGACTTCATGAATCTGAAAGTCGAGGCGGTGGAAAGCGCGCGACGCCTCCCGGCGCTTCGCGTCATCTCCCACGAAGTGCCGACGCCGCGCGCCGGCTGGGAACTGGCGGGCGAACTCCTCCGCGAGGCGGGCGTCTCCAACGCCGCAGCGATCTGCGAAATGTTCCACGAGACGCGCGGAATGCGCGGCGCGATCCTGCTGGACGCCGATACTCTCGAACGCCTCGAAAGCGACCATGAGCGCGGCGTGCGCGCCACGATGATGGATGGCGACCCTTCATCCTCCGCCGCCGTGAAGAACCACTTCGCCGAAGCGCTTGTGCTGGCCACCAAAGTGCAGGCGGCGCCGGGCGTCATCGCGGAGATTTGCGTCTCGGACGATCCGGGATACGTCACGGGCTATGTGGCCGTCGATGGCGCGTACCATCGCATCTCCAGGCTCAAAGAGCCGGACTCCACCGCAGGCGGAAGAATATTCCTCTACCGCGGCGAACGCGCGGACGTCGCAAAGACGGTGGAGTTTCTCGAGCGCGCGCCCGTCGTCGTGGATTTGCACGCTCCGCAGGCGCTGCCGCGCTGCATCGAGCGCCGCTTCGACGGCATCGCGGAAGAGCTGGAGCAGATCGAGCGCGCCGGCCTCAAGCGAGAGATTCGCGCCAGAGAAAGCAGGAGCGGCGCGCTCGCCGATTTCACCACCAACGACTACTTCGCGCTCGCGAGGGATGCGCGCGTCGCCAATGCCGCGGCGGCCGCCGCGCGCGAGTATGGCGGCGGCGCCGGCGCCTCGCGTCTCGTCAGCGGGACTCTCGCGCCGCATGTCCGGCTCGAAAAGCATCTGGCCGCCTTCCGCGGCGCGGAGGACGCGATAGTCTTTTCAACCGGCTACATGGCGAACACAGGCGCGATTTCCGCGCTTGCCGGCAAGGGCGACGTGATATTCTCCGACGAACTCAACCACGCCTCTATAATAGACGGCTGCCGGCTGAGCGGCGCCGAAGTGCAAATCTACCGCCATCTCGACATGGCCGATCTAGAGGCGCGGCTGGCGCGCTCGCTCGCGTTCCGCCGCCGCCTTGTCGTCTCCGACGGCGTATTCTCGATGGACGGCGACGTGCTGGAGCGCGAGCGCTTCATCGCGCTCTGCCGCCGCTACGACGCCTTCTCGATGATCGACGACGCGCACACGATCGAGCTTCCCCTCTCGCCCCTCCCGGATATTGCGATGGGGACGCTTTCAAAATCGCTCGGCGCTATGGGCGGCTATGTCGCCGGCAGGCGGATGCTCGTCGAATATCTGCGCCAGCGTGCGCGGCCGTTCATATTTTCCACGGCGCCCGTTCCGGCCGCCGCAGCCGCCGCCGACGCCGCGCTGCACATTCTAGAGACGGAGAGCTGGCGCGTCGGCGCTTTGCAGGAGAAGGTCGCGCTGATGCGCAGCGCTCTCGGGATCTGCGCGCCGGAAGGCGCGCGCGCTTCGGCGATCATCCCGTTCATCATCGGCGACGAACGCGCCGCCCTCGCGGCCGCCGCGGAACTTGAAGCGGGCGGCTACGCCATCCCGGCGATCCGCTACCCCACGGTCGCGAAAGGCGCGGCGCGCCTGCGCATCGCCGTAAACGCCGCGCTGACGGATTCGCAACTCGCCGGCGCCGCAGAACTCCTGAAAAAAATCGCGCGCCGCAGCGGCGCGCCTTGCTCCGCGTCCGTCGCGCGCGAGCAGTGAGCCGCGGTTCCGCGCCGCCGGCACGGCGGCGGAAACCGCAATCTTGCGTCTCGCAAGGCTATTTGATCTCGCGAAGGCGCTTGACCAGATTTTCCGGGAGCTTGGGCGCGAGGCGCTCGAGATCCTTGCGGAAATCGATGCGTGCGCGCTCGCGGATTTCGAGAAGCTCCTTGATCCTCGCGGGATTCGCGGCGATCGCCGCGCGCGTCTGCCAGAACGTCTGCCACGCATCGGGAAGATTCATCAGATGGTTGCAGCGGCGCAGCGCGACTTTGAACTCCTCGGTAATCGCATCGACGCGGCGCTGCGCGCCTTTGAAGCCGTTGAGCGCGGCGGCGACGGCATCGGCGTCGGCGTTCGGCGTCCATTCCACGATCGTCGCATGCGCACCATCCTGCACAGGCGTGCGAATGACGACGGCGAAATCGTTTTCGTCGTACGTCCACGCGGCGTCCTTGCCGTCGATCTTCACATTCGCCGGAGGCGCCATGCAGGGGAATTTGAGCGTGTACGCGCCTTTGCGGGGAGAAATGACGACGCGCGCGCCGTTCCTCTCGACGGTCGTGCGAGTGAAATTGACGGCGTAATCGGCATTGTCGCCGGCGTCTTCGTAGATTTCGCACTTCGCCTCTTCCGCGCCGGGCGCGAAGAGAATCACGAGGTCGCTAGTGCCGGGATCGGCGAGATTGTCCACGCTGTCGGGATACATGGGAATGGCGGCGCCGGCCTTGACGAACCACGGGTTGTCTTCGATCGTATATTGGCGGCGGACGGTCTCGCCGCCTTCGAGAAGCTCGCCGCTGGAGACGTCGAACCACTTTCCCGGCGGCAGCCAGACGTCAAGCTCGGAGACGCCCTTCTCCTTGTCCATCGGATTGGAAATCGTCGCGGCGAGAATGGAATCGCCGAACATGTAGGCGTTCGTGACTGCGTACGCGGCATCGAGTTCAGGCCAGTCGTAGTACATCGGGCGGCACATCGAAACGCCGGTGTCGTAGGCCTGGCGGGCCGCCGTGTAAATGTACGGTACGAGACGGTAGCGAAGACGCATCGCCTCGCGAAGCGCGAATACGTGGTCCGGATGTTTCCAGATGCGGCGCTCGATTGATGCGTCTTTCGTGCAGTGGGTCTTGAAGATCGGCGTGAACACGCCGCTCTGGAGCCAGCGCGTGAAAAGCTCGCCATCGCGGCCGGCGCCGCCGGAGGGGTTGAAGTGCCCGCCGATATCGTGCCCCCAGTAGCCATAGCCGACATTCGACGCGGTCGCCGTGAAGAACGGGATCGCCGCCAGCATGTCCCAGGCGACTTTGCTGTCTCCGGAGAAACCGACCTGGTAGCGGTGGGAGCCAAGCCCTCCCCAGCGATGGTAGATGAACGGGCGCTTCGCGCCGCCGTCGCGCTCCGCCGAGTGCATCGCGAATATGTAGTTCAGCCAGAATGTGTTGCTAAGCGAAGGCATCGTCTTCGACATCTTCCACTGCTGCCAGTCGAGCCACCAGAAATCGATGCCGTCTTCCTCGAGCGGCCCGATGACGTCCTTGAAGTAGCAATCCGTCCACTTCTCCTCCTCGGCGCGGAACGGCACCGCGTTCGTGCCTTTCCAGCCGTAGTCTCGCGCGAACGCCGCATAGCAGTCTTCCACGGGCTGCACGCCGCTCGCAGGATGCAGATTCAGCGCCACCTTGCAGCCGTTGTCGTGCAGGAAGCGGATCGTGGAGCGAGGATCGGGGAAAAGGCGGCGGTTCCACGTGTAGCCCGTCCAGCCCCAGCGCTGCCCGAACTCGTCCTTCAGATCGGGGCGGTCGCCGATGCGCCACGTCTTGTGCCACTCCATGTCGATTATGAACACGTCGATCGGCACGCCGATGGATTTCATGTTGCCCACAAGCTCGCGAATCTCGCGGTCGGTGTAAAGCCAATAGCGGCTCCACCAGTACCCGAAAGCCCAGCGCGGCGGCAGCGGAATGCGCCCTGCGACTTTGACGTAATCGCCGAGGCAGCCCTTGTAGTCGTGGCCGTATGCGAATACGGTCAAATCGCGGTATGCGCCCTCCGGGCGCTCCGGGCGCTCGGCCACCCACATGCGCCGCCCCGTCGGCGAGGGCGTGAAGAGCGGAGTCTTCGTATCATCGACGACGGCGACGCCGCGGCGCGACAAGATGCCTTTCTCCATGCCTCTGAGAACGTCGGCAAGGCACGTCTTGCCGTCGAGAGTGCGCTGCGTGCCGAGGAGATTCTCCTTGTCCTCGGAAAGCGCCGCCACGCCGTTGACGACGAGGTTGGAGGCGTTGAAGGCGCCGCCCGTCCATTCAAGTTTCATGCGCGGGGTCGTAAGCACGGCGCCGTCGCCGCGGCGCTCGAAGGTGAATTCCACCTTCGGCATTTCGCGATTCGTGAATACGAAGGACGGGCGGTCTTCGAACTTGCCGTCCGCCGCCCATTCGCAGCGCACCATGCGCTCCGTGAGCAGAGTGAAGCGCGCGTTCGCGCACACGATTTCGTTTGCGCCGCCGGCGTACGCGCCGGCGCAAACAGCCGCCACCGCAACCAGCAAAAAGGCTTTCATCGTCGTCTTTTCCATTTTCCGTAGCTCCATCAATTCGTCCGGGCGTCAACCGGACCAGAAGACGCAAGTATTATACAATATTCCCTCCCCGGTGCGCGCGGCGCGCCGCTTGCATATCCGCACAGTGGGAATTGCACCCGCCGCGCAACGCCTGCGGGGTGCCGCGCGTTCAGTGCAAGCGCGTATCGAGCGTGAATTCGAGCGCCCAGGCGTGGCCGTTCGAGGCCATGAATTCCTTGTGCGGGGTGCGTCCCCAGCTGTTGTCGCCGCCGACGCCCATCTGGAATGCGTCGATATTGACAGTCAGGAATTTCCTGTCTTCGAGTTCTTCAACATGCATGGCCTTTTCGAGATCGCGCTGCGTCCACGGCCAGACGTTGAAACCGAAAGGCTCGCCGCGCGTCTCGATCGTGAAATTGTCGATCGCAAGGCGCGTGGTTCCCGTGCGGTAGCCCTGCTCGCACGGCAGAATGTAGTTGCCGGGGTTAAGCTCGTCGACGCTCAGCGAATACTCGCCCATCGGTGCGGCCGCGATGCGGTCCGCATAGTTCTCGTGCGGGCCGCGGCCGCTCCACGAAACGACGCTCTGGCGCGTGCCTGGCAGCCGGAACGTCAGGCCGACGCGCGGCGGCGGCGGGAGTTCGGCGGGAATAAAGACGTTCCACTTGACGAGTTTTCTGCCGTCGTCGAGCGTTTCGACTTCGAGGAAGGATTTGCAACCCTCCGGAAGAACGCCTTCATCCGTCGCCTTCTTCCAAATGGCGCACTTCGCCGGCATACGCCATCCGCGGTCGTTGTCGGTGGGCGCGCGGTAGAAGTTGGGCTTAAATTCAAGCGGCTCGTCCGGGAAGCGCGCGAACACCGCCTTCGCCTCCCAAGCGCCGGGGTGCGGGCGGCGCAACGCATCGAAAATGCCGTTGCAGCAGAAGTTCCCGGTATTCGGCTGGTCGCCGAAATCGCCGCCGTAGGCAAGGCGGCGCGTGCCGTCCGGGAGCATCTGCCAGAGCGCCTGGTCGGCGAAATCCCAGATGTATCCTCCCTGGGCGGACGGATATTTCTCGACGTTGTCCCAGTAGTCGGAGAACGAGCCGTTGGAATTGCCCATCGCGTGAGAATATTCGCAAAGGATGGCGGGCTTGTCGTGGGCGGGATCGGCGACGTATTTCCTTATCGTTTCGGCTGGATCGTACATCGGGCAGAAGATGTCGGTAAATGCGCGCTTCTTCGCCTGCTCGTACTGCACCGGGCGCTTTTGCGGATCGAGAGCTTTCATGTACGAGTAGAGCTTGTCGAAAGCAGGCCCCATATCGCTTTCATTGCCCATCGACCACACGATGATCGAGGGATGGTCGCGGAAGACTTCGACCATTCTGCCGCCGCGTTCGAGATGGGCGGTCTGCCATTCGAGGAGCTTCGCGAAGGTATTCGTCTTTCCATAGCCCATGCCGTGGCTCTCGATATTCGCTTCGCACGTCACATATATGCCGTGCTTGTCGCAGAGATCATACCAGTGCGGATCGTCCGGGTAGTGGCACGTCCTGACGGCGTTGAACCCGAATTCCTTCATCGCCTCGATATCCTTCTCCATCTCCGCATGAGTCATCGCATAGCCGCCGTCCGGGGAAATCTCGTGGCGATTCACGCCCTTGACGAAGATGCGCCGTCCGTTTACTTTCAGCACGTTGTCTTCGATCGCTACGGTGCGGAAGCCGACGGCGCGCGCGTACCAGTCGCCGGCGACGTTGAACGCCACCGTGTAGAGCTTCGGATTGACGCTCGACCACAATTCGAAATCCTTGATCGTTTCGGTGTGCACGATCTCGCCTTTTTCGTTGCGCACCGTCGCGGTGCCGGTGGAGCAATCCGCCTCGATCGTGAAATCGCGCAAGCCTTCCGGACGCTCCGCCACGAGCCAGACGTCGCGGAAAATTCCTGAAAGGCGCCAGAAATCCTGGTCTTCGAGATAGCTGCCGTCGCAGAACTTCCTCACGGCCACGCGAATCGTGTTCGCGCCGCCGTCCTTGGCGAGCAGCGGCGTAATATCGAACTCCGCGGGGAGGCGCGCGTCTTCGCTGTAGCCGGCCTCGCGCCCGTTCACGTAGAGCGTCATCGCGCTGGACACGCCGCCGAAGTGCGCGACGACACGCCGCCCTTCCCACTTCGCGGGGATGGTGAACGAGCGCTCGTACACGCCGACGGGATCTGGATAGCGGTTGATCGTCCAGTCGGGATGCGAGGGCGCGGGGCCGCGCGCGACCGGCGGGTTGATCTCGAATGGATAGATATGGTTCGTGTAGAGCGGCGGATCGAAATCTCCCTGGAGCTGCCAGCAGCCTGGCACGGAGATGCGCGAAGTCTTCGGCGCATCGCCTTCCTTCCCGGACGTCCACTCGAAATTCCACACGCCGTTCAGCGAAAGTATGTATGGCGAAGCCGTGCGCGGCGCTTCGAGCGCGGCGATTTCGAGCGCCGTCGCCCTGTCCGGGCACGGCACGACTATACTGCGCGCGGGGAGGCGGTTCACTGCGTTTACTTCCGGGTCTTGCCAGGGCGGCGCGGCGAGCGCCAGCGTGCATGCGCCGAATACGGCTGCGGACAGGGTGCCTTTCATCTTTTTCCTTTTTTCGTGTGTGAGACCAGCCAACCCCCTTGCGCGAATCCGGCGGGGCGAGCCTTCCGGCTTGCCGTTTCCCGCTGCGAGACCTCTGCGACCGGGGAATCTAACAGCGACATTTTACCATTTTCGCAGCCTCCCGGCTAGGGGGCTTGAAATATTTTCCGCGCACGCGGTGCGCTCACTTCCGAGACGGTGCATTTTGCTTTCGCGCTGCGCGCCTGGCGGGAAACATTTCGAAGAAGCGGAAATCCAAGACGTCATTCAGCCGCAAGGCGTTCGGCCGCGCGAGGGGGTGTGTCCGCCGCCGGAAAGCAAGCGCCATCGGCGAAGGATTTGGAATAGCCGCATTCTTCCCGGATTCGCGGACATGAGATGCTTCGCGCATCTGAGACCGCAGATTACTTGATTGCCGCTCGCGCGGAAGGAGAATCAAGAGCCGGCGCCGTCGCCGCAAGCGCTATCTCGCCGGAAGCATTTGGCGCCTTGCGCACAATGGCCTAGAGACGGCCGGAGAAAGTGCGGCGGGCGGGAGAGTGGAACGAGGCGAAATCGGCTTCGTCTCCATTGTCGGTGGCGACGAGTGCGCCCGGCCCCTTCACTGCGAACGCAACCTCGACAGCGGCATCAGGCACGAAGCGCCCTTCTGCATCCTGCACCTCGAGATTCACGAAAACAAGGTCGGCATCCGCCTCCGCGCAATCTTTGACTTCGAGTTTGAGGCGTGCGGCCGGTCCTGTAGTAGAGACGGACTCCTCCGCCCACGGCGCACCTTTCTTGTACACAACGACTTTGAGCGTGCCCGGCTCGTACACGACGTCGACCCAGACGAGGCGGTATGCTTTCTTCCAGTCCTTGGGATCCTTCTTGCGGCGGCCGAGGGAACGACCGTTGAGGAAAAGTTCGCCTTCAACATATTCGCCGTTCACCCAGACTTTGGAATGGCTCATCATGCCATTGGATTCGAAGAAGACGCGGCCACCCGATTTGACGAGCGCGGCACGCGCGGGCTCTAGGCGGAACGTCCGCCGGTACCAGCCTATGCCGGTAGGCTCCAGATAGGCGTCGCCATACGGCTTTGCCGGATCGAATTATGCGATTGCAAAGTCTCTGGTCCGCTAAAGCGCGCACTCGAACCAGTTGTAGCCGGCGTTTCCGCAGACTTCGACGATCGCTACGGCGATTTCGTTTTTCCAGTCGGGACGGCGCGCGAGCGCCTGGCGGTAGGCGAGCGCCTGCGCGACCGTTTCCGCGTCTGGTTCCGTCCGCCCGAGTACGCGCCCCTTCTCCGCCGCAGCGTTCGTAAAATACTTGAACTCCACGAGTTGCGCGGGCTTCGCGACAG
>DEWI01000173.1:21399-23379 GCA_002363575.1 Verrucomicrobia bacterium UBA3214 | reverse complement strand
CCACCGCCGCGAGATACATCGCGGCGGCCATGCCGCTCGTCATGTGCGAATGCACCTGTATGGGCATCTCCGGCAAGGCTTTCACGAGCGCCGCCACGAGCTCGCGCGCCGCCCCGGGAGTGAGAATGCCGGCCATATCCTTGATCGCGAGCGAATCAATGCCCATCGCCTCCTGCTCCTTGGCGAGAGCGACGTACTTCTCGACGGTGTGCACCGGGGATGTCGTGTAGCATATCGTCCCTTGCGCATGCCCACCGTATTTCTTGACGCTCGCGATGGCCTTCTCGAGGTTGCGCGAATCGTTCAGCGCGTCGAAGACGCGGAATATGTCCATGCCGTTCTCGCACGCGAGCGCCACGAAGCGCTCGACGACATCGTCGGGATAATGCTTGTAGCCGAGGATGTTCTGGCCGCGCAGAAGCATCTGCAAAGGAGTCTTCTTGCAAACTTTCTTCAGCTGCCGCAGGCGCTCCCATGGATTCTCGCGCAGAAAACGCATGCAGACGTCGAACGTCGCGCCGCCCCAGCATTCGAGAGAATAATATCCGGCATCGTCGATCTTGCTTGCGATGGCAAGAATATCGTCTGTGCGCAAACGCGTGGCCCACAATGACTGGTGGGCATCCCGCAACGTGGTATCTGTAATCCGGACTTTCAAAACGCTTTCTCCTTTTTCGGTCGGGTATTATACCATATTTTCTCCGGTGCAGTCCCGTTTCCCCTTCCAATATTTGACGCGCGGCGGCGCGCCGTTCAAGCGTTGCGTCCGGCCTCGTAGGCTTCGCGCATCGCGGGGAGCGCGCGGATTTCGCCTTTCGCGTATGCGCCCGTCCCGTAGATGACGCCGCGCTCGACGCTGCCGTCCATGCAATCGCGCATGAAGCCGCGGAGGCCTTCCAGCGTCGCGTTCATCATCTCGCGATTTGCATCGGCGGCGGTGACGATCAGCCAGAACTCCGTGCCCTTGAAATTGCCGAAGTCGTCCCAGCGCGAAACGGTGCGATCTATCAGCGCCTTGAGCTGGGCATCCATCGAATAGAAATATACAGGCGTTGCGAGGACGATCGAATCCGCCGCGAGCATCTTCGCGACAAGCTCGTTGGCGTCGTCGTTCTTTACGCACTTGTGCAGCTTCTGGCAGGCATAGCAACCTGAGCAGAACCCGACGTTCTTCTCGGCGAGGCGGATTTTCTCCACCTCGTGCCCAGCCTCCTTCGCGCCGCGCGCGAATTCGTCGCAGAGGATGTCCGAATTGCCCTCCTTGCGCGGAGAAGCAGAGATGACCAGCACTTTCTTCTTCATGTTTCCTTCCATTCCGCCGCCGCGTCCAGGCGGCATAGTCGCATGATACTATGATGAAAACATATGGATTCCGACGGGCGGCCGCCATTTCGACATCGCCGCGGGCCAATTCAATGCCGACATGGATATCGCACTTTGGCGCGATCCCGAGCGATTTTCTCGTCCACAGTCTAGCGTCCTGCGAGGTAGCGCCAAAACGTCGTTTCGCAGTACACCTCCAATTTCGTTTCGCCGCCCATTTCCGTCTCCTTCCCGGCACGGGATCGCCGCGCCTGCGAGGATGCGCATATTTTACCATATTCCGGCAATGTCGTGTGGAAGCGAAGGCGACGCGCTCGGGACTCCGGGCTTTTCACCTCGTCGCCGCGGCGTACGCTTCGTCGTCGACCGGCTCGCACCATTCGTTCGAAGTTTCCGTACCGGGCACTTCGAGCGCGATGTGCTGGAACCAGCTGTCCGGAGCGGCGCCATGCCAATGCTTGACGTTGGCGGGGATGTTCACCGTGTCGCCCTTCCTGAGCCGCCGCACCGGTTTGCCCCATTCCTGATAATAACCTACGCCGGCCGTGACGATGAGCATCTGTCCGCCGCCCGTCTTCGCGCGGTGGATGTGCCAGTTGTTGCGGCAGCCTGGCTCGAACGTGACGCCGAAAGCCGGAACCTGGTCGAGCGTCAGCT
>DEWI01000173.1:20088-21282 GCA_002363575.1 Verrucomicrobia bacterium UBA3214 | reverse complement strand
GGCGACCAGTCGCGCGGGAGATCGGCGGGATTGCGCGGCAGCTGAACGCGCCGTACAATCGCCGCCGCCTGCGCATCGGTTATGCCATTCTTTTTGCCGATGGCGATATGCGCGTCGAGCTGCGGCTTCGTCTCCGGGCGCGCCGCGAGCGCGGCGATCGTCACAAGCTCGCGCGTGCGCCAATCGACATTGTCGCGCGCGAAGATGTCGCCGAAGAGATGCGTCTTGAGGTACTCATCCAGCTGCGGATGGAAGTCGAAGAGCGCCCCCTTCACCGGTCCGCCGCAGAGCTTCGTCTGGTTCGCCGTGCCGACCGTCAGAGCGCGTTCGCCCAGCGAGCCGCGCGGCATGTTCGCTGCGGGACCTTCCGCCGGCTTGACTTCGTCCGCAACCTTCATGAGCGTTCCCGCCGCGTTGAGCGCGCGCGGGAAGCCGCAGTAGGCGTAGAGCTGCCCGACAAGTTCCTTGGCCTCGTTGAGCGTAAGCCCCGCGCCGAATCCCGCCTTGAACGCCGCGCCGAGTTTATCCTGCTCGCCGCGCGCCGTCCACGCACCAATATCGGCGATCGCAGTTTCCTTCGGCGACAATTCCGTCGCGCCGGCCATTATCGCACTTGCCATTGTGATTCCTCCTATGATGAGTTTATTCATTGTATTTACCTTTATTGTTGTGGAATCACTGCGGCTTGACGTAGCCCATGCGCTGGATGTCCTCGTCCGTGCGGTTGCCGTGGATGACGATGTGCGAAAGCGCTTCCTCCACTTCGGCCAGTTCGACGGGAGAGAGGGACACGTCCGCCGCGCCGAGGTTTTCCTCGATACGCGCGTCTGAGCGCATTCCGGGAATCGGCACGACATGCGGCCACTTGGCGAGCATCCACGCCAGGGCGAGCTGCGCCTTTGTGCAGCCCTTGGCCTGCGAAAGCTTCTCCAGCGCGTCGAGAAGCGGCTGGTTGGCGATGACGTTTTCCTTCGCGAATCGCGTAATCGCGCGGCGCACGTCGTCGCCGACGTATGTCATCGAAGCATTATACTTGCCGCTCAGGAAACCGCTCGCCATCGGCGAGAACGCCACGAAGCCGATGCCCAGCTCGCGGCAGAGCGGGATCACCTCCGCCTCGAACATCCGCTCCATCATCGAATACTCGCTCTGCACCATCGAAAGCGGCGTGACGGCATGCGCCCTCCGAATCTG
>DEWI01000173.1:19618-20027 GCA_002363575.1 Verrucomicrobia bacterium UBA3214 | reverse complement strand
TCCGGCGTGGACTGGCTCTGTCCCCAACCGCGAATTTTTCCCTCCTTGATGAGTTCGCCCATGACCTCCGCGACCTCTTCCGGACGGCTCGCCAGCGGAACGCGGTGTTCGTAGTAGCAGTCGACGTAGTCCGTGCCGAGACGCCGCAGTGAATCCTCGAGCGCCTTGCGGATGCCCTTGGCCGTCAGCTTCTCCGCGTCCGAGATATCCTGGTCGCCCACCTTGCACGGCGTGAACTTGGTCGTCAGGACGATCTTGCCGCGGAACGGCTTGACCGCCTTTCCGACAAGCGTCTCGTTCACGAACGGGCCATAGACCTCCGCCGTGTCGAAGAGCGTGCAGCCCATGTCGAACGCCTTGCGCATGAGCCGGATCGACTCCTCTTCCGGCGGCAATGCTCCGTAGCCGT
>DEWI01000173.1:16430-19482 GCA_002363575.1 Verrucomicrobia bacterium UBA3214 | reverse complement strand
TCCTTTCATTGTCGGGATCGTGCATTTTTTCGCTTTCTTGCCTTTATGATTCCCGTCTTGGAGATTTGAGACGTCCCGCTCACCTGTACGTCGCGAAATCCTTCGCCTCGCGACGTTCGAAGTGCATCTTGTTCGGCGCGGCGCCGTTGGCCGGATAGCCGACGTCGAGGAGGAACGAAGGCGTGAGATTTTCGGGGATGCCGAAAGCCGCGGACACCGCCTTGGGGTCGAAGAACTTCACCCAGCACGAGCCAAGCCCCTGCGACGCCGCCTCCAGCATCATGTGCGTGCCGACGATCGACGCATCCATTACTCCGGAGTTGTCGCCGGCGTCGAAAGGATTCACCCACGCCTTCGCCTTGTCGAAGCACACGAGGAAAACGACCGGCGCGCCGTACGCGCAGCGCGAAAGCGAGTTGATCTTGGCTATGGCCTCATCGCTCTTCAATACGTAGATCTGGAACGGCTGAAGGTTCTTCGCCGTAGGGGCCGCTCTTGCGGCTTCGAGGATGGCGTCGAGCTTCTCCTGCTCGACGGGGGTTTTCGCGTAGTAGCGGACGGAGAATCTGGACTTCGCCAATTCGAGAAACGACGGATTCCCCTTTTCCGCGGCCACGGCGTCTCCTTCGCCGGCCTCGCCGCATCCGGCGACGCAAGCGAGGGCCGGCGCGGCGGCGGCGACGCCAAGCGACTTGATGAATTCCTTGCGGTTCATTTTTGCTTCCTCCCTCACAGGCTCTGGCGGAATATCTCCGCGACTTCGTCTTCGGTGAGCTGCTTGTAGCCTCCAGAGAGACGGAACGTCGCCTTCACGAGATCGGGGATCATCGCGGCGTTCGCGCCGAGTTCGGTGATGTTCATCGCGACGCCGAGTTCGCGCATCCACGCCTCGAGGGCGGCGAGCCCTTCATCGGCGATCTGGCCGTCGCTCTTGCCGTCTGCCGCGACGCCCCAGACGTTCTTGGCGAAGCGCACGAATTTCGCCAGCCCGTACGGCTTTATCATGCGGTAGTACGGGAGCGAAACGGCCGCGAGAGTCATGCCGTGCGTCGCGTCGGTGAGCGCGCCGACGGCCTGGCCGAGCATGTGTACTTCCCAGTCGGTCGTCTTGCCCATCGCGATAAGCGTATTGAGCGCCCATGTCGCGGTCCACATGATGTTGCTGCGGGCTTCGTAATCCTCAGGATTCTTCACCGCCGCGCGCGAAGAGACGACGAGCGAGCGCATCAGTCCCTCGGCGATGTAGTCGCTCGTCGAATCGTCGGCGCCGCTGAAGTACTGCTCCATTATATGGCTCATGATGTCGTAGATGCCGGAGACCATCTGGCGGCGCGGCACGGTGAGCGTGAAGCGCGGATTGAGAATCGAGAACTTCGGATAGACCGCCGGCCCGAAGACCTTGCCGACCTTCAGATTCGCCGCGCGGTTGGTGATGACGCTCCCGCCATTCATCTCGCTGCCGGTGCCCGCCATCGTGAGCACGGCGCCGACGGGTATGATGCGGCATTCCGGCTCCTCGAAACGCAGAAAGTACTTCTGCCACGGGTCTTCCTCGCACCACGCGGAGACGCTCACCGCCTTGGCGTAGTCGATCGTCGAGCCGCCGCCGACGGCGAGGATGAGATCGACGTTGTTGGCTTTCGCCTTGGCCGCGCCATCGAGGAGCTTCTCCAGCGTCGGGTTGGGCATGACGCCGCCATCCTCTACGATCTTCTTGCCGGCGGCCTCGAGCACGCCGACGACCTGGTCGTAGATCCCGTTTTTCTTTATCGAGCCGCCGCCGTAGCAAAGCATGACGACCGGCCCGAACGCGCCGAGTTCCCTGGCGAGCGCGTCCATCGCGTTTTCGCCGAAGTGGAGCCTTGTCGGGTTGTGGAACGTGAAGTTTCCTTCCATCTTATTTTCCTCCGGTTGGATTGCACTTTTCGAAAATCGACTTCATGCCGTCCGCGTCGAGCGGCTGCATGGGCACGAGCGCCAGCGACTTTATCATATGCGGCGTCCCCTCCTTGTAGGCGCGGAAATGCGCAGAGGCGAGATGCGCCCTGTACGCCGCCTCGCCGCGATATATTTCCACGATACGCACGGAGCACGGATGCTCCTTCATCTGCATCGGGAAGATGCAGACCACCCCCGGCTCCTTCGCGACAGACTCCGCGCCCACCGTCCTGGCGGCCGCGAGGTACGCATCCAGCCAGCCGGGATGGACTTCGATCTCCGCGATGCGGACAAGCATCCCGTCCGATGCCGCGCCGGCCTCTTCGCCTCGTGGCAGACCCTTGCAGCCGATGAGCAGCGCCGCCGCGGATACGGCCGTCATTCTATGCAGCATATTCATGTTCTCGCTCGCCTCCAGCAATCCTTTCGCCGCCTCTTGCGCCAATCGTCTTGAAATGCGGAAAAGAAAACGCGAATAATATAATGTATTCGGCGGCAAATAGCAAATACAAATCCCTTATGGCGTACGATAACTCCGGCTTATCGCTTCTGCCGGCGTCCCGAGATGACGGAATCAGGCACAATAAGTTTTTCCCATTTCCTAGGAAGGAACCCAGGTCCCATTGTGAATTGAAAAATCGGATAGCCACCCTAAGCCTAAGCGTCGCAGAGCCGCATTGCCGATCCGCCCCCTCCCCTCTCCGTTCCGTCCACACGGCCCGCCAAGCGCGTTGCCGCGGCGGTTTTTGTCGCGTACCTTCGCGACTAAAGTCGCATGCTATCGCGACCGGAGTCGCGGAGCAAGGCGACTGGAGTCGCGGAGCAAGACGACTAGGGTCGCAAGTGCGCGCGACTAGGGTCGCGAAAGCGCACGACTAAAATTGCGAAAGCAAACGACCAAAGCGAACGGCGCTTTGGTTCAGGCGGAAGTTTTTCGAGATTCTTGCCCTGTCGCGGCACCGGCAAGGACAATATATGTATTGGGGAAGGAGGGTAAAACAATGAAAGTAAAGTTCACTGCACACGCGCACCCGACGGCGAAAAGCGCGCACAAGGCTCGTTGCGTCGGGACGATCATACACAACGAGCGTCTGGACATGGCCGCGATGGCGGA
>DEWI01000173.1:960-16346 GCA_002363575.1 Verrucomicrobia bacterium UBA3214 | reverse complement strand
GGCGCCTCGACGGCGCATTACTATCTTTCGCTCGTGCGCGACTATATTCTCTCCAGCCTCGCCGCAGGCAACAGACTCGATTTCGGCGACTTCGCGCTCGAACTGACGTTTGAAGGGACGCTGGACGGCGCAAACGCAAAATTCGATCCGGCGAAAAACTCGATCGGCGCGGCGCTCCGGCTCTCGAAAAAGGCGAAGGCGCTCCTCGCGACGCTCAAACCGCAGAACGCGACGCCCGTGCCGGAGCCGGAAATCGCGAGCGTCGTGGATTCCGCTTCCCGCGCACAGGACACCGTGACGCAAGGCGCGAAAATCCTGCTCGCTGGCAAGAATCTTCTCGTCGATCCAGAGCGCGACGACGAAGGCGTCGAACTCCGCGACGAATCTACCGGCGAAACGCTGTGCAC
This sequence comes from Verrucomicrobia bacterium UBA3214, assembly GCA_002363575.1. Lineage (GTDB taxonomy): Bacteria > Verrucomicrobiota > Kiritimatiellia > RFP12 > UBA1067 > UBA1067. The sequence goes on along the minus strand of DEWI01000173.1, from coordinate 15,939 downwards.
GGGCGAAGTCTTGAAATCGAGCATGACGACGCTCGATTGCGTCTTCGCGTCGCCTCTCGCCAATGGTAGATATAGACTCGTGCTGAGGACGCGCGCGGCGCAAAGCGCAAAAGTCCCCTCCGTCGCCACGCGCGCGATAGCCTTCCGGCACACGGGCTAGCGCGGCCGGGAATCAGGGCGCCGCTATTTCATGGAGGGCAGGACGATGCCGCGCATGATGACCTTCTGGCAGAGAAGGAATACCGCCGCCGTAGGAATGGAGACGAGGACGAAGCCGGCCATGACGCACCACGGCTGGTGCGTGAACGTCTGGGACATCTGGTACATCCAAACCGCGAGCGTCCAGTGCGACGGCTTCTGGCAGACGAGAAACGCCCATTCCCACGACGAATAGGCGTGGATGAACGCATTGAGGGCGTTTACGGCGAGTATAGGCGTCGTCATCGGCAGCGTAATGCGCCAAAGCACGGTCCATTCGCCGGCGCCGTCGATCGTCGCCGCCTCGTAAAGCTCCTGCGGAAGCGCGTCGAAAAAGCCCTTCAATATGAATATAGACATTCCGCTGGCGACGCCGGGGAGGACGAGAGCGGCGAACGTATTCAGCAGTCCGAGGTCGCGTATCAGCAGGAAGCCAGGGATCGCCGTGACCGCCGCGGGGAACGCCATTGTCGCCAGGAGGAAGAGAATGATCGCCTCCGTGCTGCGCAGGCGGAAGCGCGAAAGCGCATACGCCGCCAGCGGATTCACCGTGAGCGATGCGAGAATGGAAAGGACGACGAGCACGATAGTGTTCACGAAAGCGCGGCCGCGCAAGAAAAGGTAGTCGCCGACAAGCCGGTAGTTCTCGAGAGCGCCAAGCGCGTAGTCTCGCCAGCCGTGATCGACGAACTGCATCGCGAGAGCGTTGCGAAGCGCGGCGGCGCCGGCCTCGTCCAGTTTGCGCGGCATGGTCCGCGACACATAATCGCCGCGCGCGAGCGCGTCGTCTATGTACTTCCTCTTTAGCGCGCGCCAGTCGTCGAGGACGGCGCCGCCGGCAGCGTACGCGCGCCCGGCGCGATCGGCGCGCGCCACGGCCGCGAACGAGACGTCGAAAAAGGATTTATGGGGGACCGGCCAGGCGGCGTTCAGCGCTTCTAGAGTGCCGTAGCGGGCCTTGACGAAGTGCGCGACGTCGCGCGGATCGAACGCGCACACCGTCGCGGCGCTGTCGAGCGCGGCGACGCCGCGCATAAATTCGCGGGCTTCCTGGCGGCGGCTTTCGAGCGCGGCGCGGTCTTCGTAGGGCGCGAGGCACTTGGCGGCGAACTCCTCGACAAGCGCTGGATCCTTCGCGACTTGCGGCCATACCGTCCAGCTCTCCGGCGCCTCGGGATAGACTTCGCGAGGGAACGACGGGAAATACGCCGAGAGCGAGCGCACGAAGCGATCTGCGCGCGAGAACCAGCCGCGATTCACGACATCGTGGCGCTGGTAGTCGTAGGCGGACGACAGGCTGGACGCAATCATCACCGCGAACGGATATACCATCGTCGCGGCGCCGAGCGAGAGGACGGCGTATATGAGCGCGTGTATGGCGCGCGCTTTCGCCGTCCGTCTTTCGCTATCGAGGATGATCGCCATGCGTTGCCGTGCGCGCGGCCGTCTTTCTAGCGCGCGATTGCCAGGCGCTTGAAGAACTCGCCCATTCCGGGGACTTCAATATTCTCTGCGGCGCCGGCGTCGATCGCCGCCGCGAACTGCGGATCGACGGGCAGGCGCAGCGTCGCGCCGATCCCGAAGCGCCCGGCCAGCTCTTCGAGGCGCGACTCTCCAAACGGCGAGAATTCCTTGCCGCAGCACGGGCACTTCATGTAGCTCATGTTCTCGACAAGCCCGAGCACCGGCTTCGACATCATCGCGGCCATCTTGACGGATTTGGCTACGATCATCTTCACCAGCTCCTGCGGAGAAGACACGACGACGACGCCATCCACGGGCAGCGACTGGAAAACCGTCAGCGGCACGTCGCCCGTGCCCGGCGGCATATCGACGAACATTACATCCAGCTCGCCCCAGTGCACGTCCGTCCAGAATTGCTTTACGGCGCCGCCGATCACCGGCCCCCTCCAGACTACGGGATCGCTGGGATCGGAGACGAGCATGTTCAAGGACATGACGCGGATGCCGCCGGTCGTCATGCGCGGCTCTATGCCCTCGTCGGACTTGAACGTGCCGCCGTCCAGACCGAACGCCTTCGCCATGGAAGGCCCGGTAATGTCGGCATCGAGAATGCCCGTCTTCAAGCCGCGGCGCATCGCTTCGGCGGCCAGCATGGCGGTGACGAAGCTTTTGCCTACGCCGCCCTTGCCGCTCGCCACGGCGACGACTTTGGAAACGCGCGAAGCGGCGTTGAGCGGGGCGGAGAAATCGTTGCGGTCTTTGCAGCTCTTGCCGCAACTTGAGCAATCGTGTGAACAACTTTCAGCCATGGTCTTTTTGTTTCGGCTTGTTCGAGCGCGGCGCGCCGCGCCGCGCGATCAGGATTTAAGCATTACGTTTTCGAAGATGTCGTTGTACATGTCGGCGATGTCGGCCTCGAAGTTTTCGCGCACGTCGATCGTCTTGTAAAAACGCTGGGTGAGGTCGATCTGCCCGATTATGCCTTCGAGCTTGTCGCGCCCGATTCCCTCGAGACGCCCGCAAAGCGCCGCTATGCGCAGAGGCGAGAGCAGATCGAGCGCCTCGCCGTTGGAAAGCATGCGGCAGTTCTTCAGTATCGCGAGCGCGCGGCACACGGCGTCACCGAAGACGCGCGGCAATTCATCGACCAGACGAACGCGCGCATTCCTCTCCTGTTCGACGATGCTGCCTATGATTCTCTCCGCGGCGGCCTTGCGCCCGCAATAGGCGAAGCCGAAGGCGTGCGCGCTATCCTGCACGCCGTCCAGCACGAGCGGTTCGAGACGGCAATCCAGCGCCTCGACCGCGCGCTTGACGGCATCAAGCTCGCCGATGAGATGCAGGCCTTCGAGATGCAGGCGGCCGCGCACCAGATACCGCGCGTCGATGTCGGCGAGACGGTACGCCTTGTAGCGCGGCGCGCTCTTCGCCGCTTCATCCTGTTCGCCGCCGGGAGCGGGGGCGGCGGCGTCTTCCTTGTCGCCGCCCGCGGCGCGGTTGAGAGAGCCGAAAACCTGCGACACGGCGCCGAGGAGCGCGTCGAGAATCTGCGGCGGCGCGTTGCCGTGGATTTCCACGCTTCCGTGCGCGGAGTTTTCCTGGCTTGTGCGCGTGCGCTCGCGCTTCTTTTTGCGCCGCGATCTCTCCTCGACGGCGCACTTTTCGCAGACGTAGAGTTCTTCTCCCCCGTCGCGCTCTATGGCCGTCTGCGCCTCGCGCTCATGGCATATTTCGCATTTCATAGGAAGTCCGTTCCGCTGTACACTTTCAAGAGGCCGCGCAGGGCGCAGGCGACGCCAGGCGGCGCGTTCTCATTTCTTCGCCGCCAGATCCTTGATGCGCCGCGACGTGCGCACGGCGCAGAACTGCTTGCCGCACATCGAGCAGTGGTCGTCGGAATGCGCTTCGTCGGCATACGCGCGCGTCTTCAGCCACCGCTCCTTCGCGCGCGCGGGATCGAGCGAAAGCGCGAACTGCTTCTCCCAGTCGAAAGCGGCGCGCGCGTCCGCCATATCGTCGTCGCGGCGGCGCGCGCCTTTCAGACCGCGCGCGACGTCGCCGGCGTGCGCGGCGATCTTGTAGGCGATGCAGCCGCGGTGAACTTCATCGCCGTCGGGAAGCCCGAGATGCTCCGCCGGCGTCACATAGCAGAGAAGCGACGCGCCGTACGTGGCGGCGACAGTGGCGCCGATCGCGCTTGTTATGTGGTCGTAGCCCGGCGCGATGTCCGTGACGACAGGCCCGAGAACGTAGAAAGGCGCCTTGTCGCAGACTTCCTGCTCGCGCTCCATGTTCATGCGAATCTGGTCGAGCGGGACGTGCCCCGGCCCTTCGACCATGACCTGCACGCCGCGCTCGCGGCAGCTCCTGACGAGCTCGCCGAGAGTATCCAGCTCTGCGAACTGCGCGGTGTCCGAGGCGTCCGCGAGGCAGCCGGGGCGCATGCCGTCGCCCAGCGAAACGGTGACGTCGTGCTTGGCGAGGATGTCCAGCACTTCATCCCACCGCTCGTACAGCGGGTTCTCCTTGCCGTTTGCCATCATCCACTCCGCCATGATCGCGCCGCCGCGCGAGACTATGCCCATCTTGCGGCGCATCGCCGCCGGTATGCCCGCGAGGCGCAGGCCGGCATGCAGCGTCATGAAATCTACGCCCTGCTCGGCCTGCGCGCGAATCACATCGAGCAGGAAGGAGGGATCCATGTGCGGAATATCGCCTTCGAGGCGGGAAATCGTCTCGTACACCGGGACGGTCCCGAGCGGCTTCGGGCTGGCGTCCAGCATGCCGCGGCGTATCGCGGCGAGATCGTCGCCGACGGAGAGATCCATGACGAAATCGGCGCCGGCAGCCAGCGCTATGGCGAGCTTCTCCAGTTCGTCGCCTTTGCCGGAATGGGTCACGCTGCGCCCGAGATTCGCGTTGATCTTCGTAGTGAACATCCTGCCCACGCCTACGGGCTTGCAGCCTGCATGCGCCGGATTGAACGGTATCACGGCCTCTCCGCTCGCCACGGCTTCGCGGACTTCCCACGGCGCGAGCCCTTCATCGAGGGCGACAGCCTTCATCGCCGCCGTCACCATGCCCGCCTTCGCCGCTTCAAGTTGTGTCATCGCACTCTCCTTCTTCTGCGTGTAAACTCCAGTATTATACCATATTTCGGCGGGAGGGTATGCAGGGCGCGGCGTTGCGGCGCAAAAACGCGAAGCCCCCGATATATGGTATAATAGACGCGCGCGGCGGGGAAGACTGGAAAAGCCGCCGGAACGGGGGAAATGGCGAAACGGAACAGAATTACGGAATACGACCTGCATCCGCGAGGATCGCACGTCGATGAAGCGCTGGCGAAACTCGACAGGATCGTAAGCGCGGAGCGCGGGCGCGGGCGCGGCGTCTTCGCCGTCGTGACCGGCTACGGCTCGACGGGCGGCACGGCGATGATCAAGAGCGCGGTGCTTGCGCAGTGCCGCAGATACGCGAGGCAGAATCACATTCGCGGCTTCCTCGACGGCGAATACGCGGGCGACATCTTCTCCCCGCAGGCGCTCAGCTTCCCGGAATTGTGCGCGCTTCCTATCGAGGCAAAGCGCTCGCCGAATCCCGGCGTCGTGTATATAGCGGTGTGACCGCGCAGCATGCGCCGCCGCGCGCGCGCATCCACGGAAACGGGGAAGATGAAAACCGCCATACGCATCGTGACAGCGCTTGCATGCGCGGCGGCGGCGTTTTTCGCGCTTTCATGGGCGTTCATCGGCTGGGACGCGAGCCTGGAAGACGTCTTTCCCGCGGGGACAGTATTGCGCAACAGCGCAGGCGAGCCTATCCGCGTGACCCTAGGGCCGGGCGACACCGACTGCCGGCCGACGTATCGCGCGAACCGCGACGACTGGATCGTCAAGGCGATAGTGGCCGCGGAAGACGGCGAATTCTGGGAGCACCGCGGCGTGCGCCCGGCAAGCGTGCTGCGCGCGGCCGCGCAGAACGCATTCTCCGCGCGGCGCATATCCGGGGCGTCCACGCTGACGATGCAAGCCGCGCGGCTCATCCACCCTCACGCGAAGACGTACTGGGGGAAGTGGGTGGAGGCGATCCGCGCCCTCAAGCTCGAGCGGCTGCACTCGAAAGAGTGGATACTCTCGCAGTATCTCAACCGCGTGCCCTTCGGCGCGAACTACGCAGGCATAGAAGCCGCCGCGAACGGATGGTTCGGCAAAGACGCCGCTTCGCTGGGCCTTGGCGAAGCCGCCATCCTCGCCGCGATAGTCCAGGCGCCGTCGCGCCTGCGCCCGGATCGCGGCGGCGAAAAGACGCTTAAACGCCGCGACTACGTTCTGGCGCGCATGCGCACGCTCGGGATGATCGACGAAGAACAGGAGCGCGCGGCGCGCGCCGTGGTCCCTGAATTGCAGCGGGGACGCCGCCCTTTCAGGCATCCGTTCTTCTGCGACTGGTATCTCGGCGAAACGGCCGCGCGGCGCGCGAAACCATGGGACGAGCGCACCGGTCTCGACGAGGACCTCCAGCGCATTTGCGACGAAGCCGTCAAGGACGCGGAGACGCATGACGGCTACAGCGCCGCCGCCGTAATCGTGCGCAACGGCGCGGCGCGCCCCGGCGACGTCGTCGCGCTCGCATGCAGCGGCAACTATTTCGCGCGCGACGCCGGGCAGGTCAATACGGCTACGGCGCGGCGCCCCGCCGGCTCCACGCTGAAGCCCATACTCGCCGCGCTCGCCCTCCGTCTCGGGATCGCGACGCCGGACATGCGCCTCATGGATGCGCCGATCGTACGCCGCGGCTACCGGCCAGCGAATTTCGACGGCGCCTATCGCGGGCCCGTGAGCCTGCGGGACGCGCTCGTGCTTTCTCTCAATATTCCATTTGTGCTGCTGCTGGAGAAAACAGGTCTTGAACGTTTCGCGGACGAGCTGCGCGCGCTTGGCTTCGGCGGCCTCGAGCGCCCGGACGGAGACTTCGGGCTGGGGCTGGCGATCGGCAATGCCGAAATCACGCTTGTCGAACTCGCGCGCGCGTACGCCGGCGCCGTCGCGGGCGCGGACGGCGGCGCAGGCGACGACGAAGCGCGCGCAAGCGCAATGTGGCTGGTCGGCGAAATTCTCTCCGGCGCGGAGAGATCGTCGGCAGCGCTCGGCCACATCGCGGATGTAAGCGCGCTGCCCCGCTTCGCCTGGAAGACGGGGACGTCGGCGGCGCATCGCGACGCCTGGTGCGTGCTGTGGAATCCCGAATACACTATCGCGGTGTGGTGCGGGCACAAGCGCGGCGGCTTCGACGACGCCGCGCTAGTCGGCGCGCTCGCGGCGGCGCCGCGCGCCTGGCGGATCGCCCGCGCGATATATCCGCGCGGCGGCGGTCCGTGGTTCGAGAAGCCAGCGGCGATCGCCACGCGGCGCATCTGCCGCGAATCCGGGCTTTGCGCGCTCACGGAATGCCCGGAGACGGAGGAAGGCTTCTACATCCGCGGCGTCTCCACTCCGGAAGCCTGCGACATCCACGCTCGCCCTCTCGCAGGGCGAGCGCGCCCGCTCGCCATCGCGCGCCCGGAAGACGGCGCGGTATTCAGAATCGCCGACGGCATGGAGCGCCAGAAGATCGCTCTCGTGCCGCTCGGCAACGAAGCGCGGAATTCCCTCTGGTGGTTCATCGACGGCGAATTCGCCGGCACGAGCGCAGGCACCGCGCCTTTCACGATCGACCCGCGGCCCGGCGAGCATTCGGCAACTTGCGCCGACGCCGCCGGGCGCTCTGCCACCGTGCGCTTTTCCGTGCGCTGACGCCGCAGGGCGCGCGCCTCAGAAACGTTTGAGCACCAGCGCCGCGCGCGCCGGCAGATAGCACTTGATCTGCTGGATTATCTCCTTGCCGTTATCGACGAGTTCCGGGAGATACGCGCCGCCAGGCGCGATCCTGCCCTGCCCGCCGAAACCGGTCTCGTCCGTATCGAGGACGTGGCGCCAGCGCGTCGCCGGCGGCACGATGACCCCGTAATCGGAGTAGCTGGCAGTCGGATGGAAATTGAAAATGAAAATCAGGTCGCCGCGCATGAACGCGAGGATCTTGTCCGGCTCGTTGTCCGCCAGCTTCACCGGCGCGGTGGGGGGATTCGCGCCGACGAGGCGGAGCATGGCCGCATCGAAATCCGCCAGCGCCTTGAAGCGCAGCGAAGGGTCGTCGCGAAGCGACCATTGGCGGCGCGCATGGCTGTAGTCCCAGCCATTCTCTGCGCGCGGGAAATCTATCCATTCCGGGTGGCCGAACTCGTTGCCCATGAAATCGAGATATGCGCCGCCGTTCAGCGCGCATGTCGCCAGGCGCGCCATCTTGTGCAGCGCGACGGCGCGGTCGGTCTCGATGCCGTGCTGATCCTTGCCCATCCCCCAGTATATCGCCGCGTCGGCGAGCTGGAAGAAAAACGTCTTGCCGCCGACGAGCGCCTGGTCGTGCGATTCGACGTAGGAGACGGTCTTTTCCTCGGCGCGCTTGTCCGTGAGCGCCCAGTACATTCCGCCCATGGACCAGTCGTCGTCGCGCACTTTATCTGCGAGATGGAACCAGTAGTCGGGCTCGCCCATCGCCATGCGGTAGTCGAAGCCGATGCCGCAATCTTCCTGCGGCGCGGCGACGCCGGGCATCCCTGAGACATCTTCGGCTATCGTGATCGCATCCGGCCGGACTTCGTGGATGACGCGGTTGGCCATCGCCAGATACGCCCAGGCGTCGTCGTCCATCGAGCCGTTGAAATACATGCCGTAGTCGGTGAAGGCGTCCCCGAGGCCGTGGTTCCAGAAGAGCATCGAAGTTATGCCGTCGAAGCGATAGCCGTCGAAATGGTACTCGTCAAGCCAATACCGGCAGTTCGAAAGCAGGAAATGCAGCACGCCCGTCTTGCCGTAGTCGAAGCATCGCGAATCCCACGCCTTGTGCCAGCCCTTTTCGCCGTGGTGGAAATACTGCCAGTCGGTGCCGTCGAAAAGCGAGAGGCCGTCGCGCTCGTTGCGCACGGCGTGCGAATGCACGAGATCCATTATCACTCGCAGGCCCATGCCGTGCGCGCGGTCCACGAGGCTCTTGAGATCTTCGGGCGTGCCGAAACGGCTCGACGCGGCGAAGAACGACGATACATGGTAGCCGAACGAGCCGTAGTACGGATGCTCCATGATCGCCATGAGCTGCACGGTGTTGTAGCCGGCCTCCTTTATCCGCGGCAGTATGAAGTCGCGGAAATGCGCGTACGTGGCGACGCGCTTCTCTTCGCTCGCCATGCCCACGTGCGCCTCGTAGATGAACGGCGTCGCGGGCGGCGGCGGCGATTGATACATCCACTTGTACGGCGTCTGCGGCGCCCATACGCGCGCGGAGAAGAGCTTCGTCCCGTCGTCCTGCACGACATGGCGCGCGTATGCGGGGATGCGTTCGCCGTGCCCGCCATCCCAGCGCATTTCGAGGCGGTAGTTCTGACCGTGCGAAATCAGCGAGCCGGGGATTTCGACTTCCCACACGTCGCTCATCGGCACGCGCATGCACTCGAAGCGCGGATCGATCTTCCAGCCGGAGAAATCGCCGACGAGCCACATGCTCGTGGCGTTCGGCGCCCATTCGCGGAACACCCAGCGATACGGCGCGCTGTCGCCGGCGAGAGCGCCGTCGATGCGATGCAGGCCGTAATATTCATGGGCGCTGGCCCAATCGGAAAGCGAGGTTTCGCCGCCGGTGAGTTCCAGCGCGCGCTGCCGGGCGTGTTCTGCGCGTCCGCGTATCGCGCCCTCGTAGGGCTTAAGCATTTCGTCGTCGAGTAGATGTGCCATGGCGATATATATTATATTGATGTTGTTGGTGGAAGTTCTCGTGTCCGGGACTATTATACCAAAAAATCCGGCTCCCGGCACAGGCTCTTTGCAGCGCAATTCGCCGCCGCCCTTCCGGGCGGCGCACGGGACATTCCAAAGACGGAGACTTGAATGCGCGCTTTTGCGAGACGCGCGTGCAACGGGCGCGAACGGCAAAGCGCCGCTCTCCGCGGGCTTTCAGCGGAGGGCTTTTATGCGCTCGACCAGCTCCTTGGGAAGATGGCCGGCGTAGCGCGGCAGATCGTTTGCGAGGAAATCGCGGCGCGCGGCCTCGCGGCGTTGCAGGATGCGCGCCATGTCGGCAGGATTGGCGGCGATCGCCGCGGGCGCCTGCCAATAGGCGAGCCAGCTGTCTGGCGGATTCAGGCACTCCTCGATCGTCCACAAGCCTTCCTTGAAAGCCTGCATGAGAGCGTCCATGCGGCTTTGCACGCCCTTCAAGCCGCAGAGCCGCGCAGCCAGCGCGTCGGCGTCCGGCGGCATTGCAAGCTCCACGACCGTCTCGCGCTCGCCATCCTGCACGGGCGTTTGGACGACGATGGCGAAATCGCGCGGATCGAAGCTCCAAGCGCACGGTTCGCCATTCACGGTGACGCCGAGCGGCGCGACCGAAAGCGGGAACTTCAGCGTATATGCGCCGCGGCGCGGCGCTATCGTGACGCGCGCGCCGTCGCGCGCGACATGCGTGCGCCGGAAGGCGGTGGCGTAGTCTGGATTGTCGCCGGCGTCTTCGTAGATGTCGCATTCGCCATGCTCCGCGCCCGGCGCGAACAAAAGCACTAGGTCGTCTGTGCCGGGGTTAGCGAGGTTGTCCACGCTATCCGGGTACATGGGAATCACGGCGCCGGCGCGCACGAACCACGGGTTGCCGGCGATGTCGTATTCGCGGCGCCTGACCGCGCCGCCTTCGACAATATCGCCTGCGGAGACGTCGAACCACTTCCCTTCGGGAAACCAGATGTCGAGCGCGGCAAGGCCGCTCGCCTTGTCAGCAGGCGTGGATATGGTCGCAGCGAGAATATCGCGCCCGAACATGTATGCGTTTGTCACGGAGTACGCGGCGTCCTCGTCCGGCCAATCGTAGTACATCGGGCGGCATATCGAAACGCCGGTGTCGAAAGCCTCGCGCGCGGCCGTGTAGATATACGGAGCGAGGCGGTAGCGCAGGCGCATGGCTTCGCGGAGATGCGCGAAGTGGTCCGGGTACTTCCATATCCTGCGCTCGATCTTCGGGTCTTTCGCAGCGTGGGTCTTGAAGATCGGCGTGAAGACGGCGCTCTGCATCCAGCGCGTGAAAAGTTCGCCGTCGGCGCCCATGCCGTCGCCAATATCGCGAAAGCCGCCGATGTCGTGCCCCCAATAGCCATAGCCGACATTGGAAGCCGTGGCCGTGAACCACGGAATCGCGGCGAGCGCCTGCCAGGAAATCAGAGTGTCACCCGAGAATCCCACCTGGTAGCGGTGGGAACCGAGTCCTCCCCAGCGGTGGTAGATTAGCGGGCGCGCGTTTTCGCGGCGGTCGCACGTGAAGAAGATGTGATTGAGCCAGAATGTATTGGAGAGCGTCGGCTTTTGCCTGTCCATTCTCCACTGCTGCCAATCGAGCCACCAGAAATCCACCCCGCAAGCCTCCAGCGGCGCGATGACGTTGCGGAAGTAGCTGTGCGCCCACTTCTCGTCGCCGGCGCGGAACGGCACGGCGTTCGTCTGCGTCCAGCCGTAATCGCGCGCGAACGCCTCGAAACAATCCTCGACAGGCTGTATGCCGCTGGCGGGGTGAAGATTCAGCGCGACTTTGCAGCCGTTGCGGTGCAGGAAATCTAGCGTCGCGCGCGGATCGGGAAAAAGTTTCCTGTTCCACGTGTAGCCCGTCCAGCCCCAGCGCTGGCCGAACTCGTCGCGCTTGTCCGGGCGGTCGCTTATGCGCCACGTCTCGTGCCACTCCATATCGAGGATGAACACGTCGATCGGCACGCCGGAGGCCTTGAGCATGGAGAGGAACTCGCGAACTTCGACATCGGTGTAGAGCCACCAGCGGCTCCACCAATAGCCGAACGCCCAGCGCGGCGGCAACGGTATGCGCCCGGCCACCTTGACATAATCGCCGAGGCAGCCCTTGTAATCGCGCCCGTATGCGAATACGACGAGATCGCGATACGCGCCGGGCTCGCGCGCCGGCCTCTCTTCCACCCATGTGCCGTACGGGCCGGAAGACGCCGCGAAGAGCGGCGTGGACGTATCGTCGACGACCGTGACGCCGCGGCGCGAAAGCAGGCCTTTCTCCATGCCGGCCGCGACGGCGGCGATGCTGCCCTTGCGGTCGAGAGTGCGCTGCGTGCCGAGGAGATTCTCCTTGTCTTCCGAAAGCACGGCCACGCCATTCGCGAAGAGGTTGCCCGCGTCGAAAGCGCCGCCCGTCCATTCAAGCGTCATGCGCGCGGTCTTGACAACCACCCCGCAGGCGGTCTGCTCGAATGAAAACTCCACAGGAGGAACGCTGCGGTTTACGAACACGAGCGACGGGCGGTCTTCGAACGCGCCGTCCTCGCTCCATTCGCACCGCGCCATCCTGTCGGAAAGGAGCGTGAAGCGCGCCTTGCCGCAAACGACCGCGTTCCCCGCGCGCACAGCCTGCGGCGCGCACGGCGCCTGCAGCGCGCAAACGGCGATGCAGGCGCAGAAGACGATTCTCTCCACACCCTTCATGAATGCTCCTTTCAAAATGGCGGCGCGCCGCGCGCGGCGCTCAAGGTCCAGACGGGCGCAACGCGCCCTCCAGCTCGAAATCGAGAATCACCGGCTGGTGGTCGGAGACGCCAAGCTCGCATTTCGCGGTGCAGACTTCATGGCGCAGCGCGGCTATGCCTTCCGTGAACAAGATGCGGTCTATCGACAAGTCGCCGTTGTCCGCGGCGCCTTCGCGGCATTTGGCGCTCCATGTTCCGTCCCCGGCGCGCACAGGGTTGCCGTGGTTCGAACGGTGGCGAATGCTCTGGCGCGCGTTCCTGTCGGAATCAATGAAGCCGCCGCGCATCAGCACGCCCATCGGCGTGGAATGGATGTTGCAATTCAAATCTCCGCCGCAGAGCGCCGGCAGCCGCCCCCACTTGCGCCGCAGCTTCGAAAGCCGCCAAAGCACGATCATCGCGTCCATCTCGCGCACGGCGTTCGCTTCCTCGCCGCCCTTCCACCAGAAATGCGTCGCGAACGCGATGAAACGTTTGTGCGAAGCCTTCTCCTCGAAAACCGCCCATGTGGCCATCTTGCTCCCGGTGAGCGCGAGATGGAAGACATCCACGCCCGTCTCGAGGACTTCCAGCCGCGCCTTGCGATAGACGAGCGGCGCGTAGTTGCAACGCGCCTTGCCCTTCTCGCCGCCCGCGCGCACCCACGCCTCGGCCATGTCGCCCTTGATGGCCTCGTAGTCCATCGCGGCGAGCTTTTCGAAAAGCCCGCTGCGCCACCAGCCCGGCGTGACCTCCTGCAAAGACAGCACATCGGGGCGCCGGAGTTCGATGGACTTGACGAGCGGATCGAGCCTCTCGCCCGGCGGGTTCTGGAAGTAGTCCCCCCAGATGTTGTAAGTCATGAAACGCAGCGGCGCGGCCGTCGCCAGCGCCGCCCAAAGACAAGCGAGCATCGCGAGCGCAAATCTCATCCGGCCGCCCCTTCCCCGGTCTGCACGGCGGAATATACCGGCGCGCCCTGGCGCCCGAAGCAATTCGCCGGCGAAACCGCGAAGCGGTATTCAATGCCGCGTGCGCGCGAAAGCCTGCGCGGGTTCTGCGGAAGCTCGGAAGCGGCGAAGACGCACTTCACGACGGCATCGTCGCGCTCCGGCGCCCAATAGTAATGCTGGGAATACACGCGCTTGGAAAGCCAGATTTTCTCGCGATCGACCTCCCGCCCCTCTACGCGGATTTCGTAGTCGAACGCGCGCACGCCGCCATTCTCGCCGCGCACGCAAGGGAACGAAACCTCCACCTGGTCGGTCGCGGCGCCGCCGCGGTTCTTCCCGCGAATCTTCCTGACGGAGACTTTCGCGCCGGGCGCGAAGGCCGGCGCGGGCATCTTCGCCGCGCGCGCTGCGAACGTCTCTTCCGCCGCAGGAAGCGGAACCACCCAATCGGGGGCGGCCGGGAGGTCGTTCTCGAAATCGCGGCGCTCGAAGACGATCCTGTCGTCGAAGACTTCCATGACCATGCCGTGATGGCCGTCGCGGCAATGCAGGAAAGGCATTTGCTGCGTATCGCGGTCCGGAGCGCCGAATATCCTGGAGTTCTCGCGGCCGCCGAACGGGATCAAATACTTGAGCGACGCCGTGCCCACCGAAGTGAACGCGCCTCTCCAGAGCGTGCGCTCGTCCGTCAGCGGCGTATGCGAATGGCCCGAGAGCGCCACGGCGTCCGGGAACTCCGAGAGCGCCGCCGTGGATTTCCCGGAATCCTGCCCCCACGTCCACGGCGCGGAACACGTCCCCGCAGGATGGTAGTGCTGGACGTAGAAAAACGGCTTGCCCGGCGCAAGCTCCCCGCGGTGCGCCGCGAGAAGCGCGGCGACGGCGCCGGGCTTATCGAATTCGCCGAAGTGCGCGCAAAGGAACTTGTAGCCGCGCACATCCTTTATATACGACGGCGCGTACTCTTCGTCGAAAGCCTCGCGCCAGAATGCGGCGCGGTTCCCGCCATGCGAAAGCGCGTACTGCGCCGCGTCGTTGAAAGCGTCGATCTTGCGTTTGCCTGTATTGAAGAATCCCGGCGCGACGTCGTGGTTGCCGTAAACGAAAATCTTCTCGACCTTCGCGCCGTCCGGGCGCTTGCCGCCGGGGAAGACCCTGCGCCATATGTCGCCGACGGTCAGCAGCTCGTTCGCGTGCCCGCCGTCGGCGATGTCGCCGGCGATCACGACGGCATCGACGCCGCGATCGCGGAAATAGCACAGCGCCTTCTCGAACATCTCCGCGCCGGCGCATTCGCCGCGGCGGCCGCCTTTCGCGAACAGGTGGATGTCGGAAAGCACGCCGGCTCGCATGCGCATCTGCGGCGCGCCGGCGCCGAATGCGAACTTCCCCATCCCGGCGGCGGCGAAAAACGAAAGCGCCCCACCGACGAATTCACGTCTCGAAAACTCCAGTCTCTTCGACATAGCACGCTTCCAGCCTGCAAAACGAAACAACCTCGTCCGCTCAGCGGACTTTCATCTGCCGCAGACGGTTCAAGTCCTCGATCTCGCTGCGAATCTTCGCGAAATCCACCGTCGGCAATTCCTTCTCCGACGAGGTGTCGGTCCCGCTGCGGAGCGTGAGGATGAGGCGGCCGCGTATCTGCTCGGCGAACGCGAGCATTTCCGCCTCGCGCGGCGTGACTTCGAGCGTGACGGTGGAATAGCCCTGCGAAACGCCGAGGTTCTGCTGGCGCGATTTCGCGGTCTCGCGGCCGGTCGCCAGCACGAG
>DEWI01000173.1:0-801 GCA_002363575.1 Verrucomicrobia bacterium UBA3214 | reverse complement strand
CCGGACACGGCGGCGGCGCCGCTCACGTTTATCGACATGGCGCGCATCTGCGGCTTGATGTCGGCTGCGAGGCCGCTCGCCTTCGGGTCGCCGCCTTCGATGTCGCTCCAGAACATCACGTCCTTCGCGTCCTTGGAGACGATCGTGCGGCGGCCGATCATGTAGCTAAGGCTGTCGATGGACACCGCCTGGCCCTGCAAGCCGACTTTCGGCACGCTTTTCTTGCCGATGTCCGCAGCGGTCAGCACCGTGCCGGCGGGCGTGTCGCGCGTGTACGCCAAGACGGTGATTTCGCCGTACTTGTGCTTGAGCCGGAGTTCCTCCGCGCGGATCGCCGCGTCCTTGGAGGCGATGAAGAATCTGGTGAGCAACGCGGCGGCGAGACCTGCCGCCAGCGCTATCATTATCACGATTTGTTTTTTCATTTCTCCTCCTCGCAATCAGCGGTGCGCACGGCGCGCGGTTTCGTCAGAACAACCCTTTCACCTTGCCGGTCTCGACATCGACGTCGATCCTGCGGTAGGCCGGCGACGCCGACGTTCCGGGCATGAGCTTGATTTCCCCCGCCACGGGCACTACCAGCCCCGCGCCTTTATAGACGAGCACGTCCTTGACGGGAAGGCGCCAGCCGCGCGGCCGCCCCAGCTTCTTCGGATCGTGCGAAAGGGAGTATTGCGTCTTCGCGCAGCATACCGGCAGGCGCGCGATTTCCGGATCGGCCTCGTAGAGCGCGAGCTTCTCGCGCGCCTTCGGCTCGTAATCGACGCCGTCGCCGCCATATACTTCCTTCACGAGCGTCTC
>DEWI01000159.1 GCA_002363575.1 Verrucomicrobia bacterium UBA3214 | reverse complement strand
GTGAGGCGTCCGGAGGGATTGACGGCGCCGGAAAGGACGTTTGCAATCGCATTGCCGCCTTCCATCGCCGGCAAGCCCACGTAGAGTATCGCCGAAACGGCGGGATCCGCCGCAAGATCGCGCGTGGCGACGAAAACGCCGCAATTCAGGACTACGACTATGCGCTTGAAGCCAAGCGACTTGATTCTCGCGAGTTCCGCCGTCTCTTCGTCCTTCAGCTCGTATGCGCCCAAATCCGGCTCCTTGCCGCGCCCGCATTCGCGCGAAATGACGAAGACCACCGTTTCGCGGCTGTCCGGATCGACGTCGAAACCGGCATTGGCGAGTCCCTCCGGAAGGTCCACGACGTACGGGCTTTTGACGAGCGCGGAAACTCCGCTGCCGGCCAGCCATTGCCCGTACGCCGGAGCGAATACGGCGACTTTTGCGCCCTTGGCGAGCGGCAACGCCGCATTCTCGTTCTTGAGAAGCACGAACCCTTCCTCGCAAACACGGCGCGAGAGCAGAGCGCCGGGCGTGGGCGATTCCATTCCGCGCGCGCGCAGCCATGTCTGCATCTCGCCGGCGCCGCGGTGGCACCACGCGAAATACGGCACGAGGGCGAGTTTGCCGGGAACGCCGCCCCTGAAGGCGGCAGTCTCGACCACCGGGAATTCCGCGCCCGCGATCTCCACGCGGCCGGCGAAGCGCGGCGTCTGCGCGGCGTCGAGCCGGGCATCGGCGAGCTTGCCGCCGTTGTCGATCGCCTCCGCGCAATACACCACCGGGCCGGCTTGCACCGCGAGACGTCCATTGTCCGCCTCCACCTTCGCGTTCGCCGCCACGAAACGCGGCTTGATATCGAACTGGAGCGACACGGTGTCGCCGCTCCGCCACTTACGCTTCAGCACCACCCATTCGCCGGACGCATCGACCTTTTCGCCATTGAGCGCGGCGGAGACGGCCGCGTCGCGCGCCCTGTCGAGATAGCGGTACAAATCCCCCGGCACGCACTCGCCGCGCGCCCATCCGGGAATGCGCACCTTGACGGCGAAGCTTTCATCCGTCTTGGGATTTACTTTGATCGCGACCTTGCCTTCCCAAGGATATTCCGTCTCGATTTCCAGCGCGGCCTCGGGAAACTCCACCTTGCCAGCGATGAAAAGATTGACGCATATCTCGCCGCTGCGCCGCGCGTACGCGAGCGACGGAACCTGCGGAAGGAACCGGACGACGTTCACCGGGCAGCATGAAGTTGTGAACCACTTCGAGCGCGCCACGCCGCCGGTGGAGGCCAAGGGGTTCTGGTAGAAAAATTCGTCGCCGCCGAGAGAAACTCCGGAAAGGAAACCGTTGTAGAGTATGCGCTCGAGGATGTCGGCGTATTTCGCCTCGCCCGTCATGAGGAACATTCTCTCGTTCCAGAGCGCGTTGCCTATGGCGGCGCATGTTTCGAGATACGCCCCCTCGTTCGGCAGGTCGTATTCGTCGCCGAACGCCTCGTGGGCGCCGCCAAGTTTGCGGTCGCGGTATTTGACGCGCCTGTGCGCGCCAACGCCGCCGCTGAGATGCAGCTTCTTCTCCGTCACATTCCGCCAGAGCGCATCGACGGCGTTGGAGCACGCCGTGTCGCCGAGGATCGCCGCTGCGTCGGTCATGGCGCAATAGAGATAGCAGGCGCGCACGGCGTGGCCCAGCGCTTCGCGCTGCTCGCGCACGGGGAGGTGGTCCTGGGCGTGCGTATTCGGCTTCCAGCCGGCGCGGATGTCGCCGCGCCCGCGCATCGAAAGCAGCCTCTCGGCGAGAGCGCCGTACCGCTTCTCGCCCGTCTCTTCCGCGAGGCGGAAGAGCGCAAGCTCGATTTCCTCGTGTCCGGGGATGTCCTTTATCTGCGTCTCGCCGAAGCCGAAAGTCCTATCTACGAGATCGGCCGCCTTGACGGCGACATCGAGAAGCTTGCGCTCGCCCGTCGCCTGATGCCAAGCCACCGCCGCCTCGATGAGGTGGCCCATATTGTAGAGTTCGTGGCTGTACGAGCAGTTGCTCCAGCGCGTCGGGCCGAGGCGCCGGAATATCACGGCGCCCTGCGCGTTGGTGTAGGTATGGCCGAGCGTGCGCGCAGTGTAGATGTAGCCGTCCGGCTCCTGCGCGCGGGCGATCAGCTCCACGAGGCCATCGACGTATTGCTTCAGCTTTTCGTCTGGCGCGGTCGCGAGGATGTACGCCGCGCCCTCGATCGCCTTGTAAACGTCGGAGTCGTCGTAGGGTATGCCCTGGAAAGTGCCCCAGTTGCGCTCCGCGGCGTTGGCGAAGTTCGGTATGCGCGTCTCTTCGCACTTCTCGAAATCCGTCCGCAGAGTGACTCGACGGTTTGTCTCCAGGCGCGGCGCCCAGAACGAGTCCGTCGCCACGACAGATGTTATCGCCGGCCGCTCGTACATGTAGCCCGCGGCGGCCTGGCATGTCCCAAGCGCGGCAATGCCGAGAGCGGCAAAGGTTTTCATCTTCATCATATCGCCATGTTTTCGTCATTTTCCAAGGGAACGGCGGATCACCCGGCCGTGCGCCTCGGCAAGTGTGGATGGATCGAATTTGAGTACGCGCCTGTCCCACGTCATCAAACCGTTTACTTCGATTCCGACGTCTGTCGTCTGCGTATATACGGAGCCTGCCAGGCCGGCGGCGGCGAAATCGCCGAGTTTCTCCATCAGCCCGAGATACGTGCTTTCGAGGCCTTCGCGCGTCTTGGTGTCTTCTATGCCGCCATAGCCCCAGCTGCCGTTTTTACTGCCGCCGGCCGAACCGTCGCGCAACGTCTCGCGCCACATATGCCCGGGCACGGGATGCCCGAGACCGCCGAATTCGCCAAGGAACGATATTCGCCTGTCGTTTACCTCCGGCATCGCGGGCCCGCGGTATGCGTGGTAATCTACCGTGTCAGCCGCTTCGCACTCTCCCGGCGGCAAATGCGCCGTCGGCCTCTTCTCCCGCGTGCCGGGCACGCGGGCCTTGCCGCCTTCGCGATCGTTCCATCCGGAAGGCCCGCCGACCAGCCGCGAAGGGTCGAGACGCTTTGCGAGATCCAGCGTGGCGTGCGTGACGAAAGCATCGTGCTGCCCCCAGCCTTCGTTGTACGGAATCCACATGGCTATGCACGGGACTTTCTTCAACGCGGCGATCGTCTCGCAAAGCTCCGCGCGGTAGATTCCGTAGTTTTTCGCCGCCTGCCAGCCGCCGCCGCGCGGGCACGGCATATCCTGCAAGACGAGCATCCCGAGTCTGTCGCACAGCGCGTAGTATCGCAGCGGCTCTACCTTGATATGCTTGCGCATAGTGTTGAAGCCGCACGCCTTCAAAGTCTCGATGTCGAACGCCATGGCCTCCTCCGAGGGCGGCGTGAGAAGTCCGTCCGGCCACCAGCCCTGATCAAGCGTCGCCATTATATAATATTGACTGTTGTTGAGGAAGAAACGCAATATGCCCTTCTCGTCTTTTTTCTTCTCGAACTTGCGCATGGCAAAGTAGCCGGAGATTTCATCTTTCCCCCAGCGGGCGGTGAAATCGTAGAGCGCGGGCTTTTCCGGGCTCCAGAGTCTGACGGGCCGCGGCAACTCCACTGTCGCCGGCGCGCCGGCCCGGAAAGGCGCGCGGCGCCCTGCGACTTCGAGGACGCCCTCTTCGGCAGCCGCCGCGCCGGCGCCATCGACGGCGAAAACGAAAGTCGCCGTGCCCTTGTCGATGTCGCAGCGGACGTCGTAGTCCTTTATGTAGCGCTCCGGCACCGTCTCCATCCACACCGTCTGCCAAATGCCGCTGACCTGCGTGTAGAAGCATGAATGCATCTTCGAATCCTGCTTGCCGCGCGGCTGCACGAACGCTTCCGTAGGATCCCAGACGAGAACGGTCAGCTTGTTGGCGCCTTTACGCGCGAACGGCGTCAAATCGACAATGAAAGGGACGTCGCCGCCTTCGTGGGAACCCGCTTCGTCATGGCCGAGAAAGACCATTGCGCGAAAATCCACCGCGCCGAAATGCAGGAGAATCTTCTCGCCGGGCTTGGGGTCGAGGGTCAATTCGCGCGTGTACCATAGATACTCGTCGCTTTTCAGCAACCTCCCGCCGCACCCCGAAAGCGGCGCTTCCAGCGCGAATGGCACGCGTATCTTCCCCGCCCACGTTTCCGGGCGCGCGAAAGTGTTGGTGATTGCCGTTATGGCATAGTCCCAATCGCCGTTGAGGCATGTCCAGTTCGCGCGAACCATCTGCGGGCGCGGATAATCGCGCCAGCAATTTTCGCTTGTCGTCTTTTCGCCCCATGGCGTCGTCATCTGCGCAGCGGCGCAGGTCCCGGCGAAAACCGCCGCGAATATGCTTGCAAATCCAGTCTTCATAATGCGTCCTCCAAGTCAATCGTCAATCGCGATCTCGTACCACACCGTGCGGAACTCCGGGCCGAACGCGAGCAGCGCGCCCCCTTCCGCCGCTCGCGGCGTTATTTCCGCCGTGCGCGAACCGTCGGGGGCGAGCGCCCAGCACCGCACCTTCTCCGGGGCCGCGCGAAGTGCGAGCGTAAAACCTATGCCGTCGGCCACGACCGGCGCATGGCCGCGCTCTACGAGACGAGTCTCGCCATCCGCGGTGCGCTCGATTTTCGCGCCGTCGTTATCCGCGCCCGCCGTGGCGGCGACGAGGATGCTCGCCTTGCCTTCGCGCCCGAAACCGGCTGCGTCGCGCGAGACGAGCGAAACGACGGCATAGCCCTCCGGCGAATCCGTCACATTCAGCGCCACGTCGCCAAGGCGTATTTCGCGGCCGTCCGCATAGCCGGCGAAGGCTTTTACGTCCGACGTATCGACGGCGTAGTACTCCTTGCCGGGACGCTCGCGGTTCCACACCGTCTCCTTCGAAGCGCCGATCGCGTCTGCGCGGATGTCGCCGCGCACGAGCATCGCGGCGCACGCGGGGAAATGCGCCAGCACGGCGGGATTGGCGAGGCAATCGAAGACGCACCATGGCATCGCGTCCGGCTCGAATGCTTCGGGGTAGTGGTTGTAGCTGTACTGGAAGACGCCGTCCCAGCCGTGCGCCGCACCGAACGCGCATGCGAGAACGTGCCCCTCGCCGCTGAACGGACTTGGATACGGATGGCCGTATTCGCTCGCCGTGAACGGCTTGCCCTGCCAATGCGATTCATGCTCCAGCGTCAAGAGCGCATCGAAAGAATGCACGAGCGACTCTCCTCCCGCCGTCCAGTCGCGGCCGTCTGCGCGATCTATCCATCCGCGGTTGCCGGGCCCATGCGGGTGGTGGAAGTATGCGTGCGTATCCACATAGTCGAGGCGGCTCTGGATTTCGCGCGGAGAATATTTCTTCGTCGTCTGCGTCCCCGAGACTGGCTGCTTGGCGCCGAGCGTGTTCTTGATGTAGTCGCGCATTCCTTCCCAGAAGCAACGCTCCGTCTCCCAGAGAAAATTCTCGAAGTCGCGCCGCGTCGCGTCGGAGACGTCCGCCTCTTCGTCGGGAAGAGGACGCGCGCCGCAGCTTTTCCCGTTGCGCACGCGCCACGCATTCCACTGGCGCCGGAGTTCGTCGCGCGCTTCCTGCGGCCATTTCTTCATCTTTCCGTCGCGCCAGGCGAATACGATTCCCTTGTCCTCGTTGGTGATTTCGATCATCGCGACAGCCGGCTCGTCCGTGTAGGCGTTGCCGGTGTATGGATTCACGTGCGTCAAGAGATCGCGGGCGTATTCGCGGTGGAGTTCCACGAGGCGCGGCATGAAATGCCCGAACGTCTTCGTAAGCCCGCCCTTGAGTCCGCCGTCGCGTTCGTCGATCTTGCGCCCGACGTGCAAATTCATGTTCACGTAGATTCCGCGCTTTTTGAGCGCGGCGACGAGGTAGTCCAGTTTGTCGAACTGCGCGGCGGAGAGCTTGCGTTGCGTCGCGGTGTCGTCGTCGATGAGGCACTGGCGGCGCTCTTCCATGAAGTTCTTGTACCACGTGTCCATGTAATGCAGGCGGACGCAGTTGATCCCGAATCGCGCCAGGCGGTCCGCGAGACGGTCGGCGACATCATGCTCCGGGAAGTTTGCAGGCCCCGTAAGATTGGTGCCGTTGAAGCGGATAGGCCCCGCGTCCGTGGCGAATTCCCCGCCGGCGGCGCGCACGAAACCATGCTTCCCCGCCGGCGCGTCCAAGAAGTGCGCCACGCTAGAGGCGTTCGTCGCGCCGCCGTATGAAATCACAAAAGGGAAGCGCACGGCCGGCTTTCTCTGCGCTTTCTCGATGCGCAGGAACACGGGCGCGTGCGGCGGTATCTCGAAAGTGGCGGCGCCCGCGAAAACGCCGATGTCCTCGCGCCGCCAGATGTCGCGCAGCTTCGCGTTCGCGGGCAGGCCGTTCGCGGCGAAATCCAGCGTCACGTTGTTCTTGAACGGCAGGAGATTGACGATGCCCACGGCGTACGCGCCGTCCGAAAGTTCTTTGACCGCGATCCATTCCGAGGGCGTTTCCGCCGTGCGCTTCGCTCCGGGATGCGCAATATCCTGATTGACGTCTATGACTTCGGGATTCGCGAGCAGGCGCAATGTGAATTCGTCCAGCTTGTCCAGCTGGCAGCCGATGAGAAGCGGCGCGTTGAAGAGGCTCCATAGCGTCATGTGGGTGTATTGCTCGTTGTGCGTGAGGAGCGTCTCGTGGGGTTCGCCCGCGCCCGTGTCCATAAACCCCACGACAAGCATGTCGGGGTCGCCCCAGAAACCGCTTTCCGAATATGGCGCCAGCTCGAAGGCGGTATTGGCGGCATTGACGAGCCCGCCCCAGCTGTCCTTCAAATCCGTCCATGTGCGCCACATGTTTATCCCCGCCAGTTCTCCCCAGCGGTGTCCGCCGTGGCCCCCGGAATTCGCGGAAAACACAATATCGCGCGGCAGCGAGCGCAACGTCTCGTATAGCATGAGGAACGGGCGGGCGTGATCGTATTCGACGGGGGCGCGGCCGCGCTCCTTCGTCTCCGCGAGGAAGATGCGCGTGTACGTGCAGTAATCGTATTTGATGAAGTCGAAGCCCCAATCCGCCCATGTCCTGGCATCGATGGCTTCATGCCTGTAGCTTCCCTCGAGCTTCTGGCAAGTCATAGGACCCGGCGACGAATACAGCCCGATCTTGAGGCCGAGCGAATGCACATACCCCGCGAGCGCGCGCATATCCGGGAAGCCTTTCGCGGGTATGATGCGTCCGGACGCATCGCGCGGCCCCGCATACGGCTCGCCGCAGTCGCAATCGTCGTCTTCCGGCGGCGGCGCGGCATCCGCCCAGACGCCGGGCGCGGGCGGCTGCTGCCAGCCGTCGTCGAGATTGACGTATGAGTATCCTGCGTCCGCCAGCCCTGTTTCGACCATCAGCCGCGCAGTCTCGCGAATCGTGGCGTCGTCGATTTTCGTGCGATACGCATTCCAGCTCGTCCAGCCCATCACGGGCGTTATCGCGAGTTTTTCGCCGACGGCGAGCGTAAACTCCCGCTCCGCCTTGCCGTGCGCGTTCGACGCCGTGAAAAGCAGTTTGTATTCGCCCGCCTTCGCGACGCTCCCGGAGAGCACGTGCCGCGCGGCGTCGTACTCCATCCCCTCCGGAAGCCCGGCGACGGCAAGCGCCATCGGCTTTTCTCCTGTGACGGGGATGCGGAAAAGCACCGGATTGCCGGGCCGCGCGCCGATGATCGCCGGGCCGTTGAAGCGCGGCGCGGCATCCGGCGGCGGCGTCAATATTCCAAGTTGCGGCATGAGTTCTTTTTCATCCGCGGCCTTTATCTCTCCGCCGCCGGGGAACGTCCAGCGAACATCGCGCCATTCTGCTTTGAGGTATGGAGTCCCCAGCCAATATCCGCCATCGACCGCTTCGAGAACCACGGTTTTCGCGCCTGCGATGTCGGCATAGATCGCCACGGGAGCGTCTTTCGGCGTGAGCATTCCCGTCTCGGCGACGAGTCTGCCGTCGGCATACACGCGAAACGCCATCTTGGCGCGGTTGCGCCGCTTCTCTCCCCATGGGCCGGGGCTTGCCATCACCGCATCGTCAAAGCCGACCGTCGCTTCAAACTTCGTGGCCTTGCCGCCTGCGTCAAACGCCTTGGCGCATGGCGCCTGCATCTTCAGCGAATCGGCATATGCGCAAACGCCGGAGCCTCCAAAGATGAGCGCGGCCAGCGCTATCCATATCCTGATGCTCCCGCGCCCGGTTTTCCCGGCTCGCTCTCTCGCAAGTGTTCTCATGCTTTCCTTTGATTTGATCTGCCTTACTCAATATCTGCCGCGACACTCCCCGCAAGTCCAGCCGCTACGGCGCGAAAAAGCCACGGACGGCGCAGAGCTTCGCAAGACCTGCGCGCCGCTCCGCGCTTCGCCGCCGGACTCCAGGCCGGCGGCGGCGACGGCATTGCCAAGGCTGTGGAGCCTATTGAAAGACAATGACAAGACCCTTGATAGCGAGATAGACGCCGTCTGCGCCGATCGTGACGCCGAACTTCTGTGTCTCGTCCGCGCCGCGCACGAACGCAAGCCCGGCAAGATTCGACGGCGCCGCCGTCCACGTGATGAATGGCGTGGCGGACGTCGGCTTGCGCGAACCGATGGCAAGCGAAATCGTCGCGCCGTCCGCGAACGCAAGGCCGTTGCCGTCGAGACTGTATGGCCCCGACAGACCGGAAAGATCGAGCGTCGCGCCGTCGGCGAGCGTTATACCGGAGACCGTCCCCGCGACAGGCTTGAAGGAGCCGGCGATCGAAAGCCCGTCGCCGCCGACGGTCCATTCGCCTTCTCCGCTCTTCACGAAGTCGATATCGCCCTCGAACCGGATGCAGCTGTTCACGGCGCTTTCGCCCTCGTCCACGCAAACTTCCAGCGTCGCCGCCGTCGCCGCCGTATTCTTCACCACCCCTGCCCAAGGGAACGCGAAATCGGAACTCGGATCTTTGTAGGATTTGCGAACGCGATCGTACAATCTCACTTTTCCTGTGGAGAAATGATAGACCGGCACCATATCGACATTCAGCTCCGCTTTATTCTTGTCGTCCCACACGCGGAAATTGTAAAAGCGGCACTTGGCGTACTGCCCAATCGAAGTCCCGTTTTTGTGGTAGGCGAATAGATAGAAATTCGCTTGGGCGTTGGCATTGCTTGGCTTGTATCCGCTTTGGCGGATTTCAACTGCGGCGTCGTTTACATCGCAGGACAACGAAAAGCCTGTCTCGTCGGACGTGTCCGGCAAGGTTTGGATTGTGCAATCGGTGTTTAAAGCGTAGGTAGCCGAAGTATCGACTTCGTTGCCGGCGCTGTACACGAAATTGTATTTGCCGGCGGCAGTATAGCTGGCCTCGTAGGATCTTCCGCCGGAGCTGTTTCTAGTACAAAACAAAGTCTGCTTTGATGAGCTGCTCCAGAGCATTTGCACTGTCATCTCGACAGCGTTTGTCATATTCGGCTTGTAGCCGGTATCTACATACTGCTTGCCGTCGGTATCGACGTAATCGAGTTCGCAGTGGGCGGAGACTCCGTCGAACGCCGTAGCCGCGCCGCCGTTTTTAAGCGGCGCGAGGAAGCGGTTGCGCACGCGGTCGTAGAGGCCGACTTTGTTCTCGTTCACGCCAAGCGCGGGAACGAGATCCACTTTCAAGTTCCCGTCCTTGTCCCATATCTTCATATAGTAGAAGCGGCAATTGGCAAGATTGGCGACGTCTGACGTTTTCTCGAGATTGGCTCCTGCCGTGTGCGAGCAAAAGAGTGAAAGAGTGTATCCGGCGGTCAGCGCAAGTTTGCCGCTATCTGTTTGGGAGAAGTCGAATGAATGATCATTCACGCTCCATATCTTGTTGTTGTAGTCGATTATCACCGTATAGTCGGTATCTCGCTCGAGCTTGGTAGCGTATGTTCCCGCTCCGCTCACATTTCTGTAGCCGAAAGAGAGAATCCCGTTTTTTGTCATCCAGCAACCGAAATTGTTTCCTTTGGACGGGCGCGCGCAAAGTAGGAACTGCTGCGTTTCGACATCTTTCATCTGGAACTTGATTTCGACTTTGTCGCCGCCGCTTGGAGTGCCGGCGGTGGCGTCCGCGGTTTCGTAGCCTGTGTTTATCCACTGGGTGCCGTCGGTATCCACATGGTCGAGTTCGACATATTCGGCGAAGCCTGCGCACTTCAAGGAGTTGCCGGCGAGGTCGATGGACGCGCCCGGCGAAAGGCGAACTGGCCCCAGAGCCGACCAGTCGGCGTCGGCGGAGAGGACGACGGCGCCGGTAACGTTAGTCTCGGCAATGGCCGCGGCGCCGGCGCAAACGGCGCAAGCGGCGGCAAGGAATGCTTTCTTCGTTCGTTTCATTGTTTGACTCCTTTGGTTGTTTCGGTAAGATCGTCGAAAACGGTGTTGTCGAAGCGCACGCCTTTTGCGTGGCGCGTCAAATAGCCGTCGCTGGGGCGGCGGTCGTTTACGGCGTAGCCGTGGCGCCGCCAATCCTCCTGGAGGGAAGTCTCCGGCACTCTCTTGAAGGAGCAGTTCGAGAAGACGATGTTTTCAATCGCCATGCCCTCGCGTCCTTCGAGAAGCGGAAACTCCAGCCCCGTGGCGTGGATATTCGTGAAATAGAGATCGCGGACGGCGGCGATGTGCGTCCCCGCCTCCTCGCCCACCATCGTAATCAGCACGGGACGCGCGTAAATCCCGTTCATGCGTATGTTGGAGAACTGGAGGTTCTCCACAAGCGTAGCCTCGCGCCCGTAGTCCGTCCAGCCCGGCTTGTTGCGGCGCTTCGGAAGATTCACCGAGACTCCCACCGACGTGTCGTGCATGGCGATGTCGGAGAAGACGCAATCGCGGATGGCGCCGTCGTCAATCCAGCCGATGCGTATGCCGCTGGACCACGAGCGCAGCGTGCAGTTGTTCACGACGATTCTCTCGCAGGGCTTGTTCTCCTTCAGCGAACGGCTGTTGGCCCTGACGACTATCGAATCGTCGCCGGTTTCGATGATGCAGCCGGAAATCGTCACGTCCCGCGAGCAGTTCACGTGTATGCCGTCGTTGTTTGGGTAGCGGACGTTCGCGAGGATCTTCAGCCCGGCGATCTGCACGCGGTCGCAATCGTGTATCCAGTAGCTCCAGCCTGCCGGCTGGCCTGTCATCGTCACATCCCGTATCGAGACGTCGCGGCAGCCAGCGAAGAACACGACGCGCGGCAGCGTCTTCGGCATTGGATGCACGCGCTCGTATCGCCAGCCTTTCCAGTCGGGATTCGCCTTTTCCTTGATATGGTATTTGCCGTTGCAGTCGATCGTGCCCGAGCCGGCGATTGCGATGTTGGCGGCTTCGTCCGCGTAGATGAACGCGGCAAGGCGCTGGCGCGGGAGGTTTTCGCGCACGACGTGACCGTCGGGCCAGTCGGGAAAATCGGCGATGTCCGGAGAGGCCAGGAGTTTCGCCGTGCGGTCGATGTAAAGCTCCACGCCGCTTTTCAGCATGAGCGCGCCGGAAAGGAACGTGCCGCCTTCGATGACGACCCTGCCGCCGCCTTTCGCGTTCGCCGCGTCGATGGCGGACTGTATCGCGATCGTGTCTTTCGTCTCGCCGTCGCCCATCGCGCCGAACTCGCGGACGTTGAAGTCCGCCGCCAGCGCCCAGCCCGCCGCCAGCGTCGCAAACGCAAGGCATTTCATCTTGTTCATTGCTTCGCCTCCATCATGATGATTGAAACGGAGTGCGGCGGCAATTCCACCTTGCCGTTTTCGACCGCAAGAGGCGTCTCGAAGGGGACGACGCGCTCTTCCGCGCCGACGTCGTTGAATGCGTCGGGGCTATCGCCTGCGAGGACGACGGCGCGGACGCTCCCCTCCGTCGCCAGCGCCGCCACGTCGAGTTTCCGCGTTTCGGACGGATGTTTATTGACGGCGGCGATCGCTTTCCTGCGTTCGTCCTCCGATTCCGTCAAGATCGCGTCCAGCACCGGCACGCTCTTGTTGCCGTCCGAGAGTTCGTCGCACTCCGCTTCGAACGGCACGGCGTATTTCTCCAGGAGATTCGCATACATCCAGAAGGCGTGATACGTCGTGCGCTTGACGATGCCTTTCGGATGGACGAATATCGCGCCGCGCGCGTTCACCACGGGAGCGAAAGCGGCCATTTTCACGATGTCGCCGTGGCGGATGCAGGCATTGAGAAAGCAGGCGGTGAATACGGCGTCGGCCATAGTGTATGTGGCTGCGCGGTCGTTGCGGCGGCGCGCGGCCACGTCCATCTTCGAGCCGCGCTCGAACTTGCCGAAGCCAGGATGGTGCCACGAGCGCAAATTCCATTCGTCGATGGCGATGCCGATCTTCCCGCCGCCGAATCCCGCCTCCTCCAGCTGCCGCGCAACGTTGGCTATCATGTTCTCCGGCCGGCGCGTGAACATCATGCACTTCAGATAGGGCGAAGGATTGTCCACCTGCAGAAGCTTGTCCGGATACGTGTGCACGCAAATGAAATCTATCAGCCTCCCCGCGCCGGAGAGGAGGGACTTGTTCCACTTCTCTGTCACCGGCGAACCCGCCGCCGCGATGAATATCGACCTGTCAGCCGCGCGCATCATCTTGGCGCTTTCGCAGACGATATGCCCCCAGTCTTCGGCTCTCTTGCGGCCGATTTCGTGGCCGCCGCCGTTTTCGTTTCCGATGCTCCAGTACTTCACGCCGTGCGGCTGCGGGAAGCCGTTTGCGATGCGCCGCCTGCCACAGCGCCCTTCGTTCAAGTTGCAGTATTGCACCCAGTCCGACATTTCCTCGCCGTCGCCGGAGCCCGCGTTCGTGCACAAGTAAGGCTCGCAGCCCACCTTCCGGCACCACTTTATGAATTCGTCGGTGCCGAAAGTGTTTGGCTCTTCGCAGTTCCAAGCCTTGTCCCAAACAGGCTCGCGCACCGGGCCGACGCCGTCCTTCCAATGATATGCCGAGGCGAAGCAACCGCCGGGCCAGCGCACGATGGAACACTTGATTTCGCGCAGCGCGTCGATCACGTCTTTGCGAAAGCCGTCTTCATCGGAAAGCGGCGAACCGGGATCGTATATGCCGCCATATACGACCTTGTCGAACTGCTCGATGAACGAACCGAACAAAAGCGGCGAGTACTCGATGCGCTGCGGCGAAGGCGCCGCGATCGCCACCGCCTGCGCGAGCGCAAGCGAAACGGAGATTGTGCTACGGGACGGTTTCAAGCCTCGCTCCTTTCCAGTTTCATCCTAGCGGCAATGGCCTTGCCTGCCGTGCCGAGAGAAGTCTTCGGCCAGACGGCCGCCGCAAGCGTGTCGCCTGGCGGCAGCTCCGCAAACGGCACTTCGAGAACCGTCACGCCGCCGTTCGTCTCGTGGCCGACGCCCATGTTGCATCCGGCGGCATACACGGTCTTGCGCAGTCTCTCGCCGCCCTTCGCGCACGCCATCTCCACGTCGTAGGCATAGACGCGCGAGGCGGGGTTGGCGTCCGCCGGCGGGATTGTCAATCTTGCGGCATGCGCGCCGTCGGCCGTTTCGACTTGCCCGATTTGCAGTCTCGCATCCGCCGGGAAAGCCGGCGCGCCGATCTTCTCTTTCAACGCTTCGACGGAGAACGGATGCGGGGCGGACTCGCCGAACGGCATGACCCAATCCGCGCCGAGACTGCCGCCTTCGGCAAATTCCCTGCGCTCTATGGCAAGCATGTCGTCCCATACGCGCATGACAAATCCCTGGCGGCAGCGTCCGGCGGCCTGTTTCCCTTCCGGGACGCAGTTGAACGGAGCGGCGCTTTTCGCGAATTTGATATCCCAGTCTGGGGAAATGCACGGCGGGACCTGTATGCGGGGGAATGTTCCGGAGTCGTAATACACCGTCTTCCAGTCGGTCGCGCTGAAATGGCAGTGGCCGAAGAAGGCGAGCGCGTTCCTGCGATAGCGGCGCATGGCGTTGCGCATCGGCGGCAGCGGGCGCGAATGCGACACGAGGAAGAAAGGCCTGTTCCCCTCGTCGAGACCGAGCTTCGGGCCGAGTTCGTCGATCTGCCGCGCCGTCTCCATTTCATCCACTTTCCAGTTGCGGCCGAAGAAGTGGTAGCCTTTTATCTCCTTGTGCCAGACCGGCTTGTACGGCTCGCCCCAAATGCGTTCCCAATGGCCGGGGAGATCCGCGGAAAGGATGTGCTGCGCAAAGAAACCGGGCGACTCATAGACTTTGCGGACGTATGCGTTCAGCCCCTGCCCTTCAAGGTCGTGATTCCCGGCCACGGCGAGAAGTTCGACTTTGCGCCCGTCCGGAGCTTTGCCGCCGGGGAAGACTTCTCGCCAGACTTCGAGATGGTGCGCTATCGCTTCGACTTCGCCGTAGTTGGCCATGTCCCCGCAATGCACCACTACATCCGCGCCGGCATCGCGGAAATATTCAAGCGCGCGGCGATAGAACGTATCGGGCCACGGACGCGCCGTACGCAAATGCGTATCGCTCACAAGCCCGACGGTGAGATTCGGCTTCCCTTGCGGCCGCCAGCCCGGAGGAGCGGCGAAGATGCGGCCGCCGCCAAGCGTGCCGCCGAATACTCCGGCGGCGGCAAGCAGTTCCTTGAGGAAATCACGACGTGACAATCCGTCACTCATTTCCCCTCGTCCTTTCCAGAGGTGAAATGCGTGGAGCGAAAACAGGGATAAAAGCCGCGAAAAGCCCTGATGCGGCAAGGCGCGAAACGCTTATATTGTATTTATTGGGGGGGTAATATCTTCCCGCCGGCGAAAACAGGCCCGCGCCTTCCTTCGCCGCCTCCGCGCAATTCGCGTGTTTTGCTCATGCCAGTATCGATCATGACACGAGGTATTATACCATATTTAAGAGTGGCGTGTCGCGCACCCGCCAAAATTTCTAGCGCTTGGAGCGGCGCATTCCAGGCCTGCGAAAAGCGAAAGATTCTGCCGCGTGGCGCGGCTACTGATAGGCAGGCGGGGGGGCGAGGTATATCTTTTCGGAAGGATGGAATGCGGTGTCGCTCTGCGGGACGAGTTTGGAGATTTCCGCGAGGAATGCGACATCCGGGGTGACGCGGCAGGACGGCCCGAGGTCGATTGTCACTACGCCGCCGTCTTCCATCGCCACATCTATGAACACCTGGAAAGAGCCTTGGTGGCGCAGCGCGGCATCGCGCACGCC
>DEWI01000112.1:8823-18873 GCA_002363575.1 Verrucomicrobia bacterium UBA3214 | reverse complement strand
GTCTCCGGCGAGACGACGACCGCGCGACAGCCCATCCGCTTCGCCTGCACCGCCGCCGAAATCGCGGCAGGGCTGGAGCCGTAGATCACCACATCGGTCTGAACCACTCCATCCGATGCGCCAAATGCCGAAACAGCAAGGACGGTCAGCCCGGCTGCGATCAAGTGTCGGTTCATTCGTGTTCCTCCTATTTCAAAGGTGCGCAGTTGACGTGTTCGCGGATGAGGCGGCGGCGATGACAACGTGCTGCTTGACATCATTGCTTTCTTCGTCGTCATTCTTCAAGAAACCTCGAATGTCAAGGCGCAATATCATAGACGCGAACGTAGTCCACGAGAAATTCATCGCCGAGCGCAGATTCAAGCTCCGGGACGCCTTTGCCGGTCATGCGGTTGTTGCGGAACCACTTCGCTTCGGTGGTCAGAAGTATGAATTCTTCGGTCTCCGAGACGGCTTCGCCCTTGGCGCGCCCGACCTTCGGGCCGTGCTGCCGGCCGTCGATGAAGACGGTATATCCGTCCGGCTCCCAAAGAAGCCCGAAGACGTGGAACTCCGCCTTGTCGAGCGCGAGAAGCCCGTCCGCGTTCTTCTTGACGCGCGGGGATTTGAAGCACCGGTGTTCGGCGCCGTAGCCGTTGAAGTGGAAGCAGTGCGGAATCACCTTCCCCGGCTCGAACGACTCCATTATATCGTGTTCTATTCCCGCTCTGCGAGGATCGAGAGAGCAGCCGATCATCGGAGCCTGCATCCAGAACGCGGACCACCAGCCCGCTTTCTGCTGAAGGCGGCAGCGGCACTCGTAGTAGCCGTAGCGGTGCTGGAACTTCGACTTCTCGCGCTTGGGAAGCGGCCAGAAGTTATTCGGATTCTCCGCAGCCGGAACATCCCATACTATTTCGCCCGTCTGTAGTTGAGGTGAGACGAACTGTCCGTCGTCGCGCTTGACTAGCTTCATCCTGAGAAGTCCGTCCTTCACCTCCACGGCGTTGTCTTCCGGCGTCGCGAACCAGTGTGCACTGCGCCCCCAGAAGTTGGTGCGGTAGCCCCACTTCGACTCATCCAGACTCTCGCCGTCGAACTCGTCGTTCCAGACAAGCGCGAATTTTCTTCCCTTCGGCAGAAGAGACGCCTCGCGCCCCTCCACCGCCGCGACGCTTTCGCACTCCACGGGGAACATTTCCAGCGTCTGCGCTTTCCCTCGCGGCCTGCCGCCGTCGTCTGAAGTCGAAAACGCCGCGTCTTTGCCAGCCGC
Organism: Verrucomicrobia bacterium UBA3214; assembly: GCA_002363575.1. Taxonomy (GTDB): domain Bacteria; phylum Verrucomicrobiota; class Kiritimatiellia; order RFP12; family UBA1067; genus UBA1067. The sequence goes on along the minus strand of DEWI01000112.1, from coordinate 17,621 downwards.
GCCGGAAGCGCAAAGTGCGCAGAATTCAAATGCGGCGGCCGTGCAGACCGCAGCCCATTTTGATGTTGTCATATTCGTTTTCATTTTCATTTCAAAGGTGCGCAGTTGACGTGTTCGCGGATGAGGCGGCGGCGATGCTCCGCCGCACGGGCAGAAAACTCCACGAAGTCGCGCTTGGACGGATCGGGGTTCGTCCACAGGATTTCGGCGAGCGCAAGGCCGCGCGGCCACATCTTCCATTCAAGATCGTAAAGGTTCAGCGTCTTCTCCGTCCAGTTGCAGCATTGTCCGCCGACGATGTTTGCACGGCTCTCCGCCGCCACGCCATCGAACGGATCGAACCAATAGACCTCCTCCAGGGGAAGCCAGCGACCATCGGGGAGGAAATAGTAGACCGGGTCGTCTTTCAGCTGCTGCGTGTAGTCGAAGTAGCAATGCCAGTTCGGGCACGACACAACCTGGTAGCCCATGTTCGCCGACCTCGCAGCAGCCGCCTTGTGGTAGCCCATGACAAGCACGTTTTTTTCCGGAAGGAGCGACGACTTTGCACCGTCTTTGTTCTCGCTTTCGCCATTGGCATCCGCCTTGCCGCGCCCGACAACAATCTCCTCCCATCCTATGGCGCGGCGTCCCTTGGCTTCAAGATAGGCCGCAAGATGCCGCGTCAGCCACGGCTGGATGTCCTCTGCGTCTTTCAGTCCCTCGCGCTCCACGAAAGCCCGGCAACGGGGGCATTTCGCCCAGAACTTGCGAGGGCATTCATCGCCTCCAATGTGGATGTCGTGCGAGGGGAAAAGTTCGCATACGTAGTCAAGCACCTTCTCGGCGAATGCGACGGCGTTCGTGTTGCCCACGCACATGACTTTCCCGCCGCCCTTGCAGGCAAGGTCGGGATAGGCGCGGCAGGCCGCCGCGAAATGCCCTGGGAAGTCGATTTCGGGAACGACTGTTATATGCCGCTTCGCCGCGTATTCCAAAATCTCCTTGACGTCGTTCGCCGTATAGTAGAACGGCCCGACCTTTTCGCCGAAGTTCTTTCCCAGACCTTGGCGGACGAGCTTCGGATAGCCCGGCACGTCCAGCACCCATGCCTGGCCATCCGTCAAATGCCAGTGAAACACATTCAGCTTGTACCAGGACATCTCATCCAGGATGCGCTTTACCGCCGTCTTGCCGAAGAAGTGCCGCGCCTCGTCGAGATGGACGCCGCGCCACCTGAACGCGGGCGCGTCCTTGATCTCAACGCAGGGCAGGGCGCCGTCCGCCGCCCCATCGAGCAACTGTTTCAGCGTCATTTGCGCGTAAAAGAGCCCCGCGTCGTCCGAATGGCGGATCGTCACGCCGTCGGGCGTGATTGACAGCTCATACCCCTCCGGCGGAATCGTCGCAACGACCTCCGCCTTCGTCGCGTCCACCGCACGGCATTCGCCGTCCGACACCTTCACTTCGCGCGGCATCGGGACAAGTTCAAGTTGAGTTGTCGCCTCGTCCGGCACGACAACGGCGGGCGCGGAGGGAGCCGACTGGCTGACGGTCGAGGATATCGCCTTCAGGAGGCCATGCCCGAGTTTCCGTCCGCCGTCGGGCGAATACACGCCGTCGCAGAGCGAATAGCCGAACTCGCAGCAGACGCTCAGCCAGCAGTTGGAAAGCGATCCGACATACTGGCGGGAATTCAGCGAACGATTCTTCACGGCGTCCGCATACGTCTTCTCCGAATCCACCTTGTCGAACTTTCCGTCGTATTTCAGCATTGCGTTCTTCTGCAGGTCGGCCCATGCGTGGCGGAATCGCTGCCAGCGATCCATTTGCGCCGTCTTAATCGGCGCGAACGTGAAGGCGTGATCGTGAATCTTGTGGCCTGTTTTACCGCTGCGGGCTTCCGGGGAATGGAGATCCAGGAATACTATTTGCTTCCCCTCGCCTTCCCGCGCGAGCAGTCTCTTGAGGGAGCGGACTGACGTGTAGCGGTTTTTCACGTAGTCGCGGTTGTGGTCGTGCGGATGGCGGTGCTTCCCCTGTTCGCCGTTTTCCACGCCGTCCTTGTCCATGAACGGCACGAAAACGCAGTCGGCGTTGTCGCGCAGCCAAGCAGCTTCTTTCGAGTCCGAAAGACATTCCTCTATCGCGCCTTCCATAATGAAACTCGCGGACGCCTCGCTTGCATGATGGCGGGCGGTAAACACAAAGAGCCATTTCGCGGTCCCTCTGCACGGAAGGCGCAGCAGCTCCGTCTTCCGCTCTCCGCACTGCGACTTGCAGAGCGTGCCGAAAACGACATCTTTCCTTTTCTTGTATTTCGCCGCAAGCTTCTCCCAGTCGCCCTGAAGATAGGGAATGCAGAACGCAAAGCGCGTTTCGCGTTCATCCTCGGCGAACGTCCAGTCAAAGGCGTTGGAAGGTTCGTGGCGCGACCCGTCCTGGCGAAGCCACGCCCACGTTGCGCCGCCGTCGCGGCTGAAAGCCGGGCCGAGCGTCGCGAGGTAGTTGAACTTGTCGTCTGGGAACTGGAAATGGAGCGTCCGCCCCTCCGCGCCGCGCACCTTGAAGTCAAAGCGCATCCACTTACGCCCGTTTGTGTCTGCGAGGTTCGGCGCAATATTGACAACGCCGTTCGTCTCGTCAATTCCCCTGACTATTACGCTACCACCCGGATAGTCGCATGAAATGTCCACCTTGCCGTATGCGGTTGCCACCACGACCGTAAGCGTGTACACAACGGCAATCAAAGTTCGTTTTGACATTTTCGGACTCCGTATCGTTTATGAAATGTTGCAATTCGCCTTTATCGCCTTGCCTGCCGTTCCGAGCGAGGAAAGCGGACGTGCGGCGAAGGTAAGTTCCTTGCCGGGCGGCAGCTCCGCCTTGGGGATTTCAAGCGTTGTCACGCCGCACTTCCCGCAAGAAAGCCTCTCCTCGTCGCGTTCACTCGCCTCCCTTGCGACCAATTATTGGAAGATGATCATCAGCCCCTTGGGCCGCTTTGGACTCAAGAACTCCCTGTCCGTCAGTGCGCGCTTCGTGATACGGATTTCATCCATCAAGCCTGTGTATGTTGTTCCCGAAGGAGTACAACCGGCAATTGTTATCGGCTTTACTGTCGCCCCTTTAATGCTTGACTCGGTCACTGTTCTCTCGCCTATCTTGCTCCAATTGCGGTAGAACGCCAATTTGCGATTAGGCTTGTCATACACGACCGCGATATGATTCCATTTGCTGTCGCCTATTGACGATGTGTCTGTAATCGTCTGTCCACCGAAATCGCACTTCAACCTATTGGCCGTATTCAAGCCGCCGATCCAGAACTGGACCTCGGTATCGTTGGCGTCCACGCGACGCTTGAAAAGATGTGTCCATGCCGAGAAACTTGAGGTGTTCATGAAGAACTCAACGGTAAATGACGAATCGTGGAACACATCATCCGGCGGCAGCCACGAGAAGAATGGATCGCCGGCGGAGTTGTTAGTGCGGCTGAAGGAACACAAGTTGTCGTACCCATTGTAATCACGGCGCGATGCGTAAAGTTTATTTGTATATACTTCAGAAACGAACTTCGCATAGCCGGCAACGGACGTGTTGTTCGTCGCGCCGAAATGGACAGCGGGGCCAGTCGCAGCCTGATTGAATGCGATGTTGTTGGTCGAAATGCCATCAACCGGTTCGAAGTTGATGTGAAGGAACGTGTCACTCGCTTCATCCGCCGCTCTTTCCGTGCGTGTGAAATGCAGGAACTTCTCGGTCGGCAGCACCTCGTCGGAAATACGTAAGTGCGCCATAGAGCCATAGTAAGCGTTGTCGTTGTGCGGCGATCCGCCGATGTAGAGGTCGCCGTCCGGCGCGAATTCAATTGGGTTGGCAATCGTAGCCGTTGCAACCAATCCATAGTCGAGATACAACCCGATATCCACCCCGTTGGAAACGGTGACGGCTATATGATGCCATCTGTTGTCAAAGCAGTCCAAGGCCTTGACAAGACTCCTCGGTATCTCGCTTGCAGCAGAGTCGCCAACCGAATTCGTCGTGGAAAAACGCATCCAGAACAACCCCGACTTATTAATTCTACCACCCGTTGAAGGCGTGACATTGTTGCCGAATGCCATACCCCAGCTTTCGCAACCTGTGACACGCGTTCCGTCCGAGTTTTTGAGCAGCAGCGGCATGACGACCATCCACTGCCATGTGGTTTTTTTGGAAGCATCGGGCTTCATGAAGTACTCAACTGTGAAGTTCGATACTTTAAGCGCATCGGGATCGACGACACGTAACGATCCGCAATGCGAAGATTTGATACCTTGGAAATAAAGCCCTGTCGCGGCAGAGCGGTTCGTACCCGCAACCGGATCATACACGCCGTACGCCAAAGGGAAAGCATTTGTTCCGATTGGACAATAGGTGGAACCTCCATCCCCTATGCCCGTCTCACCAACGCCTGTCTTGATTGAAATCGGCACGGCGTCCATCGTTCCGCCGTCTCCCTCGTTGGCGAAGACTGTTTCCGTCGTCGTCCTCACTCCGTTTTCGCCGGCGAGCGGCCAGTAGGCGACGGTGGAGGCCATCCCTCCACCCGCCCCCAGGGCGCATATCACGAGCAATCCCGCTTTCATCTGCATCTTTTTCATTGTTCTTCTCCTTTATGGTTTTGCTATTGGCTTTAACCAAAATTCTTTATCGCCCGACAGGCGCGCAATTGACGTGCTCGGCGAGGAGGCGGCGGCGGTGCGCGGCGGCGCGCTCGCAGAACTCCTTGAAGTCGCGCTTCGGCGGCTCTTCGTTGCGCCATGCGACTTCGGCGAAGGCCAGCGTGCGCGGCCAGATTTTCCATTCGAGTTCGGTGACGTTGCGCGTCTTCTCCGTCCAGCTGCAGCATTCCACTCCCGCGATGCGTCCGCGCGCCTGGGGATTCACGCCTTCGTAGGGATCGAAGTTGTAAACGGATTCGAGCGGGCACCACCTTATGTCCGGGCGATGGTAGCGATGGGGATCTTCGGGCAGCTTCTGCTGGTAGTCGAAGTAGCAATGCCAAGTCGGGCAGCTGACGACGTCGAAGCCGGTATTCGCGGCGAGCGCCGCAGGCTTCGTGTGATAGCCCATGACGAGCGAAGACTTCGGCGGCAGATACTCTTCTGGCAGGGAGGCGAGATTTTCGCTCTCGCCCCGTTTGTCGAGCTTGCCGAGGCCTACGGCGATCTCCTCCCAGCCGGAAATCCGCTTGCCCTTCGTCTTGATATGCGCGGCGAGGCGGCGCGTGAGCCACGGCTGCAGGCCCTTCACGGCTCCGATGTCCTCGCGCGCCATGAGCGCCTTGCATTTCGGGCACTTCTCCCAATTCATCACGGGGCATTCGTCGCCGCCGATATGGATCACTTCGCCGGGGAAAAGCCCGCAGACTCTATCGAGGACCTTTTCGGCGAACGCGACCGCTTCGGGATTGCCAAGGCACAATATATTCTTCTTGCCGGCGCCGCAGGCGAATTGCGGATACGCGCGGAGCGCCGCGCCCAAGTGCCCTGGAAAGTCGATTTCCGGCACGACGGTTATGTGGCGCGCCTTCGCGAATTCGAGTATCTCCTTGATGTCCTTTTCCGTGTAATACAGCGGGGATTCGCTTTCGCAGCGCCCTTCGCGCCAGATGCCGCGCTTCGTCAGTTCCGGGAACTCCGGAATCTCGATGCGCCAGTTTTGATTGTCCGTCAAATGCCAGTGGAAGACGTTGAGCTTGTATTGCGCCATGCGCTCCAGAAGCTCGCGCACGACAGCCTTGCCGAAGAAATGCCGCGCTTCGTCCAGCATCATGCCGCGCCACTTGAACGCCGGCGCGTCCTTTATCTCGCAATTTGGATACGAAACGTTCTTCCCCTTCGCGTCTTTCGTCTCCAGCTGGCGGAGCGTCATGCGCGCGTAGAAAGCGCCGGCCTCGTCCGAAGATTTGATCGTTATTCCGCCCGGCGCGACCGAAAGCGCGTATCCCTGCGGCGGTATCGACTTGTCGATCGCCGTCTTTACCGCCGCGTTGCGGCACGTCCCGCCGGTGAAGCGGCACTCCGCCGGTTTCGGCAATAGCGGCATCGACGCCATCGCGGAAAGCGTCAGCGCCAGCACCGCCGCGCAAGCGGCATAAACCTTGTATTCAAATGTTTTTACCATGTCTATTGCTCTTTCTTTGCTCTATTCTTTCTGCGAGGCACGGCGGCGACTGCACAAAAAGAAAATTTGATGCCTTGACCCTCTCATGCTCCGCGCCTCCGGGACAATTTAAATATCCGGGATGCCTGCGCACGCCGCCAGATGTAAAATCGCCAGCACCGTCGGCGATTTTACTGCAAAATCGCCAGCTCTGTCGGCGATTTGCCATTGACGAGCCAGAGGCGTTTATGCTACAATGTGCGGCGTTCGTGGAAAAACCAGAGGGAAAGCCATGTATATTGCGCGAAAACTCGATGTCGCCGGCGTGCTTGAAACAAAGTCGTGCTTTCTTTTCGGCCCGCGCCAATGCGGCAAGTCGTCTCTTGTACGAGAAACGATGCCGGCTGCGCATGTATTCAACCTTCTTTCCGGTGATACGTTTGCACATCTGGCGAGAAATCCGAACTACATCGACGAGACCTGCCGCGACGAGCGCCCCATAGTCATCGACGAGATACAGAAGATGCCTTCCCTGCTCGATGAAGTCCACCGCCTCATCGAAGAAAAGGGAAAGCGATTCCTTTTGACAGGCTCGAGCGCGCGCAAACTTCGCAAGGGCGGCGTCAATCTCCTCGGCGGGCGTGCGAGAATCAGGAATCTGCACCCCTTTTCGGCCGGCGAACTCGGCAACGCCTTCGAACTCGACCGCGCGATCAACTACGGTCTCGTGCCGGGCATCTGGTTTTCCGACGATCCGGAGGAGGATCTCGCCGGATACGTCTCGCTCTATCTTGAACAGGAAATCATGCAGGAGGGGGCGACGAGAAACCTCCCGGCGTTCAGCCGCTTTCTCGAAGTCGCCGCCCTCACCAACGGCGAACAGGTGAACTTCCAATCCATCGCATCCGACGCGCAGATTCCGCGCAGCACCGTGCAGGAATATTTCAAGATTCTCAAAGACACCCTTCTCGCAAGCGAAGTTCCGGCGTGGCGCAAGGGGCGCTCGCGCAAGACGGTGGAGACTGCCAAGTTCTATATGTTCGACACGGGAGTGGCGCGCCGCCTTTCGGGACGCAAGAAGCTCGTTCGCGGGACGCCGGAATACGGGCATGCCTTCGAGAACTGGGTGATGCACGAAATCTCGTCCTACGCCGACGCGCTCAGGCGCGATGCGGAAATCTCCTACTGGCGCACCCGCACGAACCTCGAAGTGGATTTCGTCGTGAACGACGAAGTCGCAATCGAAGTCAAGACGACGCGAAGCGCGACGAAAAGCGACATGAAGGGGCTTGCCGCCATCGGCGACGAAGGCGCCTGGCGCCACCGCATCCTCGTCTCGGACGAGCCGCGGCCGCGCGAAGTCGATGGCATAGCCATCCTCCCGTGGAGGGAGTTTATCGACCGCCTGTGGTCCGGGAACCTGTTCTAGTCGCATTTCGTGCATTGACCGTTTTCCGCTTTGGACGTATTTGCCGGCTACTCTAGTTCGGCGAGGAGCGCGCGGAGTTCGCCGGCTTTCTCGCGAGCCTTGGCGGCGCGCTCCATCGCCGAGTTGTCGCCGGCGAATTTGGCGTAGGCGTTGATGATCTGGGGCTGCGGGGCTTCAAGCTCGGCGATGGCCGTCTTGAGTTCGGCGATCAGCGGGGCGCACTCCGCGTCGCGTCCGAGTTCGCGCAGCGCCTTGACGCGCCAGTAATCCATTTCGCCGGCGTGAATCCAGCCTTTGAGGGAGTTTTCGAGTTCGGCGCGATAGCCTACCGCGTCGCCCAAGGCCTTCTTGCACTGCGCCATGAAGTAGCGGCTCTTCGGCTCCGTGCCGGCGTCGCCGGGGCGTCCCGCCTGGAGATTGGCGGGGTATGTGGTGGATTCCGCGAAGAACTTCAGCGCCGTCGCGTAGTCGCCGCGGGCCATGGCGGCCTTGCCGAGGCCGATGCAGCTTTCGACGAACGGCGCGAGGAGCCCGTCGGCGCCTTCCCAGACGTGGAAGCGGCGAGTGGTGAGGATTTCGTGCGCCTCGGCGTAGCGGCCCACCGCGTTGAAGGTGTAGGCGAGGCGAAGGACGCATGGATCGTACTTATAGACCGTGTCGCGGTACTTCTCCATGAGCGCGAGGCGCTCCGTCGCCGGGAGCTTGAGCTTTTCGGCGAGCTTGCCGGCTTCGTCGAGCGTGCGGAAATTGCCCGGATCCGCCTCGAGCGACATCAAATAATATTCATAGGCTTCGCGGCTTGCGACGCCCGAAGGAACCCCCGTGTTGGTGAAATACGTCCCAGGGTGCGAGAGCGCGAAACCGATGCACCTGAGCGCGAGCGCATGGCGCGGCGCGAGCGCGACGCACTTTTTCCAATCGGCGAGGCCGTCGTCTTTGCGGTCGAGGTTCCACTCCGCGCAGCCGAGGTAGTACCAGGTGTTCGCGTGGCCGGGCGCGGCGGCGGCGGCGATCTTCAAGACTTCCACTTCCTCCAGCCTGTTCGGGAAGCAGTAATCGGTCGGCATCGCGGCGGCCTTTGATAATGTTGCCAATATGTCAGTGTTGCCAATTCCAATGTTGCCATTTTCCAATTTGTCCGACATATCCTTGGCGTCGGCGGATTGGGCATTGGTATTGGCAACATTTTCACATTGGCAACATTTCCTCATCATAGCCGCGCCTTTGAAGTAGCCGAAGAGCGCGT
>DEWI01000112.1:0-8784 GCA_002363575.1 Verrucomicrobia bacterium UBA3214 | reverse complement strand
GCCGAAGAGCGCGTTCTTGTAGCTGGCGCAAGCTGCGAGCGTGTCCTTGAGGGGCAGCGCGCCTTCCGTCGCGTACGGCTTCTCGGCGGACGCCTTGGCGAGCGCGGCGTCGCAAAGCGCCACGACCTCGTCGTAGCATCCAATGCCCCAGTAGTCGCTGATGCACTCGAGAAGCTGCTGCGCCTTCAAACCGCGATTCTTCTCCGCCGCCGCGAAGCCGTCGCGCTCGACGACGCCCCAGTATTCGAGCGGATCGCACTCGATCGCCTTCTCGAAGCACTCGACCGCCTTCGATTGCTCCCGCTTGCCTTCGCCAGCTTCCGCCAGCTTCCGCAGGAATATCCCCTTCATCGTCCAGAGCTTCGCTTCGTCCTGGCCGAGCGCGAGCGCGTCGTCGATGCGCGCGAGCGCCTCCGCCCAATCGCCGCGCAGCGCGGCGATGCGCGCGATTTCGACGTACGATTCCTTCTTGTGCGTGAGGCGCCACGTGCAACGCCAGAAGAGGTCTTCTGCGCGCTTGAGATTCCCGAGTCCGCGTTCAACGAGAGCGAGGTAGTATTCCGGGGCGGCGTCGAGCGCGCGCGTGTGGTTCTGCGTGGCGCGCGCGACGGCCTTCTCGAGATAGGGCTTGGCGGCGGCGAACGATCCGTTCTTCGCGAGGCGCACGCCCATCGCGAGATTGGCCTTGGAATAATCGGGGTCGATTTCAAGCGCGCGCTTGTAGTACGGCTCGGGGTCGAGAATGCCATTCTGGAACTGGTCGAGGCGCAGCCCCGTCTCGTAGGCGAGTTCGGCGCTCGCGTATTCGGCCGGCGCCTTCGGATTGGCGACTTTCGGAGGAAGCTCGACTTCGCCCTGCGGAGCAACGGGCGTGTAGGATAGGAACACCTTGCCGGAGGCGTCGGCGATAGCCGCGGTGAACTCCTGGTCTTTCGCGGCGGGATCGACTTTCACCGTCTTGCACCATGGCGTGTCGGGATCGATAGAAACATTTTCTTCCTTGTAGATCGCCTTGCGGCCTCTATATATGGTTATAGAGCAGTTCTTCAGGACGCGCGTGGAATGGAAGCCGGCGAGAAGCGCGTCCGGGGCTTTGCGATCCACGTTCACGGCGCCGTCGATCGTCACGTTCTTTATGCCGCCGATGCCTTTGACGGGGAACCAGAACTGCTCGACTTTGCGCGTCTCGTACGGCGCGATCCACGAGTAGTCCGGTTGGTTGTCCGACCAGCAGCCGACCATGAGTTCGAGATAGGGGCCGTCGGAATCGGTGAGCACCGTGTCCCAGACGTGCGCTTCGGGGAAGTTGCCCCAGAGGAAGAATTTCTTGCCCACTGTGATATGGCGGTTGGAGACGTGCGCCGTGCCGCACTGGCGGCCGTGATCGTAGCCGGCCATGAAGGCGTTGTCGGGATCCATGCCGAAGATGGAGCGCGATTCTATCGTGAAATTGCGCCACCAGCTGAGGTCCATGGTGCCGGAGATGTCGTTGGCGTATTTGGAGCGTTGCGAAGGCAGAAGCTCCAGCTCCTCCTTGCGCGGGCCGATCGGGAAGCTCGTCCAGTAGTTCTTGTGGTGGTCGAAGCCGAGGTGCATCGAGGGCGGGAAAAGTATCTGGTAGTCGTCGCCGCAATGCACGGAGACGTTCGCCCAGTAGATCATCGACTCGATCCACGGCTGCCGGTTCATGAATACGTTCTGCGCGCGCAGCACCGCGCGGTCGGGAAGAAGCGAAAGCCCGATCGTCCACTTCAGGCGCCGCCGCAGCTCCGTCTCGCCGATCCATATCGTCTTGGAGCCGTCGGCGTTCGCGGTGAAGCGCCAGTCGATCGGCATCGCGGTGGTCGCGCGGTGGTGGTGCGGGAAGTTCCATTCCACGCCTCCGGAAATCCACGCGCCGAGCATACCGATAAGCGCGGGCTTGATTACATGCTGGCGGTAGAACGCCTCGAAGCCGGTCGCCTTGTCCGTGAAATTCAAGAGGTGGCCGCCGTGCTCTGGCAGCAGCCCCATCTGGAGCCAGTCGTTTTCGAGCGTCAGGTATTTGTACGTCTCGTCGATCTTGCCGTCGTGCAGCACGTCCTGCATCGGATACGGATACACGCGCCCCTGCGCGCCCTGATAGACGCGGCCGGTGTAGAAAAGCGGAGTCTTGTCGTAACCGCCGGGCGCGTAGGTCGGCAGAACGATCGTATCTTCCTTTGCACGGACTTCGCCAAACGCGAACACACTTTGCGCCGCCAATGCCGCCGCTATCGCCAAAATCGTCGTTTCGATATATCGAACTTCTTTCATGATGGGTGTATTATATCATTTTTCTGGGAGAAGAATCTTTTCTATCGGCCAGCAAAAACTTTGCCTATCGGCCAGCGGGACGCGAGCGCCCGGCGGGGGAAACGCGCACTTCTCCGCGGCGCGGCCGGTCGCTGCGGCGCGAAATATGGTATAATACGGCTATGAAACAAAAAGCAATAACGGGCGCGCTCGCATTGGCGGCGCTTGCGGCGGCTGCGGCGCACGGTGCGAAAATCGAACTTGGCGACGCAAAGGACGGTCACGCCGTGCCCGAAACGCTGTGGGGGATATTCTTCGAAGACATAAACTGGGCGGCGGACGGCGGCATCTACCCGGAACAGCTCGCGAACGCCGGCTTCGACTGGGGGCAGGACAGCCATCCGCGCTGGAATTGCAAAGTCGATGGCTGGGAAGGAGATTTTCGCGATGGCGGCATGGCCCGCCTCTCCTTCCAGTACGGCGCGCCGGTCCACCCGAACACCGCCAAGCATCTGCGCATCGAATCTTTCGGCACGGGCCTCGCCGGCGTGAGGAATCGCGGCTACGATGGCATCTTCCTCGAGACGGGCGCCGAATACACGCTCTCTTTCCGGTGGCGCGAAATCGCCCTCGACGGCATCGACTACGCGCTCGGCGAGTGGGAAAGCTTCTCCGCCGTATTCGCCGCCGGCGAAGAAAAAACCTTCCCCATGCCCTTCGGGCGCGTCGCGCTCGAACGCGCCGGCGACGGGCGCTGGACGCTTTCGCTGCTCGTCGAAGGCCGCCGCGCCGTAGAATTCGACTGCACCAGCCTCCAGCCGCGAGATACCATCGCCGGACTGCGGCGCGATCTCGTCGAAAAGCTCGCCGCGCTCAAGCCTGCTTTCGTGCGCTTCCCCGGCGGCTGCATCGCCGAGGGCAACGACTTCCACCAATGGTTCGACTGGCGGCGCACGGTCGGGCCGCGCGAGCGCCGCGAATGCGTCCTGAACCGCTGGACGCGCAGCGACGCGCCGTATTGGGAGACGTTCGGACTCGGGTACTACGAATATTTTCTTCTTTGCGAGGCGCTCGGCGCCGAGCCGCTCCCGATTTGCCTCGCCGGCGTGACCTGCCAGTTCCACAAGCCCGTGCCGGTCTGCTCGCTCGAGGATGCGGACTACTTCGCGCAAGTCATCCTCGAATTGATCGAATTCGCCAATGGCGATGTCTCGACAAAGTGGGGCGCGGTGCGCGCCGCCATGGGCCACCCGGCGCCTTTCAATTTGAAAATGGTCGGCATCGGCAATGAGAACTGGGGAGACGTGTTTCTCGACCGCTACGACGCCATCCAGCGCATCGTCAAGGCGAAACACCCGGAAATAAAGCTCGTAAGCTCCGTCGGCGCCGCGCCGGACGGCAAGGACTTCGAAAGAGCCTGGATCCGCCTCACCGACAAAACGGCCGATTTCGCCGATGAGCACTACTACAAATCCCCGGAATGGTTCCGCGCCGCCGCGCACCGCTACGACCGCTACCCGCGCAGCGGCAAACCCAAGGTCTATGCAGGCGAATACGCCTGCCACGACAAGACGCAGGCAAAGGCGAACAATCTGCGCAGCGCCCTTTGCGAGGCCGCCGCCATGACAGGCTTCGAGCGCAATTCCGATGTCGTGGCGATGGCGTCGTACGCGCCGCTCTTCGCGCGCATCGGCCATGACCAATGGCATCCCAACCTTATATGGTTCGACGGCGTCCGCAGTTTCGCCACCCCGAACTACCACGTCCAGCGCCTGTTCTCCATCAACCGCCCGACGCGCACCCTTCCCGCCGCCGACGATTTCCCTAAGGACGACGACACATTGTTCTATTGCGCGGGCATAGACGACGCCACCGGCGAAACGATCCTCAAGTTCGTAAACATCTCCGATGCCGAACGCACCGTCGCCGTCAATCTTCGCGGCAAAGCGCGTCTCTCCATCCTCGCGGGCGATCCAGCGGCCGTAAATACGATCGACGCGGAGAACATCAAACCCGTCGAAAGCGTCGCCGTCATCGACGGCTCGATCACGCTTCCCCCGAATTCCCTCGTAGTCGCCAGAGTGGCGAAGTAATCCCTTTGCTCCTTATATATAGGAGTCTAAAACCAATCAGGCCGTACAGACCGTCGATCCGGCCAATTCGCGCTTGAAAGCAGAAAAAAGCGGCGCCGCCCTTCCGCGGCGCCCGCTCTCGTCCTCTCCCCGATCCATCCAACCGCCCGGCGGTGCCGCAAACGCCACCCCCCGGAGACGCCTCCGCCGGCGACTCCAGTCGCCTCCGTTTGCGACTCTAGTCGCATGCAAAGGCGACTCCAGTCGCGAGAGAAGGCGACTCCAGTCGGGAATGCAGGCGACTCCAGTCGCGAAGACGGGCGACTCCAGTCGCCAAGGCGGGCGACTCCAGTCGCCAAAGCGGGCGACTCCAGTCGCGAAAGCGGTGGACTAAAAGCCCCGGACGGGGCGGCTCGTACAGTGTCTGGAGCGGAACAGGCGAAGCGGGAGAATCCCGCAAGGGAAGTTCAAGGAACGAGCGAGCCGCCAAAAGGCGGCGTGCGTGGGGAGATTGGATTCGCGGCCTGGCGAATGGATGCGTGCGGCAAGCGCCGGACGCGGAAAAATGGTATAATACGCGGCAATCGCGAGGAGAATAGATGAAGAGAGACATAAACGAAGAAGCATGCGTCATCAAGGTCGTGGATCCCTGCGCGATGCTGCCCATCGACCGCACGCGCCCGCTCGAAATCGAAGTCGGCTGCGGCGCCGGGACTTTTCTCGTGCGGCGCGCCGCCGCCAATCCAGATTGCGAATTTCTGGGCATCGAGCGCATGCTTGGCCGCGTCAGGAGCATCGCGGGGAAATGCAGGCGCGCGGGGATCGGCAATCTACGCGTATTGCGTCTCGAAGCGCTCTATACTTTCCATTATCTCCTGCCTAAGCATTGCGCGCGCAAGGTTTTCGTATTTTTCCCCGACCCATGGCCGAAGCGCAAGCACAAAAGCCACAGGCTTTTCGGTCCGCGCTTTCTCGATGCGCTGTGGATGACGCTCGAACAAGGCGGCAGGCTGGAATTCGCCACCGACCACGCCGAATACTTCGGCGCCGTCCGCGAATGGTTTGCGGCGGACGCGAGATTCGGCGAAGTCGCGCCCATGCCGCGCCCGCCGGAAGTCTGGACGGAGTTCGAGACCGAATTCCGCTCGCGCGGCATGCCCATCTACTCGGCCGCTTGGCAGACGCTGGAGTGGCCGGACGCCCCCGAAAAACTCCCGCCGCTCGCCATCCCTCCGGAGGCGGAGCCGCGCGAAGGCGTGCAACGCCGCTATCAGGCTTTCGATATTTGCTGATTTTGCCGCCGCACACCATGGATACAAGCAACGAAAAGACAGAACTCTTGGCGCCGGCCGGAGATTTCCAGACCGCGCTCGCCGCTTTCGACGCGGGCGCCGACGCCGTGTATTGCGGGCTGGCCAACTATTCTGCCAGGGCGTACGCGAAAAATCTGGCTCCTGAGGAGCTGGACGCGCTGATGCGCGTTGCGCGCGCGAAAGGCCGCAAGGTCTATGTCACTTTCAACACGCTCGTCGAGGACGCGGAAATGCAAGGGGCTTTCAACACCCTCGCGCTGCTCGACGAAGCGCAAGTCGATGGCATCATAGTGCAGGATCTCGGCATCGCCAAAATCGCGCGCGAGCATTTCCCGCGTCTCGCGCTGCACGCCTCCACGCAGCTCGTGGCGCACAATCTCGAAGGCGTCCTGGCGCTGAAGGAACTCGGCTTCGTGCGCGCGGTGCTTGCGCGCGAACTCTCCATGGAAGATATTGACTCAATCACGAAGCGCTGCGGGATCGAAATCGAATGTTTCATCCACGGCGCGCTCTGCTATTCGCTTTCCGGCCTTTGCCTGTTCTCGGCGATGGAGAACGAGCGCAGCGGAAATCGCGGCAAGTGCGCCTACTCGTGCCGCATGGCCGCCGATCGCGCATGCCATCCGTTTTCGATGCGCGATCTCCGGCTGGGCGAAAGCGCCAGACGCCTCGCGGCGTGCGGCGTGCGCTCGCTGAAAATCGAGGGCAGGATGAAGAGCGCGCTCTACGTGGCGAGCGCCGTGAAATACTATCGCGAAATCCTCGACGGCGCAAAGCGCACCGTCTCCGAAGCCGATCTCGAGACGATATTCTCGCGCCGCACGACGAAACTCTACTTCGACGGGCCGGGCGAAGACGTCGTCGATCTCGCCTCCCCCGGACACGTCGGCACGTCCGCCGGCACGGTAAAGAAGGTCACGCGCGACCGCGAAGGCGCGCATTGGCTGCGCATGCACGCGACGCGCGCGATGGAGCGTCACGACGGCTTGCAAATCGTCGCGCCCGGCGGCGAGCGCAAATGCGGCTTCGGGATTTCGCGGATGCGCCTTGCGATTTCCCGCGCGAACGTCTTCGAAGCGCCGGCCGGCTCTGACGTCGAGATTTTCGTCTCGCAGGAAGACGCGGCGGAGATTTCCCCGGGCGATACCGTCTGCCAGGCGATGTCGAACGAAATGAAGCGCCGCTTCCCGCCGCCCGCCTACCGCCCGGCCGATTACCAGGGCATAAAGACGATCGACGCGACGCTCGCGATTCGCCGCGATGGAATCCGGCTCTCCGCCACTGCGCCGTGCGAATGCTCCGCCGGAGTCTCCGGCGTTTTCGAGAGCGCGAAAAACCCTTCGGCGACGCGCGAAGCCGCGCTCGCGGCGCTTTCGCGCCTCGGCGGAACCGCCTACCGCATGGGCGCGCTCGCTCTCGACGATCCGGAAGGCCTTTTCGTCCCGGCGGGAAAATTGAACGAATTGCGCCGCCTGCTCGTCGCCGCGCTCGATGCGCAGGCCGCGAAGCGCCGCGAGGATGCCGAGGCGCTCGCCACGCGCCTTTTCGGCGACGCGCCCGCCGCCCCCCTTCCTGACGCCGCCGCGCGCAGAGCGCGGATTCTCAAAGTCCGCGCGGGACGCGAAATACCCGCCGGCGATTGGGACGAACTCGTTATAGCGATCTCGCCCGGCGACGAACCGGAAGCAGCGGCCGCCATGGCGCCGGCGTGCGCCAAGCGCATCGCGACGCCGGTATTCACCGCGGAGAAAGATTTCTCCAGACTCCGCACCACCGTGAAACGCTTCCTGCGCGCAGGCTTCGAAAAATGGGAAGTCGCCGATCTCGCCGCGCTTCGCATGCTCAAAGCCCTCGGCGTTTCGGATATTACCGCCGACTGGACGCTATACGCCGCCAACCGCCAGGCGCTCGCCGCGCTGGCGTCGCTCGGCGTGCGGCGCTTTGTCGCCAGCCCCGAAGCGAGCGCCGCGAATCTCGAAGCGCTCGCCGCCGCGCCGTTCGCCGTCGAATTTCTCGAAACGCAGGCGACGCCGCTCTTCATTTCCCTCAACAAACCGGGCGCGGAACCGCCGCCGCCATACAAATGCCACCGCCAAGGCCCGCTGTGGATCACGACGCGCGACACGCCGCGCTCTTTCGCCGTCCCCGCGAACGCGCGCTTCTACAGAACCGACTTTACATACGAATAATCTTTCGAAGACCCGTTGCCGAATCCCCGCCCCATCGCACTCATCCATTAATATTAATTGAACTCGACCGACAGATGAAACGGCTTTTGAACATATTCTGGTGCGTGCCTGCGCTTCTGATGTGGGCGGCGTTCCCGCCTTGCGGCGAGAAGTTCGACATCTTCTTCGCATTCGCGCCGCTTTTGTGGTGCGCGCGCCGCTTCTCGCGCCGCAAGGCAAGCCTCGTCTGGTTTGCGAACGGCCTCGCATTCTGGATCGGCACGCTGGCGTGGATGCCGGCGATCGTGAAAAACGGCGGCCCGTGGCCACTCGTCGTTCTCGGATGGTTCGCGCTGAGCGCATATTGCGCCGCGTACTTCGCGGCTTTCGGCTTCCTCTCGGCCTCGATTTGGCGCTGGGCGAAAGACGGCGCATACGCAAAGCGCCTCTTCGCCATCCTCTTCGCCGAACCCATCCTCTGGGCGGGGCTTGAAATCGTGCGCTCCCGCCTGTTCGGAGGCTTCTCGTGGAACCAGGCGGGTGTGCCGCTCGTCGTCGCAGGCTTTGGCGATCTCGCCGCGCTCGGCGGCGTGTATCTGACAAGCGCGGCAGTCATACTCGTCGCGGGAACGCTGGCGAGCGCCGCCGATCGTATTGCCGACAGCATGACGCGCACCGCGGCGTATGGCGTCCCGCGCGCGCTGCGAAGCATCGAGACGCTTCTGCCGCTTGCGGCGGTCTTCGCGCTCTACGCCTGCGCGAAGAACTTCGGCGCTGGCGCGCCGGCGTCCTCCCAGACGCTCCAGGCGGCGCTGGTGCAAAGGAATTTCCCTTGCGTCTTCGCCGCGCGCGAGCCGAAGAATCCCTACGAAGAGTACAAGCGGCTGTTCGCCGCCATCGCCCCGCTTCGGCCATCGCTCGTCGTGCTTCCAGAAAGCGCGTTCGGCGAATTCGGCG
>DEWI01000091.1:1147-3960 GCA_002363575.1 Verrucomicrobia bacterium UBA3214 | reverse complement strand
AAACCCGCCGCCATGTACTACCTCAACAAAGCCGTTTTCGCCGTCTTGAATCCCGCGAGCGCGACGCTCATTCTCCTCGCGCTTTCGCTTTTGCTCCTTTGGAAAGGGGAGAAGCGCCAGAGCGTATGCATGCGGCGCTGCGCCGGCGTCGCCGGTGCGCTCGCATTCGCCGTGTTGCTGTTCTTCTCGCTCCCGCTGGCGACGTATATTCTCGGAATGCCGCTGGAGAAGGAGTTCCCCGTCACTGCCGCCGCCGACGTCCCCGAGGCGGATGCGATCGTCGTGCTGGGCGGCGGCATGTGCGCAAATACCAATTCCACGGCAAGACTCTATCCTGACATGGGGCCGGGAGCAGATCGTGTTTGGCATGCCGCCCGGCTTTATCACGCCGGGAAGGCGCCGTTCGTGATCGCCTCCGGCATAATGGAGAGGGAATCCACGCGGCCGCTTCTCGTCGATTTCGGCATTCCCGAAGGCGCGCTGATCGTCGAAAACGATTCTCTCAATACCGAGGAGAACGCGGCGTTCACGGAGCGCGTGCTGCGCGAGAAGTTCGGCGCGGACGCCAAGTTGCGCATATTGCTCGTCACAAGCGCATGGCATATGCGGCGCAGCGCTTTCATGTTCAAGAAATACGCCCCGTCGCTCGAAATAATCTGCGCGCCGGCGGATTACGATGCGATGGTCGCGATGGATCGCCCGCTGCGCGGAAAGGATTTCATCCCTGCGGCGGATGCGTTCAGCCGCAATGCCACGGCGTGGAAGGAAATCGTTGGCTTCTATGGCTACAAGTGGTTCCGGCGCTAGCACCTGGACTTGCTTTTGGGGCATGCCGGTTCCATAGGTGGCGCGCCGCGCGCGCAATCCACGGATGTTTGCACGCCGGTTTTCGCGCCGCTGCGCGGCGCAATATCGCGCGCGCTCACAGCGGCGTCAAATTTTGGTATAATATAAGGTGTAAAAAGGAGGGTTGAGCCTTATGAAAAGAGTTTTGATGCGGGCAACCGCACTCGCGGCATTGTTGTTCGTCGCATTCCAAGGGCGCTGCGCCCAAGTCGATGAAGCGACGGCGAAAGAGGCGGCGCAAAGTTTCCTCGCGAAGAGTTCGGTCGCGCAGCGCGTCCTCGCAGGGCGCGCAGTCGCGAGCGTGGAGGCGCGCGGCAATCTGTGGCTTGCACGGCTTGCCCCGTCTGGATATATCGTGATCGCGGGCTCGACAAAATGCCAGCCGGTGCTGGCGTTTTCGCAGAATGATTTTGTCGAGCCGTCCGAGAGCGATCCGTCGTCCGCGGGGCTTTCCGGATACGACATGGTCGTAGCAGCCGCCATGGCGGACGAGTCGGCGGCCGACAATGCCGGCTGGGAGAATCTTGCGCAGGCGTACACTGCTGCCGCGCCTGCTGCAAGGCGCCTCCTGGGCGCGCCTTCCGCTGACACGAGCAATGTGTTCATCGCGCCGATGCTCGGCGCGAATTGGGGGCAGGGCGCGCCGATGAACGACCTGACGCCGCGCCGCTCTCCGTGCGGATGCTCCGCTACCGCGGGCGGACAGGAACTGCGTCTCTGGCGCTGGCCGTACCGTTTCGAGAAGTCGCGTACCTTCGCCCACCAGTACTTCGACGACGACGGCAACTGGACGACATACACTATCCGGCACGACGGGCGCGTCCCGATCGATTGGGACAAAGTCGCCGCTTCCGGCGGAGCGTCCACGCCGTTCGCTTCCGACAAGGCGACGGCATACAACACGGCGTTGCTTACCGGCTGGATGCAATCGTTCGCCAAGATTTCCTTCAAGCCCGGCGCGGGCAGCGCTAACCAGAAAATCTGCTCCGAGGCGGAAAACTGGTGGTACGAGGCGGGCCCCGTCATGAGTCGCCAGCGCAACGGCTACGACAACCTCTGGACCGCCATTACCAACGACCTCGCCTTCGGCTCGCCCGTCCAGATCAACACGCCCGTCCACCAGATGGTCGTCGACGGCTATGCGGTCGATAACGCCGGAACAGACAGTGAGGTGCGCTGGATCAACACGAACTACGGCTGGGGCGGCGCGATTTGCTGGGAAAACTTCGATACCGCAACGACCTCCGGCGGCTCGGCGGGCGTCTTCGCCGATTTCCAGACGGGCTATCGCCCGCAGAAGCGCGTCCAGTTCGAGAGCGTTCCGCGCGTGAGCGCGGCGGATGTTCCGCTCTTCTGGCACTTGGCGCCGTGCTACACGAACAAGATCGACGGCTTCAAGCTCGAAATCGCGAAGTTCGCGGGCGAGACGCAGTTCGATGACGACTTCTCCAATTCGACCGGCGTCGCCAGCGGCGAAAA
The DNA here is from genome assembly GCA_002363575.1 of Verrucomicrobia bacterium UBA3214. Taxonomy (GTDB): domain Bacteria; phylum Verrucomicrobiota; class Kiritimatiellia; order RFP12; family UBA1067; genus UBA1067. The sequence goes on along the minus strand of DEWI01000091.1, from coordinate 1,635 downwards.
GTTCAAGGTCGAAAACGGCGTCCTCGGCGGATACCCCGCCATCCAGACGAGCTATTTCACGTATCCCGAGACGTATATGGCGACGGCTGGTTCCGTTCTCGAGTTTGACGTGCAGAGCCGCTACATGAGCGGACACTCCGCCACGGCGGAAATCTGCGCGGACGGCGGCGCGTGGGAAACCGCCGCGACGATTCCGCTTTCCGCCGGCAAGAACGCCGCGTTCGGCACGCCGACGCACCAGGCCGTCAGCCTCGCGGCGTTCGCGGGCAGAACCGTCCGCCTGCGCTTCAAACTTGCCTGTACATGGGCGGGCTACGCGGCCGGTTCGTCGCCAGATTTCATCATTGACAACGTTTCGCTTTCGGGCGTCACCGGTTTCGCGCAGACCGAGACGGTGAACATACCTCGCGACGATGCGACGCCTGGCGTTTACAGCTACACGGCTGTCGGACTCGAGGACGGCGCGAACTACGCTTTCACCGTAACGC
>DEWI01000091.1:0-1001 GCA_002363575.1 Verrucomicrobia bacterium UBA3214 | reverse complement strand
CGTTTCGTCCGTCGCGTGCGGACTCGAACTCGTGCAGGACGGCTTCTTCATCGAATGCGCGCGCGGCATCGTCAACGATATCGCCGTCGCCTGCAATGCTTCGACCGTTTCGCTCGCGGCGCTCCCGAGCCACCTCTCGATACTGCCCGACGAAAAAATTTCCGTTGAAGGAGAAAACGGCGTCTTTACCGTACATGTCAATGCGACGGAAATGATGGAAACGGGCAAGTTCCATGACGGCGATATGCTCATCTTGACGCTCGTCGCGACGAATGCGGACGGTACGGAAGTGGCGAAAAACCTCATGCTCCGCTTCAACTCCATGCGACAAGTCGCCAACGGCACCTTCGAGGTCGCCGCAAGCGGCACCGCGACCTCGAGCGTCTGGTTCTGTGGAAATACGACAATTGACGCGAAGGGGCAGACAATCGTCTTCGCTTCCGGCGCCTTCCAGGGAACGGGCAATGTCACTCTGATCGATTCCACCGGCGGAGGATCGTTCGTGTTCGAGAGTCTCGACGGTTTCACGGGGACGCTCGCGTTCGACGACGGCGTTTCCGTTTCGCTTCCGATCGACATGACGGCCTTCGCTGGGAAAATCTCCAGCGACGTCACGCTTGAATCCGGCGAAACGATGAAGATTGCGGGCATGAAGTCTTTCGCGGGTGGCATCACGCTCGCCGGCGGAACGCTGAAAATCGCGCTCTCCGACAAGGATATTGCCTACGGTTTCTCGACGAGCGCGATTTCGTATATCACCGGCTCCGTCGTCTTCGTCGCACCCGACGGCACGGAAACCGCCGCCACGCAAGAAGGCTCTACGTTCTCAGTTGCCGGAACGGCGAATGTATGGACAGGAACGGACGCAATATTCGGGGAGAAATATTCGACGCAGTCGGCATGGTCGGCGAAAAGGCTTCCGGCAGAGGGCGATTATGTCGTCTTCAACGACGCTTCCACCGACGGTTACGGCGCACTTATGGCGCTCAACCTTTCTTCCG
>DEWI01000010.1 GCA_002363575.1 Verrucomicrobia bacterium UBA3214 | reverse complement strand
TTCGCTTTTCCTGCGAAGAGCGAAAATGAGCTTTTCAAGAAGAAATAGCGCTTTCAAATATCGGCAAGACCGGCGGAGTTGCCGGGAAATATGGTATAATATGGCGTTGCGGAGGAATAGATACGATGAAAAGAATATTGACGGGCATCCAGCCTTCTGGAGTGCTGCACTGGGGAAATTATTTCGGCGCGATGCGCTCGATGTTCGCTTTGCAGGCGAAAGGCGAGGATATTTTCATGTTTATCGCCAATTTTCATGCAATGACGACGATACGCGACGGCGCCGCGCTGCGCGCATCCACCCGCGACGTGGCGCTGGATTATCTCGCATGCGGTCTAGATCCCGAGAAATCGAGAATCTACCGGCAAAGCGACGTTCCGGAAGTGCAGGAGCTGGCGTGGTATCTCTCGTGTCTCGCGCCGATGGGGCTTTTGGAGCGCTGCCACTCCTACAAGGACAAGATGGCCCACGGCTTCGACGCGACGCACGGGCTTTTCGCCTATCCCGTCTTGATGGCAGCGGATATATTGATAATGAATGCCGACCTTGTGCCTGTCGGCAAGGATCAGAAGCAGCATTTGGAAGTCACGCGCGATCTCGCGCAGAAGTTCAACAATGCCTACGGCGAGATATTCACGCTTCCCGATGCCTATATCCCCGATTCCGTCGCGGTCATACCCGGGCTTGACGGCCAGAAGATGTCGAAAAGCTACCACAATACGATAGAGATTTTCGAGGAAGCCGGCTCGCTCAAGAAGAAGGTGATGTCGATAAAGACGGATTCCACGCCGATGGAAGAGCCGAAAGAGCCTGAAGGAAACTCGATCTACGAGCTTTACAAACTTTTCGCCACCCCGGAGGAAGTGGCGGAAATGGCCGCGAAATTTCGCGCCGGCGGCTATGGCTACGGGCACGCGAAAAAGGAGCTGCTCGCCGCGGTGCACCGTCTTTTCGATCCCTTCCGCGAGAAGCGCGACGCGCTTGCGAAGGATCCGGACGCATTGGAAGACATACTTCGCGAAGGCGCGAAGAAGGCGCGCGCGGCCGCCGCGCCGGTGATGGAGAAAGTGCGCGCCGCGGTAGGGCTTTGAGGGCGGAGAGCCAGGGCTTTCCAAGCGGAGGCGGGAAAGTGAAACAGGAAAACGGCAAGACAGTCTCGCTGATCGTCATAGACGATCATCCGATGGTCCGCGAAGGCTTGGAGGCGATGCTTTCCAGCGAACGCGGTTTCAGCGTTGGCGCGCTCGCGGCGGACGGCCGCGAGGCGGTGGAGAAATGCAGCGAGCGCCCCTTCGATATTGCGATTTGCGATATTCGCATGCCGGTTTTCGACGGCTTCGCGACGCTGGAGAAGCTGCGCGAAATCTCCCCTTCCACGAAAGTCCTTCTCATGGCGGGCATGCCGCTCGTCGATGAAGAAGAGCGCGCGCGCCGCGAAGGCGCGGCCGGATACCTGCCAAAGAACATCGACGGCGACAGGCTGATCGACGCCGTATGGAAGATCGCCGGCGGCGAAACAGATTTCATCTGCGAAGAATTCACCGACGCGCCTTCGCCGCTGACCGATCGCGAAATGGATGTTCTGAAGCTCGTTTCGCAAGGCAAGCAGCGCGATGAAATCGCCGCGGCTCTTGGCATCGGCGCGGAGTCGGTGAAGACGCACATGAAGGGAATCATGACGCGGCTGGGCTGCCCGAACGCCACCGGCGCAGTTGCGAAGGCATACCGCCTCGGCATACTCCGCGTGTAGGAAAGCGCCGGTTCCCTGCAATACACCCTTCCACGAAACGAGGCTACGGCTATGACGGCGCTTGCGGCGGTGATCATCGGGACGTATGCGGCGATGACGAATCTCTCAGGCGTCGTGACGTTCGCGCGCGACGATCTCGAATTCTTCTTCATGGAAGACTCCGCCGGCACGTCATGGCACGTCGGCAAATGCGAAAACGCGCCGCGCCTGGAGATCGGCCAGCATATCGCCGTCACCGGGAAACGGGAAATTTCCATCAAGCACCGCATCGCCGCAAAGACGATCGCGCCCGTGGAGAACGCGAAGCTGGCGCTGCCCGCGCCGCGCGAAATCGCCATACGCGATATTTTCGCGGACGTGCTGCCATACGGCGAATCCTCCCTTTACGGCAGGACGCTGACGACCGAGGGGCTGCTGCGGGATATTAACCGCCGGCAGGCTTCCACGCAGCTGCTCGTCGGCGAAGACGACAAGAACATCCAGTTCGAGATACCGATTCCTCTCGACGAGCCGCTGCCGGAGTTCCTCGTGCTTGGCGCGACCGTGCGCATCACCGGCGCGCTCGCCTATACTTCAATAGAGAATGTGAACGAGGGGCTTTTCGCGCGCGTCGAGAATGTCGAGCTTATCCCGGCCTCGAAGAAAGCCGTCGCGCTCGTGAAGCGCGCGCCGTTTTGGACGGTTGAGAGGCTCGCCACGCTCATGGCGTGGGTGATGACGATACTCGTGGCGGTGTTCGCGTGGGCGATGACGCTTCGCAGGATGGTCGAAAAGCGCACGCGCGAACTCGGCGAATCCATCCGCCTGCGCCAGCGCGTCAAAATCGAGGCCGACGCGGCGCGCCGCGAGCGCCTCCGGCTCGCCGCGGATTTGCACGACGGCTTCCAGCAATATCTTGCCGGCGCTACATTCCGCCTGAAGGCGGCGATGAACTATCTGCCCGAAGACGCCGCGAATTGCCGCGAACAGCTCGAGAAAGTCCGCGACGCGCTCCAGCATACGCAAAACGGCCTGCGCACGACGCTGTGGGCGATGAATGAAGAGAGCGAAGGCCCGGAATCCCTTTTGGAGCTTTTCAAATTCGTCGCGCGGCGTCTCGGGCACTGGGACGGGATAGTCGAATTCCGCTCCACCGGCGAAGAACGCAAGATCGCGCGCAACTTCGCAGGCACGCTGCTTTTGATTTTGCAGGAGGCCGTGGGCAATGCGATCAAGCACGGCAAGGCTTCCAAGGTGCTCGTCGAGACGGATTTCCGCGAAGCCTCCCTCGCGCTGAGAGTCGTCGACGACGGCTGCGGCTTCGATCCCGGCGCGCCTTCGCCCAATGGCCACTTCGGGCTTGCCAGTATGCGCCGCAGGACGAGCGAACTCGGCGGCGAGATGTCCATCTCGTCAAAGCCGGGCAGGACGCTTGTCGCTTTCACCTTCCCGTTTTAACGCGCCGCCGCGCCGCCGTACGCGGCGTGTGAACTACGCTTTCTCGCGGAAGGCTTTCAACCACGCGAGTTCGCGGCGGCGCATGCGCGCGTAGTCCTGCTCCGTCGCGTCGTCGGCGCCCGAGAGGTGGTCCATGCCGTGCGCCAGATACAGGAGGAATTCGTCGGCGCCCGACCATCCGCGGCGCACGCGCGCGCTTTTCGCGTAGCGTATCGCCTGCTCCTGGTTGATGTAAAGCTCGCCGTAAACGCCCGGCGGCTCCGGGGGTATGGCGTCGTAGCGCTGCGTTATCACGTCCGTGGCGCCGGCGACGTCGAGAATGGCGCGATGCGCCGCGTCGCTCGCCTTGTCGTCCTGGATGACGATCGCGATTTCGCGGAAAGTCTCTCCGCAGCGCTTCGCGCTTTTTTCGCCGAAGGCCCGCGCGGCGGCTGCTATGGTCTTTTTGTCGAGGCCGAGCGCGAGCGCCGGTTTCTTTCCTGTCACGCGGATTTTCACGGGCAGGCTCCGCTTCCTCTAATATGATTGACGCCGCGCGCGCGCTGGCGGGTGGCGTTTTCCGGTTGCGTTTTCATCGCCAGCGTTTCCCGCGCCTTGTCTGCCGCGCGCCTGTATATCGCGTCGAGCGCGGGGAGGCATTTCTCCTCGCCCTTCCAGAACGGCACGGGGCCGAGCTTTTTCAGTATTTCGGTCATTCGCGTGCGGCGGCGCGCCGGCGCGGCGTGCGGCGCGGCTAGTTGATATTCAGCTCCTTGAACTCGCCGTTGTCGAGCATCCAGCTTTTGCCGGTGCAGAGAAGTTTGGTGAGTTCCTTGAGCGAGTTGTTGCTCACGCCGCCGCGCGGCATGTGTATCTGCTCTACGTGGCCGTCGAGAAACGCGACGTGCGCAACGCTTTCCTTGCCCTTGCGGTGGTTCACGCCGATAAGCTCGTCTTTGGACTTGTATTGAAGGATGGAGTCCGTCTGCGTGCCGTCGTCGGTATATATCTGGCCCGCGAGCGGGGAGCCGTGCTTGTCTTTCGCGAATTGCAGTTCGGCGAAGACGAGCATGCGATCGGGCGAAGAGCCGCTCAGCGAGCGGCCTCTCGTGACGCCGTAGAACGAGGAGCTGCGCGGCTTGCCTGTCGAATCCCAGCCGAAATACTCGTTCATCGCGTACGAGAAGAATATGCTCTTCGCCGGATAATCGACTTTGTGCTGCGGGCAGACGAGCATGTCGAGCTTCCCGCCGATGGCCGACGCGATGGCGCCGCTGTTTACGGCATTCGTGCGGACTTCGAGGACGCTGTCCGTGAGCTTGTCGGCGTATGCGTACGGCATCTGGCCGGCGGAGCTGGAGCTGGAACTCGACCAGTTGAGCCAGCCCGGCATCGTGGTGTAAGTCGTGCTGGCGCGCCTGCCGATTGCAGGTTCCGAGATTTCAACCTTGAGCACCGGGCCGGCGAGAGGGTAGTGGTTGCGGTAGCCGGAATTGCCGTTCGCCACGGCAGAGGCGAGATTGCGCATGTTCGACATGCAGCTCGCGGCGCGCGCAGACTCCGTGCCGCCGCTCATCGAGACGAGCAGCGCGCTGGCGAGAATCGCGATTATGCCGATGACGACGAGAAGTTCGACGAGTGTAAAAGCTTTTTTCATGGTCGCTGATCCTGACTGTGTTTGAAACGGTGCGGTTTACTCCAGCTGCCTGTAGAAGAGTATGCGCGTCTGGTGGGGCGCGTTCGGATCCTTCGAGGGCGTGGGATCGCGCCAGACGAGCGCGACGGCGCGCGCGCCGAGCTGCGGAGGAATCTGGCCTACTCCGTCTCCGCCCATCATAGTTGGTTCCGCGCGCACGAAGATGAGGAAGAGTTGCTGGCTGGCGGCGAGGCATTCCCTCCAGAAGCCGTAGAAGAATTTCCTGTCCGCGTTCCAGATGAGCGCGTCTTCGGCTTTCAGGGTGGGGATATTGAGGAAGTTGTCGGCGTACCATCCGAGATCGTTCCAGACGGTCTCCCAGTTTTTCGAAGGGTTGTTGCGCAGTTCACTGCGCAGCGAGCTGCGCAGGCGCCCGGCGATTTTCAGCACTTCATCCCACTCGAGATTGGCTTCGCTGGAGTATGCGTTCCAGGCGTACGTTTTGTTGAAGGTCGCCGCGTCTATCGTGGCGGGGTTGTACTTCTGCCCGGTGATAATGTTTGTCGAGGAATGCGCCCAGTCGAGCGGCGTGTTCGCGAATACCGTGGAAAGGACGTTGAGGGAGTCCGAGAACGGATTCACATGGAAGCCGCCCATGCCGGCCACCCACGGGAGGTTGGTGATGGAGAAATTGTATTCATCCCTTCCGAGGGGGTCGTAGGTCTGCCACATGTACGCGCCGTTCGCCGTGCCGCCGAAGCTTTCCGGGAACGAATCCAAATTGCCGGGGACCTTGAGCTGGCCGTTGAGAGCTGCGGCCGCACCCTCCGGATCGAGCAGCGCGAAGCGCGGCAGCATCGCAAGCTCGTATTTGCTTTGCAAGTATCCTGCGTCGCTCGTCGCCATGAAAATATCGCCGTCGTTGTCGGCGTCCGTGCAATGGCATGCGGCGACCCATTGCTCTGCGTCGAGGACGCCTCCCGCGCTCCCCGAAGGCGAGAACCAGTTTTCCGGCGCGTAGTTGTGCCGCGGATCGCCGACGATCAGCTGCTGCGGCCAGAGGGTCACCGGCACGTCCGTGCCGTCCGCCGCCATCTTGTCGAGTTCCTGCACTGAGAGCGCGAGGGTGGCGAGGCGCCCGCGTCCGTCCGTGTCGAAACGCATCAGCGGATACGGCTTGCCGGAGACGAAGCCGTTGTTGGCCGCCATTTGCGCCAGCTGCCTGCGGGATTGCGAGACGCCGTTCTGCGTGTTGTCGTCGTCCAGGCAGGCGGGCACGAAATCCACGACATCGCCGTTCTTGTCTTTGATGCGCAGCCAGAGCGCGAAGTTCAAATACAGATCGCACGCCTTGTTGCCGTATCCGTTCGCTCCGGACATCGTCGTGGCGAGGCGCTGGGCGCTGGCGGCGGGATCGTTCGCGCCCTGCTGCGTGAACGGCAGGAGGGTCGTGAACGCCGTGACGGACGAAGCGAGCGAAGGATCCTTTTGCACTTCGGCGAGGTTGGGCGTCCAGTCTTGCGCATTGACGCCGCCCGTCTGGCCTTCGCCCGCCAGCGTCTGCGTCCATTTGTAGGTGATGGAGAGCAGGACTTTGGCGCCGCCGAGCTGCTGGCCTATCTTCGTCGCTTCGTTGAGCTGGAAGTCCGTGGCGATCACGGCGTCCTGCTGCTTGGCGATGCTTTGCGGAATCTGGAGGCTCTGTTCTTTCAGTTCGATATTGATGACGCCGTTGTCGGCCACTTCCGTGGGCGAGAACTGCTTCTGCGGATGCAAGGTGTCGCTAGGGCTTGTGCGCAGGCTCATGTTCTGCGCAGTCGAGAAGAACGCGCTCAGCCTGCCGTCGATCGTGAAGCCGGTGTCGTTGTCGTCTATTCTGCTGAACGGGAAGACGCTGAGCACGCGCACGACGCTCGAGCGCAGGCTATCGACGAGTTTGCGGGGATCGAGATTGTACGTGACCGTGGCTTCGACTTCGCGCGTCATGTCGTCGTTTTTCTTGACTTCCGTGACGGGCCCTTCGTTTCTCATGACGCAGAGCGCCATGTTTCCGTTCTGCGTGAACTGCACGCCGCAGATCATCGGGATGCGTTCGGTCGTAGGCAGCGCGAGGGAAATCGGCACGCGATCGGGATCCAGGTAGTCGTAGAGCGTGGCGCAGCCGACGCCGCCGAGGCGCTTGAGCCATTCCGTTTTCGTCTCGCTGTTGAGTTTGTTGCCGACAACGGCGTCGTCCGGGCTGGGCTTTTCCATTTCGAGGAAGGCTTTGTCGAAGGGCTGGTCGAGCGGATCGGCCAAGTCCATGATTTTGTCTTCCGGGATGTCTTTCGCGAGAGCCGGCGGAATCGGCGGGAACAGGCCGTCGGTGACGAACGCCATGCGGTTTATCTCATCGAGCGTATCGTAGCTGTCGTTCTCGATAAAGTTCCCTTTCGAATTCATGATGAAGTTGTAGAAGAGCGGCATGAACGGCCCTATCGCCCCCTTCTGGCCGAACGCGAGATTGAAATCCGCGACGGAAATGAACGGCGGTTTCGCGGAGGTGTGCTCGAATGTCCCGGATTGCGCGTCGTATTCGCGGCAGACTTCGTCCAGCCAGTCGTCCCACTGCTTCGCGGCGGATTGGTTAAACGATGTGTGCTTCGACACGGGCGTCTCGAAGAGCGGCGCGAGCGTGATGCGGGAATTCGCGGCGGACGAGCGCGGGCGGCGGCCTGCGAACATCCTGTTCACGTCGAAGAAGTCCGAGACATCGAGAGCGACGTATGCGTAGCGCCCGGCGTCGAAGCCGAGAGACTTCCAGCAGGCGCTCGGCGCGTACCTGGAGAGATAGCGCGTTTCGTTTACGAGCGCCGGGGGAATGTACGCGAGGCCTTCCAGCGTGAGCGGCGAAACGGTCTCTTCGACGGCGGCGAAGTTGTTCGTGCCGAAGAATACGCGGTTCATCCAGATGTTGCGGTTTACCGTGAGGCCGCCCGACGACGAGCCGTCGGTCTTCCGCGGCGAGGTCGAAGCGAGCGTGCCGATGCCGGGATGCGGGTTGTTGCCGATCGCGAGGTCTATCTGGTCGATGGCGTTCGCGAGGCCCGCCTTGACGAGCAGGCGCGACGCGGAAGAGCGGCGCAGGAAGCTCGACGGCATGCGGTTGAATCGCATGAAGCTGGAGAACGCGACTCCGGAGATGATCATGAACGCGAGCATGCCCAGGACGATGAGCAGGGCGCTGCCGCGCCGCGCGCCGCGGTTTTCGCTGTACTCGCTCATTTTCTTTCTTCCTTCGAAAGCCTGTAGATGTTGGGGAAGAAGTATCCCGTTTCAAGATTCGACGAGATCGCGCCGAGTTTTATCGAGGCGTTGCCGGATTTGATTTTCACGAGGTACGGCCTGTTCCACGGGTCGCGTATCGTGTCGCCGGCGCGAAGGGCCGCCATGAGCAGCGCGGGGACCTTGCCTCCCGAGCCGTCGCTCTCGCCGTAGCCGAGCAGGAAGCCGAGCGTCGTGGCGTCCGCGTCCGCGTCGGAAAGCTCGGGAAGATCCTTGTTGTTGAGGACGCAGTAGTTTTCGTAGGCGAGGATGGCCTGCGAAATGCTCTTCACCTCCGCCGTCGCCTTCTGGACGCGCGCGCGCTCCTGCGCGGCCGTCACGCCCGTGGAGAGCGCGCCGATGATTATCGCGATCATGCCGATCACGACCATCAGCTCGAGGAGCGTGAAGCCCTTGCGCAATCTGTCAATCGAGAAAATCATCGGGGAAACTCCAAATGTCGTCGTAGTCGCCGGGCTTGCCGTTGGGTCCGCAGCTTTTGACGTTGATGATGTATGTCTTCAAACTGTTTCCGGTCTTGGCGCCGCCGACTTGCGCCTGGAAATCCGAGAGATTCCAGGAGTCTGTGGTGGGCGCGTTCTCCAGGTATGCGGCCTTGTTTCCCAACTTGTCTTCGGCGCCGACATCCCAGGCGCGCGTGCGCAGATCGCCGTTCTCGTCCCAGAGGCCGATGATGCGGTGCATCTCGCCGTCCCAGACGTAGGCGTTGTCCGCTTCGTCGCGGACTTCGGCGATGTTCGCGCGCACGTCGGAGAGGTTTGCGACGAGCGCAGTGCCGGTGCGCCACGCGACGGACGATTGGCTGAAGATCATCGTCAGGATCGTCATGAGCATTCCGAGCAGGAGGCTCGCCACCAGCAGTTCGAGTATGGTAAAGCCGCGCTTCATAAAAAACATGGATTGAGGATTGTGAACCGCCTTTCTCCGGGCGACGATGTTGTTGATTGCCGTGCGATTCGGTTTCTTCAAAGGGTTTGTTCCGCTTTTCTCCAGGCTTGCGTTTCTCTATGGCCGTTGTGCTTTGGCGCCGGCGGATCATTCGTCCTGCACGCCCTGGAAGCGGACTTCCGTGTAGTAGAGCGGCAGCGAGAGAAGCTCGCCGGTGTTCTTCGCGGCGCGGAAGCCGATGCGGATGACGGCCGAGCCTTCATCGTGCAGAATGACGAGCCCGCCTTTCAAATCGCCCTTCTTCGAGCCGCTCGGCCAGGAAGGCGCTCCGGACGCGCCCACCTTGGAAAGGAATGCGCTATAGACTGAGCGCGCGGTGGACTCGGGGTCGGAGGTCGTGAGGCCTTTGCTGTCCAGATAGCCTTTCCAGCCGTTTTGCGGATTGCTCTGGATCTTTTTGAAGACGCTCCACTTCAGATTCGTCGAGCTTGCCGCCATCACGAGCGGCGAAATGACGGCGTCGGCGAACGCCGCGCCCGAGACGTCTTCGCGGCTCTGCCTGTTCTCGCGGTAGCCCAGCGAGTACAGGCTGACGATTGAAAGGATGCCGCCCGCCATGATCATTATGGCGAGGTTGACTTCCATTAGCGTAAAGGCTTTTCTCAGGCGCGTTTTCATTCCTGTGGAGATTCTTTCGGCTTGGACGCGGCGGCGCGGCCGTTCTTGCGGCGCGGCGGTTGTCAATTCGTTTGATTCAGATTCACGTACGGCGTGCCGATCGCTTGCGCCGACATCGCGCCGTCGCGCTGGCGCAGCGCGCTGACGGTCACGCCTTGGCCGGAGCTTCCGGACGCGCCTTCTCCGCTGTTCACGGCGACTTTGAAGCGCAGCATCGTTTCCCCTGCGACGGGATTCCCCGTTGTGGTGGAGTATTGCGTGCCGAATATGTAGTTGTGGGGAAGTTCCAGCTCCGCGAATTCGAAGCCGTAGGCGTCTGCGAGATTCCACGTCGTGCCGTTCGCGTTCAGCACGCGGTACGCATACAGTTCTATCGAAGGCTCCGTCTCATCGACAAGCGTGCGGAGAATCGACGTCTCCGGCTCTTGAACCATCTCCACGCCCAGCCCTTCTTCCTCTTTCAATACTGCGACGGACGGCAGCGGCTCCTTGACGGATATGCGGACGGTGTTCTTAGCGATGATGCTGCGCTCCGGCGAGGTCTCGTTGCCGTTGAGTTTGTAGAGGAAGACGCCGGCGCCTTTGCCGGCGTTGCCGGACGATGTGTCTTCCGAGCCGTCGGCGAGCAGCAGGCGGTTGAAGCGAAGATCGGCGAATTCATCGCCCAGCAGATTGCCTTTCGCGTATGTGAGGCGTCCGGAGCGGCGCACGGCGACCGCCCGCCCTACGACGATCAGCGTTTCGGTGTCGCTCTCGGCGCGGCGCGTCTCGTTCCAGAAGTACACGGCGACGGGCTGGCGGTCGATTTGCGCCCTTTCGTACGCGGAGTTGAGGAAGTGCTGGACGTTCTGGAGCACGCCGCGCTCTTCCATGCCGCGCTGCATCGCGCGATATCCGCCTACAGAGGCGGAACCCAGCAGCCCCATGATGCCGATCACGACGAGAAGCTCGAGAAGTGTAAAGGCGCGTTTCATTGCATGCTGACCTTCATTTCGTCCGTGGGAATGCTGTAAACGATCTTGAAATGCCGGAAGTAGCCCGTCGAAGGGTCGGCATACCCGAACTTCATCTGGCCGAGCGTCATGCGCTGCGGGTTGCGCTTCGTGCCGTGCACGGCTTCGCTCAGGCTGCGGCCGTGCTTTTTCGTGCCTGCCAAGCCGTCCGCTTCCGATACGAAAAGCCCGGATATGTCGAGAAGAGGATTGCCGCTCGCGGTCTCTTTCACGATCTCCCGGATCGTTTCGTGCGTCTCCGCGGCGGTCAATATGTAGCGCGCGTTGTCGCTGGAATTCTCCTGCCCTTCGTTGTTGCTGCGCGCGCCGATCGTGCCGCTTGCGATTTTGTCGCCGACGGGACCCGGCCACTTGTCTTTCTGCGCGTAGTATGTCGCCAGGCCCTGTTCCACGATCTTGCAAAGCGCCTCCGCGCGCTCTGCGCGCGCCGTCTTCAGCGAGCCGAGCGCCGCGGTCGTCGCTATTCCCAGCAGGACGCCGATTATGCCCACGACCATCAGCAGCTCCACGATGGTGAAGCCGCCGCGCGCGCGCGCCGCGCGGCGCGTCTCCCATGCTCTTGCGAAAGTCATTTCACTGTCTCCCCGGTGCCTGGCGCTGTGCGGGCGGCGGCTACTGCACCTTCTGCGTTTCGCCGCGCGTCCAGCTATAGACGTCGTCTTTCTTCAGGCCCTTTTCATATTCTTCCAGGATGCCGTCCTTGCCGCAGCACCATACCATCGCCGTGCCGCGCAGCGAGACGGACGAGCCGCCGACGACGGCGTCGCGTATCACGCCGTTGCCTTCGGTGTCGATGGCGTAGCGCAGGATGTGGTCTTCCACCGTGCCGCCCGTCGGGACGCGCGAAGTGAGCGTCGCGCGCGAACCGAGCTGCTTGATCGCCTGCTGCGCCCACGGCGAAACGATCCCGAAGCGATCGTACCCGGTAAGGTCGAGAGGCATGTATTTCGTGAGCGCGGCGCATGCGCGCTCGTCGAGGCGCCCCGCCGCCTGGCCGTTGATGAGCGCGCGCGGCCACGCGCCGCTGTTGTCGTTGTAGAGCAGCACCAGCGCCGAGTGCACGTTCTTGACGAGTTCCGAGCAGCGCGCCTTTTCCGCCGACGCCGTGACGCGCGAATAGCTCACGATGCTCGCGGCGACGAGCACGGTGATGATGCCGATGACGATCAGCATTTCGATGAGCGTGAAGCCGGCGGCGGCGCGGCGCTTGGCGTTTGCGAAATTCATGTCCGTGTATCCTTGGTTGGATGGAAGGTTGCGGAGGCGGCTAGTTGTTCATGTGGAGGATATCGTCTATCGTCCATGAAGCGATGATTTCCAGCGCCGTCTGGTTGGAAATGTCTTTGAGCGATACCCAGGGCGGGAACGTTTTGGCGTTCGGGCCGCCGCTCCAGATCGTGTAGGATTGGTAGGGCGGCGGCGAGTAGTAGTAGATCGGGCGCCGCCAGCCGTCTTCCACCGTGATTTCGTCTAGGATGTACTGCCCCGACGTGCCGTTGGACGATTCTTCGTCGGGCGAGAAGATTTCGATTTGCGGCGAGACGTTGAGCGCCGTGTCCGTCCTTATGGAGGTGCCGAAGAAGCTGTAATCGTGGTTGCAGGCGCACATGCCTGCGAGATTGGGCATCCAGCGCGCGCACGCCGTCTGCGAAGGAATGTTGGCGATCGCGATGAAGTCGTCGGTGTCCGTGTCTTTCATGGAATCGTCTTTGACGGTTTTCCAGCTGTTGTACTGGTTGCCCATGAAAGGATCGCAAGGCAATGTGTTGCTGCCCGTCCACTGCGCCACCCCGGTGCCGTTGAAAAAGTGGTCCGGCCCTGTCATCATGAAGAGGTAGCGCGGCAGCAGGAAGCTCATCAGCCCGAATTGGAATATCTGGATGTCGCGCCAGTCCGAGTCCGTCTTGTCGCGGCCGCCGAAGCGTCCGGGGTTGTTGGCGAGACTGTCGAAACCTTGCATGAGCACGGTCTTGCGCGCATCCGTCAGCGATGCGAATTCCCCTTCGCCGTCCTGCACAAGCTTTTTTATGTCTTCGGAAAGCGCGACGATCGCGTCGTCCCAGTCGTTCGGGAAGGGATATCTGCACGCGACCGGTTGCGCTTTGCACGCCGCTTGTATCTGCTCCCACGCTTCGTTTTGCGATTTGGAGTCCTTCGACCAGCTGATTTCCTTCTTCTGGTACGTCTGGATGCCGTGGCCGCCGACGGCGTAGGAAATGTCCTGCGAGCCGTGGAGCTTGACCGGCGGGTAGGAGCCGAACGCCGAGAGATACCCGGAAAGGCAGTTCTCCAGCTTCTGGATTCGCATCACCGTCGTCACGCGCCGCGAGGAATCGTCGCCCACCGACATCAATTTGAAGGTGATCGACATCAACGTCGCCAGGATGACGACGACGATCAGCATTTCGATGAGCGTGAATGCGCCGCGCGCATTCTCCGCCTTCCGGCTTCTGGGTACTGTGGTCTGCATTTCCACCGGCTCCTGATGCTCCTGCTCTTCGCTTCCTCTCGTTCTCTTTCCGCCGGGCGGCGCGGGCGTCTCAGCCCGCCGCCGAAGATACGCTGGAGATGATTTTGATCATCGGCAGGAACATGGCGATGACGATCGTGCCCACCACCACGGCCAGCACGATGATCAGCGCAGGCTCGATCGCCGCCGTCATGCCGGCCACGGCGTTATCGACTTCGTCGTCGTACGTGTTGGCAATGCGCGTGAGCATGTCCGCAAGCGCGCCCGTCTCTTCGCCGACCTCCACCATCGACACCACCATCGGCGGGAAGACGGAGCATTGCGAAAGCGGCTGCGTCATGCCTTCGCCTTCCTTGACGGCGTTGTGGACGTTCTGGAGCGCTTCCGAGACGATGCGGTTGCCTGTCGTGTCGCGCACGATGACGAGCGATTGCAGGATCGGCACTCCAGAGGAAAGCAGCGTGCCGAGCGTGCGCGTCACGCGCGAGACGGCCGTGCGCTGCGCCAGCGTCCCCGTCACCGGTGCGTGGAGCGCCACCCAGTCGAAGAACTTCGCGCCTGCTTCGGTCTTCCCGACGATTTTCGTTATCACCACTATCGCCGTGACGATCGCGACGATCACGAGGCCGTTGTGCTGCACGAATTCCGAGGCCTGTATCACCGCTTCCGTTATCGCCGGGAGCGGCGCGCCGCCGAGCATGTCGTTGAAGACCTGCTTGAATTTCGGGATCACCGCCACGAGCAGGAAGCCCGTTATGCCCACGGCTGCCAGCAATACGACGATCGGGTAGATCATCGCGCCTTTGACTTTGTTCTTGATCCTCTCCGACTTCTCTGCGAACTCCGCCAAGCGCCCGAGCACCACTTCAAGAACGCCGCCCGCTTCGCCGGCCTTCACCATGTTCACGTACAGATGGTCGAATATCTTCGGATACGCCGTCAGCGCTTCGGAGAACGTGCCGCCGGCGGCGATGTTCTCGCCGATGCCGTCCAGCGCTTCCTTCATCTGCGGGTCCTTCATCTGCCGCTTCAGCACGTCGATGCCGCGCATCAGCGGAAGCCCGGCGTTGACGAGCGTTGCGAGCTGCCGCGTGAACTGCGTCAGGACTTTCGTCTTCACTTTCCCGCGCAGGAACGAGGGCATCTTCAGGTTGATTTCCTTGTTCAGCGCCCCGCCCTTCTTCGCCGCCTTCGCAGGCGCCGCGGCAGCTTTGCGACCCTTTTTCGGCGCTTTCGCCGGCGCTGCCGCCGGAGCGGCCGTCTTCTTCACCTCGCCAAGCGCCGTGGGAAACAGTCCTTGCGCGCGCACCGCCGCTATCGCGCTTGCGCGGTCGCCTGCCTCGATCTGCCCCCGCTGCTCGTTTCCCGCAGCGTCTTTGGCTATGTACTGGAATGTCGCCATGTCTTCAACCTTTTCTTATTGTTGGCGGAATTATAGCATATTCCCTCGTTATTGGCAATAGCCAGAGGCGTTTTTTGCTCTTTTCCGCCGCTTTTCTTCCCTTAGGCCGCCGCAGCGCGCCCGAAAATCCCCTTTCTTGCCCCGCAGCACCCCTTTGGCCCCATTCCGAACCCCGCGGGGCGGGTCCCTCCCGATGCGCCCCAAAAGCTCCGGCGGGGAGGCGCAAGATAGCCCGGAGAATCGCGCTAGAGGCCTGGGTTCCTGGGATTCTATGCTCGCACGACAGCGCAAAGCCCCGTCTGGGCGTTGCGTTGCGCCGCCGCGCGGACGGAGCGCGCCCGAAATTGCGGGCTTTGCATGTTTTTGCGCCCCGCCGCCTGCCCTTTGCAGTCAATTGTTATATTGTGTGCCGCGCTGGACGCGCCGATGGATGCGGGCTTCCCGATCTTCCTGCAATGCGTCGCGCATTGCGCACATTCGATATGTTGATAACTTCTTGATAATCGTTGACACGGAACTTGCGTTTCCCTGTTGACAAGCGCGCCGGATATTTGCTTTGCCCCGTATTTATTGGGTATAAAGCGTTTCCGGAAATTTCAAGCCGCCGCATAATCCGCAAATTCGATTGTTTACAAGTCGTGTTGCGATATGTTATAATTTACCCCGCCGACAAGGAGAATAGATGGAACGAGAAAGCGATTTTGGCGAGTGCATTCCAGCGGGCGCGCAAGACGCCGCCCGCTGCCTGGATGTGTCTGCAAATGCGTCGCGGGAAACGGGCGCGAACACGGGCGACGGCGCGATGGATGCGGCTTCTTCATCTGCCATGGGAGGCGCGGCGCGCGGCGCGGCCGATCCCGGCGCGTTCCTTGCTCCTGGCGATTCCCCCGCGCGCGATGCAGCCGGTGGGGCAGAAAGTGGTTCTGCCGTCGCTCCTGTGGCGTCCGATTCGCCTGCGCGCGATGGCGTCGGAGGGGCTGGATGTGGCGCCGCCGGTGCTCTTGCGATGGAGGTTTCCTCTGCGCGCGATGGTGTCGCAGGGGGCGTATGTGGCGCTGCCGGAGCTTCTGTGGCGTCCGATTCCCCTGCGTGCGATGGCGTCGGCGGGGCTGGATGTGGCGCCGCCGTCGCGCCTGCGGAGGGTGGTTTTGTCGCGTGTTCGGCGGGGAATGCGTCTGGCGAGGCTATTCCGCGGACGGAGGGCGCGCGCTGCGGGCGGGAGCGGGCGGAAGCGGCTTTTTCCGGCGTCCCGGCGAAGCGGTATGGCGTTATCGTCGTCGGGGGCGGTCATGCCGGGTGCGAGGCGGCGCTTGCGGCGGCTCGAATGGGCGTCGATACGCTGCTTGTCACCGCAAAGGCGTCCGCCATCGCCCAAATGCCGTGCAATCCCGCTATCGGGGGGCTTGCGAAGAGCCATCTCGTCTATGAACTTGATGCTCTGGGCGGTGAAATGGGCGTGAATGCCGATGCGACGGCCTTGCAGGCGAAAACCCTGAATGCGAGCCGCGGCGTCGCCGTGCGCGCGACGCGCGTACAGTGTGCGAAGCGCGAGTATGCCGCGCGCATGCAGGCCGTGATTGCGCATACGGCCAACTTGACCGTTCTGGAAGATATTGTAGAGGGGTTGGATGTGGATGACGCTTCGCCGCGACGCTTCTGCCGTGGTGTTTTGACCTCCCGGCACGGCCGGATCGCGGCCGATGCCGTGGTTCTGACGGCCGGGACGAGCCTTCGCGGGCGGATATGGATTGGGAAGTGCGGCGAGGATGGCGGCGGAGACGATCGCCCGGCGGCGAACCGGCTTTCCGACGCTCTTGCGAGGCTTGGTTTTGAGCTGATACGGCTTAAAACGGGGACTCCACCGCGTTTGCGTGCCGATTCTTGCAATTATAGCGCCTGCGAGCGACATGACGGCGAGTCTCCCCGCCCAATGTTCCACGTGGAACATTGGGGGCGCAGCCCTGGAGTGTTCCACGTGGAACACCCGAAGGAGGGTGTCGGGGCCACCCCCGGCGCATTGCCGGAAATGCCGTGCTGGATGACCCATACGACGGCTAAGACGCATGAAATAGTCAGAAGCAACCTCGGAAAGTCCGCTCTCTACGGCGGCGCGATAGAAGGAGTGGGCGTTCGCTACTGCCCTTCCTTGGAAGACAAGATCGTGCGCTTCCCGGAAGCTGCCGGACACCACGTGATGCTGGAGCCGGAGGATTCCGCGGGCACGATCATCTACCCGAACGGCCTTTCCTGCTCCCTTCCGAAGGATGTGCAGGAGCAAATGGTGCACTCCGTGCCGGGACTTGAAAACGCCGTCTTCCTCGCCTACGCCTATGCTATCGAATACGACGGCATAGATGCGCGCGAACTGCTGCACACCCTCGAGTCGAAGCGAATCGCCGGACTCTACTTCGCAGGGCAGATCAACGGCACGACCGGATACGAGGAAGCCGCCGCCCAGGGCTTCATGGCCGGCGCAAACGCCGCGCTCGCCGTCCAGAAGAAAGCGCCTCTGGTGCTATCCCGGAGCGAGGCGTATATCGGCGTGATGATCGACGACCTCGTGACGAAAGGCACGGACGAGCCTTACCGCATGTTCACAAGTCGCGCGGAGAGACGCCTGCTGCTCCGTCAGGACAATGCGAAACTCCGGCTCGCAAGCGCCGCGGCGCGTCTGGGAATCATCGAAAACGACCGAATTCAGGCCGCTTTCTCGGCTGCCCGATGGCTCGACTTGGCGGCATCCGTCAAGGGGGGTGAAATCCCCCGGAATCCCCCTGTTTCCCCTTGGTTCGACAGTGCCTGGCTGGAGGAGGAACTTGCGATTGCGAGGCACTACGCTCCGTATATCGAGCAGGAAAAGAAGGCCGCGGAGCGCGCCGAAGCGGATGAAAAAACCGCGATTCCCCGTTGGCTGGACTACGACAAGTGCGTCGCCCTGCGTTTCGAGTCGCGGCAGAAGCTTAAAAAGGTTTGCCCGGAGACGCTTGGTCAGGCCTCGCGTATCCCCGGCGTCAATCCCTCGGATATCGCCATTCTCGCAGTCATTATCCATCGCGGACACCATTGATTTTCATGTCCCGCCGCCGCCTTTGCAGCCGTTTGTTTTTCCTTGGCCGCTGTTCAGCGGCCTTTGTTTTCTTCCAAATTCGCCCCAGATAGCTACGCTCTTTTGGCTCCCGGTGCACTAAAAAGCCACGGCATTCTGCCGCGCACGTACGCCATAGCGCGGTGGCACCGCCCGAAGAGCGCCTTGCGTCGCCCCTTGCTTTGTCCTTATTCCGCTGTAGGATCGTCGCTCTCTTGGGACCTTTGGCGCGCTAAAAAACCCCGGCATTCCGGCCACGCACGCGCCCAAAGGCGCGGCAACCTCCCGAAGAGCGCTTTTCTTGCCATTGGCTTCCTCCCTATTCTGTCGCAGGATCGCCGCTCGCTTGGGGCCTTTGGCGCGCTAAAAAGTCCTGGGATTCCACAGCGCACGTGCGCTAATGCACGGCGCAAGCTCGTGAAGCCTAAGGCATTGCCCGGTATGGTGGCTAGATTGCTTTAGCTGGCGACAATGCGCGGGCGGCCGCTTTGCGTTTTGGCATCCATGCCAAAACTTAGCCCGCTAGTCCTTCGCTCCCGGCTTCACTCCGCCTTGAAGCTGGCTTCCCACGGATGGGATGAGCTGTCAGGCAGCAGCAGAAGAAAAGGATTATTGGTCAGAGGGATCAAGGCGCTTCGCGCTTCTTGGCTGTGGTGCCGGCGGGGTTGGCCTGCAAGGGCAGGTGAAACCACCGGCGCTTCTTGTTCTGCCAGGGGTGGTTCCACATCGTAGCGAGCATCGTGCGGCTTGGGCATCTGGCATCGGAGTAGCGTCGGGCGCTTCATCGCTCCTTCCGTTTCCGCATCCGTCCCCGCCGGGAGCGTTGCCGCGGCGATTTTCGTCGCGTGCACGCGCGGCTTTTGTCGTTTGCTCTCGCGACTGGAGTCGCGAAGCGTGGCGACTGGAGTCGCGGAGCAAGGCGACTAGGGTCGCAAGAGCGCGCGACTTGAGTCGCGAAAGCAAACGACTGAAATTGCGAAAACTGGCGACCAAAGCGAACGGCGCTTTGGTTCAGGCGGAAATTTTTGAGATTCTTGCCCTGTCGCGGCACCGGCAAGGACAATATAAGTACTGAAAGGAGGGCACGACAATGAAAGTAAAGTTCACTGCACACGCGCACCCGACGGCGAAAAGCGCGCACAAGGCTCGTTGCGTCGGGACGATCATACACAACGAGCGTCTGGACATGGCCGCGATGGCGGAGGAATTGGCGCGCACAAGCCAGCTCGGGGCCTCGACGGCGCATTATTATCTTTCGCTCGTGCGCGACTATATTCTCTCCAGCCTCGCCGCGGGCAACAGACTCGATTTCGGCGACTTCGCGCTCGAACTGACGTTCGAAGGGACGCTGGACGGCGCGAATGCCAAATTCGATCCGGCGAAAAACTCGATCGGCGCGGCGCTCCGGCTCTCGAAAAAGGCGAAAGCGCGCCTCGCGACGCTCAAACCGCAGAACGCGACGCCCGTGCCGGAGCCGGAAATCGCGAGCGTCGTCGATTCCGCCACCCGCGCGCAGGACACCGTGACGCAAGGCGCGAAAATCCTGCTCGCCGGCAAAAACCTGCTCGTCGATCCAGAGCGCGACGACGAAGGCGTCGAACTCCGCGACGAAACGACAGGCGAAACGCTGTGCACGGGCGAAGTCTTGAAATCCAGCATGACGACGCTCGA